>JBNJGU010000033.1:0-18980 GCA_051747985.1 Pseudomonadota bacterium | reverse complement strand
CAAAGGAATCATGCAGCCATGGCCGGATGCCCCCCGCCACCGAAAGAAATTTTCCGGGCCTACGATATCCGTGGCATTGCCGGACACGACCTGACCCGGGACAACATCCGGCTGATCGGGCAGGCCATCGGGGAAGTGGCGCTGGCGCAGGACCGGCAGACACTGCTGTTCGGTGCAGACGCCAGGCTGTCCAGCCCGACACTGGCCCCGGCATTGCGCGAAGGCCTGTTGGATGCCGGCTGCGATGTCATGGACCTTGGTCGCATTCCCACACCCCTGTTGTATTTCGCGGCCCACACCACAATGCACGATTCCGGAGTGATGCTGACCGCCAGTCACAACCCGGCGGATTATAATGGCGTCAAGACAGTGCTGAAGCGCAGAAATCTGACGCCGGACGAGATCCAGTCGTTATACGAACGCAGTTCCGCTCTTGCCGAAGCGGGCGCTCCGCGGCCCCGACACAGGGGCAGGGCCATCTCTCACGACGTGGTACCCGCTTATCTGCACTATCTGCAGGATTCGATCACACTGCGAAGGCCTCTGCATGTTGTCGTCGACTGTGGCAACGCCATACCGGGCACGGTGGCTCCGGTCGCACTGGAGGCCATCGGCTGTCGCGTCACGCCACTGTTCTGCGAGGTGGATGGCCACTTCCCCAACCATCATCCGGATCCGACCATCCGCGGCAATCTGGAGGCACTGCAGGCCACTGTAGCGAGAGAGAAAGCCGATCTCGGCGTGGCGCTGGACGGTGACGGCGACCGCGTGGTGATGGTCAGCCACTCCGGTCGTATCGTCGATACCGACCGACTGCTGATGCTGCTGGTGCGCGATATCCTGCCCCGCCACCCCGGCGCCAACGTGGTCTTCGACGTCAAGTGCAGCAGCCTGCTGCGACAGGTGATCGAAGACGCCGGTGGCCGCCCGGTGCTGTGCCGCAGTGGTCACTCGTTCATGAAATCCAGGATGCGGGAAACCGACGCCGTGATCGGTGCCGAGTTTTCCGCGCATGTGTTCATCCGTGACGGGTGGTTCGGCCACGATGACGGGATCTATGTGGCGGCGCGCTTCATCGAGATGCTCGCGCGCAGCCCCGGAGACGTGGACGCACTGCTGGATTCGCTGCCATCGGCCATCAGCACGGAAGAGTTGCGTGTCGAGGTGGATGAGGCAGCCAAGTTCCAGCTGATGGAGCGCATTTCCAGCCAGGCGGGTTTTGCCAATGCGACCATCAACCGGCTTGATGGCATCCGGGCCGAGTTCCCGCATGGCTGGGGCCTGCTCCGCGCGTCCAACACCACACCGGCGTTGCTGCTGCGCTTTGAAGCCGACAACGCGGATGCCCTGCGGGACATACAGGCACAGTTCCGCGAGCTGCTGCAGCGTAACAGCAATGGCCTGCGGATCCCGTTCTGAGTGGTTGGTCAGTCCTTACCCACGAGGTGTATACTGGCTCATCTTTCACTGCAATTGCCCATGGACTGAAGACATGCCTCTCGATCTGGCCGCCGCCAAGAACATCGCCAATGTACTGACCGAGTCACTGCCCTACATCCAGCAGTTCACCGGCAGCACCATTGTGGTCAAGTACGGCGGCAACGCCATGACCGACGAAACGCTGAAGAACAGTTTCGCCCGCGACATCGTGCTGATGAAGCTGGTGGGCATGAACCCTGTGGTGGTGCACGGCGGCGGCCCGCAGATCGGCTCGCTGCTGGAGCGGCTCAACATCGAATCGGAATTCGTGGACGGCATGCGGGTCACCGACAGTCAGACCATGGACGTGGTCGAAATGGTCCTGGGCGGTCTGGTCAATCAGGAGATCGTGGCGCTGATGAACAAGAACGGTGGCAAGGCCATCGGCATCACCGGCAAGGACGGCAACCTGATCCGCGCCCGCAAGCTGATGAAAAAGAAAGCGGGAGAGGCCGAACAGATGCTGGATATCGGCCAGGTCGGCAGCGTGGACCATATCAATACTCAGGTGCTGGAAATGATCGGTGAAAGTGACTTCATCCCCATCATTGCCCCGATCGGTGTGGACGAAAATGGCGCCACCTACAACATCAATGCCGATACCGTGGCCGGTGAAATCGCCAAGGTACTGCGTGCGGAAAAACTGATGCTGTTGACCAACGTCTCGGGTGTCATGAGCCGGGAGGACAAGGTGCTTACGGGCCTGAATACCACGCAGGTGGAGGGCCTGATCGCGGACGGCACCATCCATGGCGGCATGCTGCCCAAGGTGGACTGTGCGCTGGATGCGGTACAGCATGGAGTACGCAGCGCCCACATCATCGACGGCCGGGTCGAGCACGCGGTGCTGCTGGAAATCTTCACACACACCGGCGTGGGCACCCTGATCAGCGACGTGCGGGCAGCGGGCGGAGCCTGACACGGATGGCCACGGCAACACCGAAACCGTCGCGCAAGGAGCAGATCCTGCAGGCACTCGCCAGCATGCTGGAATCGGGCCCCGGCGAACGCATCACCACCGCGGCGCTGGCCCGTGAAGTCGGTGTCTCGGAAGCGGCGCTGTACCGCCATTTTCCGAGCAAGGCGAAAATGTTCGAAGGCCTCATCCTCTTCATCGAGGACACGCTGTTCGTGCGCATCAACCTGATCATCCAGGATGAGCCGACGGTACAGGATCGCTGCGAGAAGATCCTCACCCTGGTGCTGGCCTTTGCCGAGAAAAATCCGGGCATGACCCGGCTGCTGACCGGCGATGCACTGACCGGCGAGACCGAGCGACTGCGGCTGCGTATCACCCGCCTGTTCGACCGCATCGAAGCACAGATCAAACAGGTCCTGCGCGAGGCCGGGATCCGCGAGCAACAGCAGACCACCATCTCGTCCACCGTGCTCGCCAACCTGCTGATGGCCATCGTGGAAGGGCGTCTGGCCCAGTTCGTTCGCAGCGACTTCCGACGCCGGCCGACCGAGCAATGGGACGAACAGTGGCGTTATTTACAGCAGGATCTACTGCAACCATTGCAGGGATAGACATCCGGAAAGGCGGGACGGAAAAGAGGGACAGTCCCGGTTTTTCTGCCACCTATTGCAAACAAGAACCTTTCTCATTATCATTCCTGCAATCATTCACTGCAGGAACCGTAAAGAATGCGCCACTCCCCCACCAACGCCCGCATCGCGGCGCTCACCCTCGCCACCGCCATTTCCGGAACCGTGTTGGCCCAACAGGAACCGGCCATGGAGGAGATCATCGTGTTCGGCTCGCAGATCACCCTGCCGGCACCCTATGCGGGCGGTCAGGTGGCCCGTGGCGGCCGCGCCGGGATGCTGGGCAATCTGGACATGATGGACTCCCCGTTCGCCAGCACCAATTTCACGCATGACCTGATGCTGGGCCAGCAAGCGGTGAGCGTGGCCGATGTGCTGCAGAACGAGCCCACCGTGCGGGTCGCCAAGGGCTTCGGCAATTTCCAGGAACTGTATATGATCCGCGGCTTCCCGGTGTTCTCCGACGACATGACCTACAACGGCGTCTACGGCATCCTGCCCCGCCAGTTCGTGGCCACCGAGCTGTTGGAACGCGTGGAAGTGTTTCGCGGCGCCAGTGCTTTTCTGAACGGGGCGGCGCCCGGCGGCAGCAGTCTGGGCGGCACCGTCAACCTGGTGCCCAAACGGGCGCCGGAGGGCGGTCTGACCCGGCTCACCACCGGAGTCGAGAGCGGGGGTCATGCCATGGCCGCTCTCGACCTGGGACGGCGCTTCGGCGCCGACGACAGCACCGGCGTGCGGGCCAATCTGGTTCGCCGCGACGGGGAGACGGCCATCGATGACCAGGACCGGGAGCTGACCGTGGCCTCGCTGGGAGTCGATCACCAGGGCGACCGCCTGCGACTGTCAGTGGATATTGGCTGGCAGGATCACCACATCGATTCGCCAAGGCCCAGCGTGACGCCCAACGCGGGCATTCCCTCGCCGCCGGACACCGAAACCAACTTCGCACAACCGTGGACCCATACCGATGAACAGCAGCTGTTCGGCGTGGTACGCGGCGAATACGACCTGACCGACAACACCACGGTCTGGGTGGCGGCCGGTATGCGCGAGGGCGAGGAAAGCAACGTGCTCGCCAACCCCAATGCCAACGAGGACGGCAGCACAAGCGCCTACCGTTTCGACAACGCCCGCGAGGACGATGTCCGTTCCGGCGAGATCGGCTTGCGGAGCGGCTTTGATACCGGCGCGGTGCGACATGACATCACCGTGTCCGCGTCGGCCTTTTCCCTGAAATCACGCAACGCCTATGCATTCTCCAGCTTCACCGGTTTCGCCGGCGACCTGTACGCACCGGTGGCCGTGACGCCACCGAGCCCCGATTTCTTCACGGGCGGTTCACTGAACGATCCGCTGGTCACCGAGGAGACCGAGACCACCAGTCTGGCCATCGCGGACATGCTCTCCTTCATGAACGACCGGTTGCTGGTCACGCTGGGTGCCCGGCACCAGACCATCGAAACGCGGTCCTTCAATTACAACAGCGGTGCGGCACAGTCCGGCTATGACGAATCCCGTGCCACCCCGGTGGCCGGCGTGGTCTACAAGCTGGATGAATCGATCTCCGTGTATGGCAACTACATAGAGGGCCTGCTACCAGGCGAGACGGCCCCATCCACCAGCGGCGGCGACGCCGTGACCAACGCCGGCGAAGTCTTCGAGCCCTATCGCGCGAAGCAGGTCGAGGCGGGCCTAAAATATGACAACGGCAGCATCGGCGGCTCGCTGAGCGCATACGACACGGCGCGGCCCAGCAGCTACGTGGAAGACCATGTATTCTCGACCTTCGGCGAGCAGCGTAATCGGGGTATCGAGCTCAATGCCTTCGGCGCGCTCACGGAGAGCATCCGCGTACTGGGTGGCATCACCCTGATCGATGCCGAACTGACGCAGACGCAGGGCGGCGCCTTCGACGGTAATGATGCAGTCGGCTCACCCGACACCCAGATCAATCTCAACGTGGAGTGGGACATCAGCGCCCTGCCCGGCCTCACCCTGGAAGCGCGCAGCCTGTACACGGCAGCGCAGTATGCCAACCAGGCCAACAGCATCGAGGTGTCGTCCTGGACTCGCGTGGATCTGGGTGCAAGGTACAGCACACGGCTGTATGGCAATGACCTGACGTTGCGGGCCCGGTTGAACAACGCCGGTGATAGCGAGGACTGGAGCTCAGTGGGCGGCTTCCCCGGCTCCAACTACCTGGTGCTGGCCGAGCCGCGCAGCCTGCAGATCTCAGCATCGGTGAATTTCTGATGCTGTTGTGGGGAACGCTGGCAACCCTGTGCTCGCTGACGGGTCTGGTGCTGCTGTACTTGTCGTGGCGCGGCACCTGGCCTGCCGGATCCGCGCCAAAGCGATTGGCAGTATCCGGTGGTTGGCTGCTGCAGGCAATGGCCGCCGGCCTGTGGGTAAGAGCCAGCAATATCGAGTTGGGTCTGAGCTATGCATTGCTGGTGCTGCCGCTGTGTGCCTGGGCATTGGCGGTCTACAACCGTGAGGTCCGTGCCGGCCGACAACGCACGACACAAAACGGCCAGATCACGCTACCCGGTGCCGGCACCGTGGGCCGGCAGACATTGCGACTGCTGGCCGCCGTGCCACTGGCCGGTGTATCCAGTGCGGTCACCGCCATTACCCTGTCCACCCTGCTGCCCTGGCCCCAGGCCAGTCAGCTGTCCACGGGTATACTGGCCATGCCGGTGCTGTGGGGTGCCGGGTCGGTGTGGGTCTGTGCCGATCCCCGGCCGTGGCGGCCCGTACTGTTCCTGTCCATCGCACTGCTGACCGGTGCCCTGTTTCTGTATGCCTGAGGCCTCATGAAGAATCTGCTGTCCCCGACACTGGTCCGCAACGCGCTGTCCGGCCACTCCTGGCTGGGCCTGCTGACTGGTGCGCTGATGTACCTGATCTGCCTCTCCGGCACGCTGGTCGTGTACTACCAGTACTTCGAGCGCTGGGAACAGCCGGAAGTGCCCGAATACCAGCAGCTGGCGCCGGATCTTGTCGGCCATGCCTACCGCAACGTACTGTCGCAGCCACAACAGGTCAGCGGTGACATGCTGATCATGCTGCCGACGGAAGACTCGCCGCGTGCCTATGTCGCCTCGTCCATCGGGTCCTGGTTCCTGCAGCCGGACGGCCGGCGCGGTGAGGCCATCGCCCATCCCTGGACCGACATGCTTACCGGGCTGCATCTGTACCTGCACCTGCCGTCCACCTTCGGGATGATCGTGGTCAGCGCCTTCGGCGCCCTGCTCTGTGCACTGATCATTTCCGGCTTCCTCGCGCACCCGCGTATCTTCCGGGACGCATTCAACCTGCGCCTGGGGGGGTCCCGACGGCTGGAACAGGTGGACATCCATAACCGGCTGAGTGTCTGGGGCGCCCCATTCCACCTGATGATCGGTGTCACTGGAGCGTATTTCGGACTGGCGGCGCTGATGAACACCATGATCGCCACCGCCTTCTTCGAGGGCGACCGCGATACGGCCATTGGCGCGATCCACGGTCCGGCGCCAGCGCTGCAACAGGAAGTCGCGCCCATGGACGTGCAGGGCGCGCTGGAACGCATGGCCGAGGTCGCACCGCACGCCCAGCCGTTCTATATCGCCATCGAGGACATCAACACGCCGGAACAGTACATGATCATCGGTGGCCGTCATCAGGACCGGCTGATCTATGGCGAGCAGTACCGCTTCGATCAGGAAGGTCAGTACCTGGGCAAGGCCGGTTACACGGACGGGCCGGCCGGGCGGCAGGCCATTTTCTCCACCTACCGGCTCCACTTCGGGCATTTTGGCGGATTTCCGGTGCTGATCCTGTACGGCGTGCTCGGTCTGGCGCTGACCGTGGTCTCTGTCACCGGCATCAACATCTGGCTGGCCCGGCGCAAGGGTCGGGACTACCTCGACAACCTGTGGACCGGACTGGTCTGGGGGACACCGCCGGCGTTGCTGTTGACGGCCGTGGCGGCGCTGCTGTCTCCCGGGGCCGGGACTGCCATGCTGTTCTGGGGAGGTGTGGTCGCCAGCATGGGGCTGGCGCAATGGCTGGACAATGATTCGCGTTGCAGGCTCTTCCTTCAGCTGCTGACAGGTGGGCTGTCACTCGCGCTGGTAGCGGGACACCTGGCGCGGTTTGGTGGCAGCTCGCTGAGCAACAGTGCGGCGCTGGGTGTGAACATCAGTTTGTTGCTGGTGGCCGGGGCGTTCCTGTTGCTGGTGAAAACCGGGACAGAAAACCGGGACAGTCCCTGAAAAAGAGGGACAGTCCCGGTTTTTTGTCCCGGTTTTTTAACCGACCCCGTATTCGTCCCGGTAGGCGCGGATCGCCTCCAGGTGGTCCTTGAGCATCGGATTGCCCTCGGCCTGCAGGTAATCGATGATCTGCTGCAGATTGACCAGGCTGATGACAGGAATCCCGTAGTCACGCTCGATTTCCTGGATCGCGGACAGTTCACCCTGCCCTTTCTCCTGCCGATCCAGCGCCACCAGAATACCCGCCGCGCGGGCGCCGTGCCGTGCCAACAGATCCATGACCTCGCGGACCGCGGTGCCCGCGGTGATCACGTCATCGATGATCAACACATCACCTTTCAGCGGCGCGCCGACCACCTGGCCTCCCTCGCCGTGGTCCTTGGCTTCCTTGCGATTGAAGGCGTAGGGCTTGTCGACGCCAAACTCCAGCGCCAGAGCGGCCGAGGTCACCGACACCAGCGGGATGCCCTTGTAGGCCGGACCGAACAGCAGATCGAAATCCGGTGCCCGGTCGCGGATGGCGGCGGCGTAACTGCTTCCCAGGAAACCCAGCGACTTCCCGGTGTTGAACAGACCGGCATTGAAGAAATACGGACTCTTGCGGCCGGACTTCAGCGTGAACTCACCAAAGCAGAGAATGTCCTGCCGGATGGCGAATTCGATGAACCGCTGTTGATACACTTCAAGTGTCATAGTGTGCCTCCTGCTTCGTTCCAGGCCTGCTGACTGACCTCAGTCGATCCCCAGCACCTTCTTCTGCATGGCCACCAGCTCGCCGATGCCCTTGCGCGCCAGGTTCGCCATCTGCTCCAGTTCAGTGAAATCGAAATCCCCTTCCTCGGCCGTACCCTGCAGTTCGATGAAACGCCCCTGCTCGGTCATCACCACATTCATGTCGGTGTCCGCCGTGGAATCCTCGGCGTAGTCCAGGTCCAGTACCGGCACACCATTGTAGATGCCGACCGACACGGAGCCGACCAGCTGCTGGATCGGATCCTCTTTCACCAGGCCCCGTTTCATCATGCTGTTGACGGCGTCGACCATGGCGACACAGCCGCCGGTAATGGACGCCGTGCGGGTGCCACCATCGGCCTGGATCACGTCACAGTCGATGCGGATGGTATTCTCGCCCAGCTTCTCCATGGCGATCGCGGCGCGCAGCGAACGGCCGATCAGGCGCTGGATTTCCAGTGTGCGTCCGCCCTGTTTGCCACGGGCCGCCTCGCGGTCCATACGCGAGCCGGTGGAGCGCGGCAGCATGCCGTACTCGGCGGTGACCCAGCCCTGGCCGCTGCCCTTCAGAAAACGGGGTACGTTCTCTTCGACGCTGGCGGTACAGATCACTTTCGTATCGCCGAACTCCACCAGCACGGAGCCTTCGGCATGCATGGTGTAGTTGCGCGTCAGACGGATATCGCGCAGTTGATCGGGCTGTCGTTGGCTGGGACGTTGTTGTTCGCTCATGGAACCTCTTGATGTCGGATGGATGGTGCATCCGTAATTATCCCGAATTCGGCGCCCGATAGCGAGCCAGGAACGGGACATCTGCGGTAGACTCTGCTGTTTACCCCTGTTCCCAAAACAAGACAGACATCGAGGTTCATGATGGTTGCCAGTATGACCGCCTTCGCCCGCCAGCAGCAGGAATATGCCTGGGGCACACTGAGCTGGGAGATCCGCGCCCTCAATCACCGCTACCTGGAAGCCGGCATCCGCGTACCGGACATGCTGCGTCCGCTGGAGCCGAAGGTGCGCGAGGGACTGCGGCAACGACTCAGCCGGGGCAAGGTGGATTGCCAGCTGCGATTTCAGCCAGCCGATCAGGATGAACGCGGTGCCAGCCTCAATTCAGACCGGCTGCGGGAGCTTCGGACACTGGACCAGCAGATCCGAGGCGTACACACGGAAGCCGAGCCGCTGTCGGTCAGCGAACTGCTCAAGTGGCCCGGTGTGCTGCAGGAACCCGAACCGGATGTCGACGATATCGCCAGTCATGCGCGGACGCTGTTTCACTCCACACTGGAAGAGTTTGTCGAGACACGACAGCGGGAAGGCGCGGAACTGGCCATCGCCATCGAAAAACGGCTGGATGCCATCAGCGAGATTGTCGTCTCCGTGCGACGCGAACTGCCCGCCATCCTGACCCGGCAGAAAAGCCTGCTGGTGGAGCGGCTGGGAGAACTGCGCGAGGAACTGGACCCGACACGTCTGGAGCAGGAGATCGCGCTACTGGCCCAGAAATCCGATGTCGACGAGGAACTGGATCGACTGGATGCCCATGTCACCGAGGTACGCCGTGTACTGACACTCTCCGAACCCATCGGCCGGCGCCTGGACTTCCTGATGCAGGAACTGAACCGCGAAGCCAATACGCTGTCGTCCAAGTCCGTCGTGGCCGAGACCACGCGGCAGGCGGTGGAGCTGAAGGTGCTCATCGAGCAGATGAGGGAGCAGGTGCAGAATATCGAATAGCACTGGATGCGTCGTAGAAACACACCCGGTTGGACCCGGATTTTTTGGCCATGTACATGGCCTGATCCGCGGCCCGCAGGAGGGTGTCGGGGGTGGTAGCGTCCAGGGGATAGAGCGTGATCCCGATGCTGCCGGAGATCCGGACAAGCTGCTCCGAGATGGGGAACGGCATGGCGAGCGCATCGATGATGGTCTGGGCCACCCGCTGAATGTCATTGCGCTGCCTGACCCCGGTGAGAATCACGGTGAATTCATCGCCTCCCAGGCGAGCCACCGTATCCGCTTCCCGCACACACTCGGCAATTCGCTCTGCCACATCAGACAGCAGACGATCCCCCGCCTCATGACCGAACGAGTCGTTGACTTCCTTGAAGCCATCCAGATCCATGAACAGCAGGGCAAGGAGCTCGCCACTGCGCTTTGTGTGTTTGACCTCCTGTTCCAGACGATCCAGGAAAAGACGTCGGTTCGGTAACCCGGTGAGAAGGTCATGGTGGGCGTTATGCCATATTTTCTCCTCGGCAAGCGCCCGTTCGGTCACATCCCGGAGGATGCAGACGACCGCTTCGGTTTCCTGATGCTCGTCCAGCACGGGTGCTATCAGGTACTCGAACCTGTCACCCTGATTGGACGCAAAAGCATGAACGAACTCGCCCCGGTAGATGGCCTGGTCGGCAACCACCTTTTCCAGGTTCCGCTGGAAGTCAGGGGCGAACGAAAACCCGAGGGTAAAGCTGGATTCCCCGATGATGGCCTCGGGTCGCAGGGCGAAAAGATCGGCCGTGGCCTTGTTTGCGTAAATGTATCGGCCCTCGAGATCCATGACATGAATCGGGTCCGGGGATGCGACCAGAATGGCGCCGAACAGCCGGGTTTCCACATCCTTGATGAACGCATACTGCTCGAGCGACTCGGCGACGGCCTGATCGACGGCTTCATGGAACCGGGTGAGGTCTTCAAGCTGTTGCCCGGAAACCGACGGGTAAGCCCTGGTCCAGTGAAACACCACGCTGGCGCGCAGGGCACGAAACTCGGAAATGGTCTCAATGACGCTGAAGCCGCTGGTCTGTCGGGCACCCCCGTGCACTTCCGCCCAGGACTCGTCCACATCCTCCGGCGCATGGCCCTTCGATTTGGCGGCCTGTTCGGACTCACTCTGGAGCGAACCGAGATCGTCCGCTATCGTCAGGAGCATTTCCCTGGCGTGGTCGCGCAGCCCGGTCTTGCTCATACGACCGGCGCTGAGGAGAGTCCGGGCAAACGCCTCCCAATCCTGAAGAATCGCCTCTATTTGCGACCGAATGTAATCGGCCAATCGCGGATTTTCCTGCATTTTCTGGCCCCCACCAAAACAGAAAGATCAGGCACACCACTGCGGGACCGGCTTCCTCATGGAACGCCCCATGCTGTTGGTGGTGCCCTGGACGGACTGGATTGCGGTTCAAAGTCACAGAAACCACCCGCTACAGGATGGACAAAGTCGATGGCACTATCGGTGCGCTGGCGCACGCGCGGTCAGACGACTCAGTAGTGGGGTGGCCTGTCGTCATCCGCGGTCGGAATGGCCTGACTTCCCTGCTCGATCAGGGTTTCGTACTTCTCCTGCAGCTCCTGCAGTTGCTGCTGCAGCCGATCCATCCGACGCTTCTGGCCCATGATCACATCGTCGAGGGCGTCCATTGCCTCTTCCTGGAACGCCACTTTGATCTGCAGTTCGGTCAATTCGCTCTCCACACTCACGAGCGCATGTCCTCGATGAATTCACTGGATTCGCTGATGGCATCCTGCATGTCACGAATGAGCCGGTCGACATCGGTACCGATGGTGTCCAGCTCGCCCTGCAGGGACGCGATGGCACGGGAATTGAGGTTGTGGCGCAGGTACAGGACGTTGTCGCGCAATGTGTCCAGGACCGGATCCAGCGAGGACTCGACCCGATGCATGGCGGTCATCAATCGCTCATAGCGCTGACGGGTGATCCGCAACTGCGCTTCGCTGTCCCGGCGCAGACTCTCACTGGTGTATAACGCCAACTCGTCCGACCATTCATCGAACAGGTCCTCGGCCACGTCTTCCACGGATGCGATCCGGTCTCGGATCCGCTCCGCCGCGGCTTCACTGGCCTCGAACTCGGCATTGAGGCGGTTGTAGACCTCCTGCAGTTCACCGCCATCGAAATCACGCACACTGCGGAACTGTTCCAGCGCCGACTCGAACTGCTCCTGTCCCTCTTCCTGCGCCTCCTGCGCACCCTCGACCCGGTCCACCAGGATGTCACGCTTGTGAACGCCGAAGCGTTCCATGGTGCCGTAATAGGCGGACTGGCAGGCCGCCAGGGTCAGTCCCAGCGCGGCAATGACCAGGGATCGGTGCAGGTTCATGAGCGTGTTCCTCCAGAATTGATGATCATCTACGATGCAGTTTCTGTCTGATCCGCGACGGAGTCAATGTGCCACGCTCAGACCGGTGCAGCGGAACGTGATGTTGATCCGGCGATCCCCGGTCAACGGGTGAATGTCTTCCTTCAGGGGAAGGATGCCATGATACCGGAAGCGATCCGGACCTCCCCACACCACGACGTCCCCGTGGCGCAGCGAGACGCGCCGCGTCGAACCACCACGCCGCCGGCCACCCCACTGGAATACGGCAGGAACCCCGAGGGAGATCGATACGATCGGTGATTCCGGATCCTTTTCATCCCTGTCCTGATGCAGTGTCAGTCGGGTTCCGGGCCGATATTCGTTGATCAGGCCGACATCGGGCGCGAAATCGTGGTAACCGGCCGCTTCTGCCGCTTTCTTCGCCACTTTCCCGAAGATCGGGGGCATGGCCGGCCATTCCTGGCCCGTGACGGGATCCATCACCTGATATCGATACCCGGATCGATCAGAGACCCAGCCCAATCGGCCACAATTGGTCATGGCCACCGACATACGTTTGCCGCCCGGCGTCACGAGATGGCGAAATGGCGACGTTTCGGAGACGATAGCCACTTTTTCAAGCAGTTCTTCCGCCTCATCAACGACGAAGCCATGCAGATGCCAGGTGCCCCCGTCCAGCTGTTCGGACCAGGCATCACGGGCGGAGTGGATATCGAAAAGGTCCATGACGTGGACAGTATAGCACCGGCTCCACCGGCAACCGGTTACAATGCGCTCCATGAATGACTCCGCCGCTCCGATTTCCCGCCTGCCGATCGAGTCCGTGCTGCCGCGGCTGCGCGATACCCTGGTCCGGCACAACCGCTGCCTGCTGGTGGCCCGGCCCGGAGCCGGCAAGACCACCCGGGCGCCCCTCGCCCTGCTGGAAGACACTCCCGCTGACGGCGGTCGCTGGTTACTGCTGGAGCCGCGCCGGGTCGCCGCCCGTCTGGCGGCCACATGGATGGCGGAGCAACTTGGCGAGAAGGCCGGAGACACCGTCGGTTATCGTGTGCGCGGCGACACCAAAGTGAGCACTCACACACGCCTGGAGATTGTCACGCAGGGCATACTGACCCGGATGTTGCAAGACGACCCGATGCTGGAGGGAGTGGCCGGCATCATTTTCGACGAGTTCCACGAACGCAGCCTGGAGGCGGACCTGGGACTGGCGCTGACCCTGGATGTACAGAGCGGATTGCGCGAGGACCTGAAACTGCTGGTGATGTCGGCCACACTGGATGTACAGGCACTGCTCGGCGTGCTGGGCGAAGATACCCCGGTCATCGACTGCCCGGGGCGCAGCTACGAAGTGACCACTCACTATCGGTCACCAACGCCGCGACAGAAGCCAGAATTTCATCATGCGCGCGTGGTTCGCGAGGCACTGGACTCGCATCAGGGAGATATTCTGGTCTTCCTGCCCGGTCAGCGCGAGATCCGGCGGCTGCAACAGACCCTGGAAGGCACCCTGTCCGAAACCGTCGAAGTGCTGCCGCTGCACGGCCAGTTGCCCCTGGCACAGCAACAGTCCGTGCTGCGCCCACCCGTCGACGCCCGTCGGCGCGTCATCCTCTCCACCGCCATTGCCGAATCCAGTCTCACGGTACCCGGTGTGCGCATCGTCATCGATGCCGGGCGCGAACGGGTACCGGTCTTTCAGCCTCGCAGCGGCCTGACTCGACTCGACACGCGGCCGGTGAACCGCGCCAGTGCCGATCAGCGCCGGGGCCGCGCCGGACGTGAAGCCGAGGGATTCTGCTACCGGTTGTGGGCCGAGGAGCAGTTGCTGGTTGCCCACCGCGAGCCGGAGATCCTGCAGGCCGACCTGTCCGGACTGGTGTTCGAACTGGCGCGCTGGGGCACGACGGATCCGGCGGCCCTGCCCTGGGTCACGCCACCGCCGAGCGCGGCCCTGGACAGTGGCCGCGACCTGCTGCAGCGGCTCGGCCTGCTGCGGGACGATGGCATGCTGAACCGGGCCGGCCACCAGGCCGCCCGCTGGCCCACCCATCCGCGACTGGCCATGTTGCTGGAGCACGCGGCCCGGCAGGGCTGCCTGCCACTGGCCTGCTGGCTGGTGGCCTGGCTGGAGGAGTCGATCGGTGGTGAAGACCCGGATATCGGTCGGCTGCTGGAGCAACGCCCGACCGCTGCCCGCTCCAGCAGGGGCAGTGGCGCGCGCTGGCATCGCATGGCTCGACAGTGGGCGCGTCGTGCCCACTGCTCACTGGAGGCGGACAACCTGTCACGGATCGGCGAGTTGCTGGCCGTGGCCTATCCGGATCGCATTGCGCAGCGTCAGCAGGCGGGACACTTCAAACTGATGACCGGCGGTCGGGTGCAGTTGCCACCCGCCCATTCCCTGAATCGCTCAGCGTATCTGGTGGCGGTGCAAGTGGACGGTCAGGCCAGTGGTGCCCGGCTGTTCCATAGCGCCACCCTGCCGGCGGAGTGCCTGCCCCGTCTGTTCCCGGCGACGCGGGAGTGGAGGGAACGGATCGGCTGGGACGAGCGCGCCGGGCGCGTTATCGGTGAGCATGTGCGCCAGCTCGGCGAATTGACGCTGGAGCGCCGTCCGCTGGCGAAACTGCCCGCCGACGCTGTGCAGAAAGGCCTGCTGCAGTCTTTCCGGCAACGAGGCGAACTGCGCTGGTCCGACACCGACCAGCAATTGCTGGGCCGACTGCGGTTGCTGCGCCGGGTATTCGGTGACCCGTGGCCCGATGTCAGCCAAACCGCCCTGCTTGAATCACTGGAACAGTGGCTGGCACCCTGGCTGGATGGGGTCAGGAGCATGGACGCAGTGGACCGCCTGCCGCTCGGCCACCACCTGCACGACACGCTGCTGGACTGGCCGCTGCAACAGGCCCTGGCACGCGAAGCGCCCACGCACCTGACCGTGCCCAGCGGTTCGCGCATCCGGATCGACTATAGCAGCGAAGAACCGGTACTGGCCGTCAAGCTGCAGGCCCTGTTCGGCCAGACGGAGACGCCACGCATCGCCAGCGGCCAGATGCCGGTGCTGATCCATCTGCTGTCGCCGGCCGGGCGGCCCGTGCAGGTCACCCGCGATCTGGCCAGTTTCTGGGCCAACACCTATTTTGACGTGCGCCGCGATCTCAAGGGTCGCTACCCGAAGCACCCGTGGCCCGATGACCCGCTGACCGCCGTGGCCACGCATCGCACCAGGCAACGTTCCGGTTCACGACGCTGAGGCGGTGGCAGTACGGAGCTGGGGCATCAGCCCGCGGACGAATCGAATCCCTTGCGGCTGAGAATGAGCTCCATGCGCGAGTGTCACTCAAGCAATCTGTCCAGTGTCGCCTGGTGCAGGGCGCGGTCTTTATCGCTGAACAACACGAAGCGGACCGTCTCCACCGCTTCCCGCGCGGGTTGCACCTCCAGCACCGTGCGCAATGCCACCTCGGCCGCTTCTTCCATGGGATAGCCGAAAGCGCCGGTGGACAGCGAGGGAAAAGCCACCGACCGCAGCCCGTGTTGCTCCGCCAGTTGCAGCGCGTTGCGATAGCAGTCCGCCAGCAGCCGGTCCGAGGGCTCGTCCCGGCCGTAGACGGGCCCCAGACAATGGATGACATGGCGATTGGGCAGGTTGTGTGCCCCGGTGATCACCGCCTGTCCCGGACGGATCGGGGCGAGTGGCCGGCACTCTTCCTCCAGACCCGGCCCGGCCGCCCGGTGAAGCGCGCCGGCCACACCGCCACCGATGCGCAACTCGGCATTGGCGGCGTTGACCACCGCGTCCATGTCTGGCTGGTTGGCGATGTCGCCGGTGGTGCAGACGATGTCGGTCATCGGCCTCTCCGGAATTCGCGTATGTAACAATACAGATCATCGACAGTCTAGAAAGCGCATCCACGAACTTCAAGCATGACGAGAAGAGGAGCCCCGAGCCCGTCCATGAGACAACTTCTGCCACAACACCTTCTGTTCCTGCTTTCCCTGTCGATGGCCGCCCCCGCGACCGCACAGATGGATGGACTGTTCGCCCCCTGGTCCGACCTGCTGGACGAACACCTGATCGAACAGCCGCTGGAAGGCGGTGGACTGGTTTCGGCCTTCCAGTACCGGGAGGCGCTGGAGGATGACACCACCCATCAGCGACTGTCCGAGCAACGCGAAGCCCTGGCCGGTTTCGATACGGACAGTCTGAAAACCCGCGAACAAGCCACGGCGTTCTGGCTGAACGCCTACAACTTTTTCATGGCCGCGCATATCCTGGAGGAACGGCCGGACGGCGAACTGGTGGATTCGGTCTGGGACTACGGAGGGCGGCTCAACCCGTTCCGGACCAATGTGTTCGAACGCGAGCTGTTCGACGTCGGCGGCACGATGATGAGTCTGGACGGCATCGAGAAAGACACGCTGTTGGGCGAGGCATTCCGGCAGCGCGGCTGGGCCGACGCCCGGGTGCACTTCGCCGTGAACTGCGCCTCGGTGGGCTGTCCGCCGCTACGTAGCGTGCCCTACACGGCGGACAATTTGGATGAACTGTTACGGGAGAACACCCGCAAGGCATTCCTCACCCATTATCAATTGCGGGTGGAGAACGACACCCTGTTTGTCTCCAGCCTGTTCGACTGGTACGAGGCCGACTTCCTGGCGGAAGCCGACTCGATCCGGGATTTCATCGCGCACTATGCCGATAAAGCGCTGACCGGACAGGTCCGCGGCACCTCGCGGACCGAGTTCATCGACTATGACTGGCGGCTCAATTCACCGGAGCACTACCCTGAAATTCCGTAGGACGAGCGAATGAAGCTCCAGCACCCGAGTACCTGACGCGCAGACGTTTCGCCGCTTCCATCATCCGCGCCAGCGCTTCCTCCGTCTCCGGCCAGCCGCGCGTCTTCAGCCCGCAGTCCGGATTGACCCAGAGATGCGCCACCGGCAGCTTGTGCGCCGCCCGTTCCAGAACGCCCACCATGTCCTCCATGGTGGGCACGCGGGGGGAATGGATATCATAGACACCCGGCCCGATGTGGTTGGGGTAGTCGAAGTCTTCGAAGGCGGTAAGCAGTTCGCCCCTTGAGCGCGAGGTCTCTATGGTCACCACATCGGCGTCCAGCGCGGCGATGGCCTCGATGATTTCATTGAACTCCGAATAGCACATGTGGGTGTGGATCTGCGTTTCGTCCCGTACACCGCTGGCCGCCAGCCGGAATGCCTTCACGGCCCAATCCAGATAGCGCTGCCAATCCGCACAACGCAGGGGCAGGCCCTCTCGCAACGCCGGCTCGTCGATCTGGATGACGCGGGTACCGGCCGCCTCCAGGTCCCGTACCTCGTCGCGCAGGGCCAGTGCGATCTGCATGGCGGTCTCGTGACGCGGCTGGTCGTCGCGCACGAAGGCCCACTGCAGCATGGTCACCGGTCCGGTCAGCATGCCCTTCACCGGCTTCGGCGTCAGGGTCTGGGCATGGCGGATCCACTCCACCGTCATCGGTTGTGGCCGGGAGACATCACCATAGATGACCGGCGGCTTGACGCAGCGCGAGCCGTAGCTCTGCACCCAGCCATTGGACGTGAATGCATAGCCCTCCAGTTGTTCGCCGAAGTACTCCACCATGTCATTGCGCTCGGCCTCGCCGTGCACCAGCACATCCAGACCAAGGGACTCCTGGCGTCGAATGGCATCACGGATGCAGTCCTTCATGTAGTTCGTGTAGGCTGTCTCGCCGATACGGCCCTGTTTATGCTCCCGCCGGATGCGACGGATCTCCGCGGTCTGCGGGAACGAGCCGATGGTGGTGGTCGGGAACAAAGGCAGATCGAGCCGCTCCTGCTGCTGTTCAACGCGTTCGGCGAAGGGACTCTGCCGCTCGCAGTCCTTCGTGGTCACCGAGCCGGCCCGTTCCCGCACGACCGGATTGCGGGTCAGCGGATGCTGGCGGCGCTCGTCCGCGACCCGGCGGCTTTCGGCGAAGGCCTCGCGATCCGCATCGGTGGCGGTACCGCCCAAGAGGCGGCCCAGGATGACCACTTCTCCCGTTTTCTGCACGGCGAAGGCCAGCCAGCTTTTCAGGGTCGGATCGAGCGTCGTTTCGCCGTCCAGATCCACGGGCACATGCAGCAGCGAACAGGACGGCGCCAACCACAGCCGGTCACCGATGCGTCGGTGCGCCACTTCCAGCTGTTCCAGGGAATGCTGCAGATGGTTGCGCCAGATGTTGCGGCCATCAACGATGCCCACCGACAGCACCTTGTGCGCCGCCAGGTTGTCCACGGCCGACAGGATCTGCTCCGGGCCACGCACGGCGTCGATGTGCAGGCCGGCCACGGGCAGATTCACGGCAGTATGCATGTTGTCCTCCAGCGGGCCGAAATACGTGGCCAACAGGATCTTCAACGACGTGTCCTTGAGTGTGTGATACACGCGCTCGAAGGCTTGCTGCCAGTCGTGGGGCAGATCCAGCGCCAGGATCGGCTCATCGATCTGTATCCATTCGGCACCGGTGTCCGCGAGAGCCTGCAGCAATTCCTGGTAAGCGACCAACAGTGACGGGAGTAACTCGATCCTGTCGAATGCTTCGTCCTCGGTCTTGCCCAGCCACAGGTAGCTCAGCGGACCAAGAATCACCGGCTTGGCGGCGTGGCCCAGCGCCAGCGCTTCGGCGGTCTCTTCGATGATCTGCCGCCAGGCCAGTGTGAAACTCTGGCCTCGCCGGAACCCGGGCACCAGATAGTGATAGTTGGTGTCGAACCACTTCTTCATGGCGGCGGCCGGTACCGCGTCGCTGCCCCGGGCCACCCGAAACAGCGTATCCAGATCGATTGGATC
>JBNJGU010000032.1:0-19113 GCA_051747985.1 Pseudomonadota bacterium | reverse complement strand
ACGCCCTGCTGCCGCATGCCTTGCTGCAACTGCTCGCGGGACAGGATCACGAAGCGCGGCTCCATGATCTGCCTCACCAGTTTGTCGATCCGCAGCAGTACGGCTCGCTTCTCGGCCGGACTGTAGCCATTCCAGTCAATCACCTCGAAGGCGAAGCGCTTGCAGCCCCGGCACAGACTGTCTCCCAGGGAGGTGGTCGAGCAGATGCCGATGCAGGGCGTCTTCACCGGTGCCCCGGATGGATCGGATGAGCTGGACATACCGGACAATCCTCGTGACGGCCCACCCCTCTGCGGGGTGCAACTGGAAATTTCAGCCATTCTACACTAGAATGCGCTCCCGATTCAGGGAGGCCTGAAGAGACCGGAACCCTTCAGAAACTCCAGCTGGCCGACCCTGGTGGGCCATGCGGCTGAACGTTACCGTATTATCCGCATGGCCCACTAGCCCTCCCGCCCGACGGGTCATGGCCAGACCGAAAACACCTTCATAAAGGGGACAGTTGTGTTAGAAGCCTATCGAAAGCATGCAGACGAGAGAGCCGAACAGGGCATCGTGCCCAAGCCGCTGGACGCCACCCAGGTGGCCGAGCTGGTCGAGTTGCTGAAGAACCCGCCGGCCGGCGAGGAAGACTTCCTGGTGTACCTGATTTCCAATCGCGTCCCGGCTGGTGTCGACGAGGCCGCCTACGTGAAGGCCGGCTTTCTCTCCGCCCTGGCGAAAGGCGAAGCGGAATCCCCGCTGATCGGTCGCAAGCTGGCAGTCAAGCTGCTGGGCAGCATGCTGGGTGGCTACAACATCGGCACTCTGGTGGAACTGCTGAAGGACGAAGAGCTGGCCGAGGACGCCGCCACCGAACTCAAGCACACCCTGCTGATGTTTGATGCCTTCCATGACGTGGAAGAGTTGATGAAGGACGGCAACGAACACGCGAAGGCGGTCATCGAGAGCTGGGCCGAGGCCGAGTGGTTCCTCAATCGCCCCGCCGTACCCGACGTCATGACAGTCACCGTCTTCAAGGTGCCGGGAGAGACCAACACCGACGATCTGTCCCCCGCACAGGACGCCTGGTCGCGTCCCGACATCCCGCTGCATGCGCTGGCGATGTACAAGGAGCCGCGCGAAGGGGTCACCAACGCCCCGGCACAGATCGCGGAACTGAAGGAGAAAGGTCACCCGGTCGCCCTGGTCGGCGATGTGGTCGGTACCGGCTCCTCACGCAAGTCCGCCACCAACTCCGTGCTGTGGCACATCGGCGACGACATTCCGTACATCCCCAACAAGCGCAACGGTGGCGTGGTGCTGGGCGGCAAGATCGCCCCGATCTTCTTCAATACCATGGAAGACGCCGGCGCCCTGCCCATCGAGTGTGACGTGGACGCGCTGGACAGCGGCGAAGTCATCGACATTCATGTGTACGAAGGCAAGATCACGAAGCATGGCAGCAATGAAGAGCTGACCACCTTCGAACTGAAGACCGAGATCATGCTGGACGAAGTGCGTGCCGGCGGCCGCATTCCGCTGATCATCGGCCGCGGCCTGACCACCAAGGCGCGCGAATCACTGGGTTGGGAGCCGTCCACCGTGTTCCGCCTGCCCTTCACGGTCGCCGACAGCGACAAGGGCTTCACACTGGCCCAGAAAATGGTCGGCAAGGCCTGTGGCGCGGAAGGCGTGCGGCCGGGTAGCTACTGCGAGCCGAAGATCACCACCGTCGGCTCCCAGGACACCACCGGGCCGATGACCCGCGACGAGCTGAAGGACCTGGCCTGCCTGGGCTTCAACGCCGACCTGGTCATGCAGTCCTTCTGCCACACAGCGGCCTATCCCAAGCCGGTGGACATCGACACGCAGCACACCCTGCCCGACTTCATCCAGACCCGGGGTGGCGTTTCCCTGCGTCCGGGCGACGGCATCATCCACTCCTGGCTGAATCGCATGCTGCTGCCCGACACGGTCGGCACCGGCGGCGACTCGCACACCCGTTTCCCGCTGGGCATCTCCTTCCCGGCCGGCTCCGGCCTGGTGGCCTTTGCCGCCGCCACCGGCGTCATGCCGCTGGACATGCCGGAATCGGTACTGGTGCGCTTCAAGGGTGAAATGCAGCCGGGTATCACACTCCGTGACCTGGTCAATGCCATTCCCTACGCGGCCATCCAGTCCGGCGACCTGACCGTGGCCAAGAAAGGCAAGAAGAACATCTTCTCCGGTCGTATCCTGGAAATCGAGGGCCTGCCGGACCTGAAGGTCGAGCAGGCCTTCGAACTGTCTGACGCCTCCGCCGAGCGCTCTGCCGCCGGCTGCACCATCAACCTGGGCAAGGAACCGATCATCGAGTACTTCAAGTCCAACGTGACCCTGCTGCGCTGGATGATCGACCAGGGCTACGGCGATGCCCGCACCCTGGAGCGCCGCGCCCGTGCCATGGAAGCGTGGCTGGAGAATCCGGAACTGATGCAGGCCGACGCCGATGCCGAGTACCACAAGGTCATCGAGATCGACCTGAACGAGATCAAGGAGCCGCTGCTGGCCTGCCCCAACGACCCGGACGACGTCAAGCCGCTGTCCGAGGTGCAAAACACGAAGATCGACGAGGTCTTCATCGGTTCCTGCATGACCAACATCGGCCACTTCCGCGCCGCCAGCGAGGTACTGAAGCAGGTCGAGGGTGGACTGCCCACCCGGCTGTGGATTTCCCCACCCACCAAAATGGACCAGCACCAGCTGTCCGAGGAAGGGATATACAACGTGTTCGGAGTCGCCGGTGCCCGCACCGAGATGCCGGGCTGCTCGCTGTGCATGGGCAACCAGGCACGGGTGGCACCGAATTCCACGGTGGTTTCCACGTCCACGCGGAACTTCCCGAACCGGCTGGGTGCCGGGGCCAACGTGTACCTGGCCTCCTCCGAACTGGCGGCCGTCGCGGCTGCGCTCGGCAAGATCCCGACCATGGAGGAATATCTGTCCTACATGGGTAACGTCAAGACGATGTCCGGGGAGATCTACCGGTACCTGAACTTCAACGAGATCGAGTCGTTCCAGGACGCAGCGGATCGGGCGAAGCAGATTCCGGCGGTCAATGTGCAGGAAGTGGCCTGATCCACCACCCGTAAGGTAAGAACTTCGTAGCCCGAGCAAGAGGCCGGGCCGGTAGCCGTGCTCAGAAGACGCCCGTGAACCCATCCCTGGGGGCTTGGCGACCGCCATCCATGGCGGTCGACACTTCTGAGCACGGCTACCGGCCCGGCCTCTTGCTCTCTGGTGGATGTACATTCCGGCAACGGGAAGCGATGGGCATATACTGGCGGACCTTCGCCTGTGAACCGAATGAACGAAGCCGTCAGAAGGTGCTCTGGACTCTCAGTGTCAGCCGTCGGCCACGGCTGCTGCAGGAGCGCTCGACTTCATCAAGTTGGCCATTGATCGTGCTCGGCTCATAGCGGGCCCGCACGCGGCAGCGGTGATGATCCAGGGTATTGTTCGACTCCAGCCGGAACGTGATGTCATCGAACATGACGCGGGAGACAAACAGGTCGAGTCCCTTGTTGCGATCATTGCGCGTGATGGTGGTGATGTCGGTCTCGTACTCGCCACCATTGAAGGGATGCTGGTAATCAATGCCGTAACTCAGCCGCAGGTCCGTGATGTCGTGGCGGAATCCCACATTGGTCCAGCCGCGACCATTGAAACGCCGCTCGGTACCCAGAAACGGATCAACAATGCGCGAGTCGAACAGGTTCAGCCCGGCGGTGACGATGGCATCCGGCAGCCCCAGATACCCCAGCCGGGTGCTGAGACTGCTTCTCATCCCCCAACGCTCGGCATCACCGACATTGCCGGTCGCGGCCAGGGGCTGCGAGGGATCCCGCGTTGCATTGATACGCCCGATGTAATCCTCGATATCCTGGTAAAAGAACCGGGCATCGAGTACCCCTCCATCATCGGGCAGGCGGTATTCCACCCCGACTTCGTACTGGATTTCTTTTTCCGGCACCAGGTCCGGATTGCCGGCATCCGCATCCTGCTCCCGATCATCCTGATTGGCGGTGGCCGCGAAATTCGAGAAACTCAGCTGGGAGACATTGCGCGCCACGGACGCCCGCAACTGGAAGGAGTTAGTGATGTCGTAACGGAAATCGATACTGGGCCGCAGAAAATTGAAACGCCGACTGTTGTCCGCGGTGCCGCTCTGCGAGATCTCGGAGGTCTCGTAGAACAGGCTGTTCTCCAGCCGCATCTGGTCGTTCAACGTCCAGTTGTGGAAAACAAATCCCTCGTAACGCATCTCTTCGACGGTAGTCCCCGGATTCGACAGATCCGGTCGTGGCGGCAACCCGCCATAGCGGTCGGATGGCGACTCCGTGCCTCCCTCATTCCCGATCAACAGACGGGAATCCAGACGGGTATGGGCGCGCTCCAGCCCCAGGCGCAGAGAGTGTGACTCGGAGACCGGGAAACTGTAGTTGCCCTGCCCGATCCGTTCACGGGTACGCTCGTCGGAATCGATGAACAGCGTTTTGAGGCGCTCCCCGTCCGCTTCTGGCGACTCGACATCAAAGCGCTCGCGAACATTGTCATCGGTCTCGTCATTGGCGATGAACAGGAACTGGAATCGACGCCCGCCGCCAAAGTCATACTCATACTCTCCGCCCAGTTCCCAGGCATCTTCCGTGTATTCAATGTTCTCTTCCTCGCGCCGCGGTATGTCGCCCGCGGCGGTGAAATCGACAAAGTCCCGTTCGATGGGTCGAGTATAGCCGGAGTCCTCGATCAGGGCATTGAACTGGATGCGATGCGCCCCGGTCTGGTAACTGAGGTTCGCACTGGCTGACAGCGGCTGCTGATCACGGATGTTACTCTCGCGCAGGGTGCCGAGCGGCTCATTGTCGGCGGAGTAGCTGGTTTCATGACTGATGCGGTTCTCGTAGTTCGGCCGCGATTCCAGTGTGATCAGCCCCTGGAAGCCACCGATCTGACGACTGTGCGCAACTGAACCGCCCACCTCGTACTGACCGTCGTGGTTGCGACGACCCACCGTCTCCACTGTGGTACTCGCCCGGCTGGCATCCTCTGTAAGCACGATGTTGATCACCTGGTCGGCGCCACGCACGTCCAGCTCGCCGGACGTTCCCCGGATGATCTCGATACGCTGGACTTCACCGGCCGCGATGCGTTGCAGCTGGTCGCGGGGAGAGTTGTCCTTGCCCGCAATGCGCTGCCCGTCGATCAGCAGGTTGCCACCGGTGCCGAGGCCACGGCCACCGCCACCGCGACGCCCGTCAATGGAGACGCCCGGTATACGGTCAAGCATGTCGCTGGCCGAGGTCGGATTGTACTGCACGAAAAACGAGTTCGGATAGACCACCGTGGAATCGTCGGTCTCGACGGCCTCATCGCCGGGAAGCATCTGCACGGGTGCACCCGGGCGGACCGGCGGCTCCTGAGCCAGTGACATGGGCGGAACCACCGCCATGCTGAACCCGGAAAGCCAGACTGCCAATACCCCGGCGGATCGTTCCGGAAACATCATTACCCCCATCAACCAGCTGATTATGATTCAATTACGCTGTGCATTGAGCCGGCAGGCCACATGATAACACCAACATCGACTCTTTACCGAAATGACGGATCCCCATTCCGGTACGTCCCGAAGCCGGGAATGGATCTCGTCGATCTGCTCTTCCAGTGCCGCGGGCCTGATCCGGAAGCGCGCCGGCGTCAGGTGAAGATTCGGGTCATCACGCTGCACATCGTATGCAGAGACTGGCATCCGGCAGTGTCTCGAGTCGGCGCGAGTCTATGGTATCGCCACACTGTTCGCACTGCCCATAGGTCCCCTCATCGATCTTGCGCAGGGCGGCGGTAATGCGATTCAGCTGTTCCTGTGCTTCGGCAAGCAGACCGTTGAGTACCTCGTCGTTCTCGCGCTCCTGGGCCTGCTCCTCGGAATCACGACTGTGACCACTCGAAAGGTCCCTGCGAATGGCGCTCACCCGTTCTTCCAGTTCACTCTGTTGCAACAGCAGCTGCTGCCTTTGTTGTTCCTGCGACACAATATTGCCTCCGTATGTTCCGGGCATTCGAAAAAGGCCATGGTAGCCCGCCGGGGCCACCCGGTGAAGCCCCGCTCATGGTACATTGAATGTTCCTACGATGATCACCGGGAACCCGCTCGTGCTGGATGATGTGCAGATCCAATTCGACCCGGCCAGCCTCGACATATTAAACGTCATGCTGGCCCTGATGATGTTCGGAGCCGCACTCTCCGTGCGGACCGCCGACTTTCGCTACATCCTGCGTAGCCCCCGCGCGCCCCTGATCGGTCTGTTCTGCCAGTTCGCACTGCTGCCGGCCGCCACCTGGGGATTGACCCGGTTGCTGTCGCTTGACCCATCGCTGGCGCTGGGTATGATTCTGGTGGCCGCCTGCCCCGGTGGCAGTTTCTCCAATATCATGACATTCCTGGGGCGAGGACATCTGGCCACGTCAGTCAGCATGACCACGATCTCGTCACTGGCGGCGCTGGTCATGACGCCACTGAATTTCATGTTCTACGCCAGCCTGCATCCGGACACTCAGGCAATGGCCCAGGGCATTCTGGTGGAACCGGACCAGCTCGTCCAGCTGGTGGCACTCGTGCTGGTGGCGCCAGTGCTACTGGGGATGATCGCGGGCAATCGGTATCCGATTCTGGCGGCACGAGCAGAGCGCCCGGTACGCTGGCTGTCACTGCTCATATTCCTGGTGTTCGTGGCCATCGCGTTTTCCCGCAATGGTTTCCTGTTCCTCGAGCATGCCGCTGACTTCTCCGGGCTGGTCATTCTGCATAACCTGGTGGCACTCGCGCTTGGCTGGGGCATATCCGGCCTGGCCCGCCTGCCCGAAGTGCAGCGTCGTGCCGTCACCATGGAGGTCGGCATTCAGAATTCCGGCCTGGGACTGATCATCGTGTTCACGTTTTATCCGGAACTCGGTGGTATGATGCTGATCACGGCTTTCTGGGGCGTCTGGCACCTGGTCAGCGGTCTGTTGCTGGCCGCGTACTGGTCCCGCCAGCAACCGGCTCCCGCGATGGCATAACCGGACTTTCCAGTTTCCACTGCAACCATTCCGCCTGCGAGGAAACATCCATGTCGGTGGGCAGATCCGATGGCCTGATCACGGCCCTGACCGTCAGCGTGATGCGCTGACGCCTGCCGAAGCGGTACGCCCAGAGTTGCACCAACGCCCGCAGCACGGGATGGATGCGGTGGAGCATCTGCCGTAGCGGTGAATCCGCCATCCCCACGTGCACCAACACAATCGGACAACCGACCTGTCTCGCCAGACGGACCACGCCGCTGCGCCAGGGAGGATCCACCGCATGCCCCCAGAACGGCACGGCGCGGCTCAGACCCGCCGCCGGGGTGATCACCAGCCGGCTCCCCTGCCGCAAACAGTCCAGTGCCGCCCGCCAGACACCCCGGCTGCCGACGCCGGCCTGTCTCTGCCCATCCAGACGCACGCTCAGGAACAGTTCCTGCAAGGGTCCGAACACCTGGAGAAAGTCTCTGGCCATGACCCGCGTCGGCCGTCCTCCCGATGAGGCCAGCCAGGCCAGTGCCAGACCGTCGAACAGGCCGTGAGGATGATTGCCGGCGATCAGACAGCCTGGCACACGGTCCAGCACCTCCGCCCCCTCCGTCCGCAACTCGAACCCGTTACGCCGGAAAATCCAGTCCAGCATGCCGTGCAGGTCACCGCCTGCTTCACGCCAGGCCCGCTCCAGCTCTCGCTCTGACCAGCGCACCCCCAGCAGTCGCAACAGAATCCGCCGCAACGGTGCTGGCCAGGAATCGAGCATGGTCAGGGGGTGGCCAGATTGGACGGATGGGTCCAGTAGATATCCATTTCACCCAGGTTGTTATCCTGCCGGCCGGAGAACCAGCTGAACCCGCCTCCAGGCATCAATGCCGGGCACATATCGGCGGCCTCGGTATTCACGGTCGGCCCCAGGTTCCAGGCCTCGCTCCACTGGTTCGGTCCCTGCTGCCGCGCTGCCCACAGGTCCATGCTGCCCTGACCGCCTTCACGGTTGGAGGTGAAGTAGACCGTGCCATCCTCGGCCTGCATGAAGTGGAACTCCTCTCCCGGACTGTTGATCTCCGGCCCCTGATTGACCGGCTCCATCCAGTTGCCATCCCCATCCCGCACCGAACACCAGATGTCGGAGCCACCGTAGCCGCCGTCGCGCATGGACGCAAAACAGAGAGTCTGGCCATCCTGCAACAGCATCGGACAGTGCTCATTACCGGCGTCCGTGCTGATCGGATAGCCGACCAGCTCCGGTTCGCTCCACTCACCATCCACCCGATGCGTGACGAAGATGTCATTGGCGTTACGCGGCTCGGAGGTGGCCAGACGGTCGGACTTGAAATAGATGGTGTCTCCATCGGGGGTGATCCAGGGTTCCCGATCATCACCGCGCCGCAGGGGATCGACATCAGTGGCCGGGGCCGCGTTGATCGGCTCACCCATGTTCACCGGTGTATTCCAGGTCCCGGTCTGCTCGTTGAACGTGGCGATATAGAGATCTTTCGGATCGCCCGGCGCCACGGCCATGTCCTGACGGGCACTGGTATAGACCATCGTGCCATCATCGGCGAAAGCCAGCTCCCCTTCATCCCACATTGTATTGATGGGTTCGCCGAAATTATGGACAGCCTGGTCAACCCAGGAAGATGTGCCCTGCTGCGCCGCCGCGGCGGGGATCATTGCGACAATGGCCAGCGCGAGGCCGGCGGTCCTGATGGGCTGCTTCATACTCTTTGCACCTCTCTTCAGTCATGATTCTCATGGGTCACAAGAACAGTCATCGGAATGGTTCCATGGACCGGGCGCCAGATCAAGCCGGGGCAAGCCACAACAGTCGCCAGCCGGCGGAGATGGTGAAAGGCTGCTCCGCGGAGAAAAGCGTCAGTAGTCCCTCCGGGGACAGGCAGCCCAGCAGGACCCAGTCCTGACCCGCTTCCCCATGCTCCGTCCGCCACTCGTCCTCCTTCCAGTCTTCCCGCAACCGGGTGACACGAACACTCCAGCCGTCCTCCAGATGCTGCTCCAGTGTGTGCAGATCCGTGGGTGGCTCGAATGCATGGTAGCCGCGTTGCTGCAGCGTCAGACGACGCTGTTCGTCTCCGGCCTCCCGGTCCGGTGCCAGCTGGAAGCTGCGGTGGTGTCCGAATTCACTGGCCAGGGCCTTGCAGACCAGCGCGTTGTAGTAGTCATTATCCGTGGCGCAGAGCAGAAAACTGAGGTGCTCGTCTTCCAGTTCGTGCTCGGCATGCTCGGACAGGATCTCTCCATGGTAGACCGGCACGCCATCCATGCGCAGATCCCGCAATCGTCGCCACGCGCCGTCCGCGACCAGCACATCAACCTCCTCGCGCTGCAGCGCTTCCGCCAGTGCACGGCTCCACGAAGAGGCACCGACAATCAACAGACCGTTTTCGGCCTCGGCTGCCAGTCCCAGGCGACGGGACAAGGGGCCCAGCGTCAGACCATGCACCAGTACCGTCACCAGGATCACCAGAAAAACCAGCGGCAGTAACGCCTCGGCGTCCGGGTAACCGGCCTCGACCAGCGCCGGTCCGAACAGGCCGGCGGTGGCCGCCGCCACAATGCCCCGTGGCGCGATCCAGGCCAGCAGCCACCGATCCCCGCCGCGCATGGGCGCCCCCATGGTCGCCACACCGATCGCCAGCGGGCGCACCACCAGCAATACGGCCAGCACGAAAACGAAGGCTCGCCAGTCCAGCCACTGCAGATGTGAGCTGTCGAGCTGCGAGGGTATGACGATGAACAGCACCGACAGCAACACGACGGTCAGGTTCTCCTTGAAGTGCCGCAGTGGCTCGCGTTCAACCAGTTCCATGTTGCCCAGCACAAGCCCCATCAGGGTGACGCTGAGAAGCCCGGCTTCATGCTGCACCTGGTTGCTCAGCCAGAATACAGCCAGCACCAGCACCAGAAGCAATGGCGACTTCAGGTGTGCCGGCACCCAACCCCGTCGATAGACTTCACCGGTCAACCAGCCGCCGACTCCGCCGAGAACAGCGGCCACCGCCATCGCCAAGCCCAGTGATGTCAATGTCTGCAACGGACCGGCATCCGCCAGGGTAAAATACTGGAACGTCAACACCGCCAGCAGAACACCAACGGGATCATTGACGATGCCCTCCCACTTCAGCAGAGATGCCGATTCATTGTTCAGACTGCCCTGCCGCAGCAACGGCTGGATCACGGTGGGGCCGGTGACCACCAGAATGGCTCCCAGCACCAGTGCCACCGGCCAGCTCAGGCCAGCCAGATAGTGCGCCGCCAACGCCCCGAGAAACCAGGCCAGGGGCGGCCCCAGCACGGTCAGCCGGCCGACGCCATGGCCGACGCGGCGGAACTCTCCCAGCTTCAGGTCCATCCCCCCTTCAAACAGGATCACGGCCACTCCCAGGCCGATCAGCTCCGACAGCTCCACCTGTGACAGGGTGGGCGTGATCACGCCCGTGAACGGGCCCAGCACAAGCCCCGAGAGAATCAGGATGATGATGGCCGGCAGGCGGAGCCGCCACGCCAGCCACTGACTGAGCAGCCCGGCGGCGAGGATGATCAGTAGCAGTGTGGCGATATGCATGGCCGCTTCCCGTGCTCAGAACACGCACATGGCGTGCTCGATCCGTCCACTTGCAATCGGGGGGTACCGCGGCCCGCCACCGATGTCAGCCCAGTCGCAGCGGCAAACGCGTGAACGTCCGCCCGGTGGCCGCTGCCAGCGCATTGGCCACGGCCGGTGCGATCGGCGGCGTACCGGGTTCCCCGACCCCGGAAGGGGCATTGGTGGAGGGCAGGATGTGCGTCTCCACCACTGGCATGTCCGGCATTCGCAGTACCCGGTAATTGTGGAAATTGTCCTGGTCCACCACGCCATCGGTCAGCGTCAGTTCATCTCCCAGGGCAGCAGAAAGGCCATAGGCGATGGCACCTTCCACCTGGGCGCGGATCACATCCGGATTGACGGCCGTACCGCAGTCAATGGCCGCCACGACGCGTTCCACCCGGAACCGGTCGCCGTCGACCGAGACCTCGGCAATCTCGGCGACGCTGGAACCGAACGAAGTATGGACGGCGACACCGAGTGCTCTGCCCTCCGGCAACTCCCGACTGCCCCAGCCGGCCTTCTCGGCGGCCAGTTGCAGCACCGCGGTCTCGCGCGGATTGTCCCGCAACAGGGCCAGTCGATACGATACCGGATCAGCATCCGCCTGGCGGGCCAGTGTATCGATGAACACCTCCTTGCTGAACGCCGTGTGGGTGTTGCCGACCGAACGCCACCACTGCACCGGCACACCAACGACGGGAGAGTGGAGCTCCACCCGACGCTGCGGCACGGCGTAGGGGAACCCGGCCAGTCCCTCCACGGAACTGTGGTCGATACCGTCGGTGATCATGCCCGCCGCCATGGACGTGCCGGCCATGATCGACTGTCCCGCGATCCGTGCCCGGAAGGCGTCAGGCATTCCGCTCCGGCCGATAGCCGCCGACAGTCTGTGTACATAGGCGGGACGATAATAACCGCCCCGCATGTCATCCTCGCGGGACCAGACCAGCTTGACCGCCCGCCCCTGCAGGCGACGGGCGATGTTCACCGCCTCCACCACATAGTCGGAATGCGGATTGGCTCGCCGGCCAAAACCACCACCGGCGAACACGGTATGGATGGTCACGTCCCGCGGGTTGCCGTCGATCATCTCCGCCACCACCTGCTGGTCCCGGGTCGCACTCTGGCAGCCATACCACAATTCGGCCCGGCTGCCATCAATCCGGGCGACGCAATTCATCGGCTCCATCTGGGCATGTGCCAGGTAAGGGAACTCGAATGTCAGTTCCGTCACCTCCGAGGCCTGCTGCAGTGCTGCCCCGGTATCACCCTCGGACTCGGCCACCACGCCTTCCGTTTCCACAAGCTGATGGTATTCGTCGAGAATCTGCCGGCTGCCACGCATTTCCGCCCGGCTGTCGTCCCAATCGATCTCCAGCTGCTCCCGGGCCTTGAGCGCGGACCAGTAGTCTTCCGCCACCACGGCCACGCCGGAGTCGATCTCGAACACATCGATGACGCCCTTGCGCTGGCGCGCCGACGTATCATCGAAGGATGCCACCCTGCCTCCAAACCGGGGCGGGTGCGCCACCACCGCGGTCACCATGTCCGGCAGCTTCACATCCTGCGTATAGACGGCGGTGCCATCCTGCTTGCCCACGTCCTTGCGCGGCAGAGACTCGCGGCCGATGAGCCTGAAATCATCGGGTGACTTGAGCGTCAGAGAATCCGTATCCGGCGCGGGAAGCTGCCCGGCGGCTGAAGCCAGCTCACCAAATGTGGCGGATCGGCTTCCGTGTGACACACTGCCTTCCCGCACAACGATTTCGTCGGCCGGTACCCGCCACCGTTCGGCGGCGGCCGACACCAGCATGGCGCGTGCGGCCGCACCAGCCTCACGCATCTGTCGATAGCTGTTGGCCATGGCGGTACTGCCGCCGGTGGCCTGTTGCCCCATCAACAGATTGGCGTATTTCGCGGTGTCCACGGGTGCATGCTCACACACCATCTGATCCCACGCCGCGTCCAGCTCCTCGGCCACGCAGGTGGCCAGACCGGTGTATACACCCTGTCCCATTTCCAGGTGTTTGATCAGCACCCGTACCCGGTTGTCGGGGCTGATGGAGACAAAGGCGTTGAAAGTCAGCAGATCTTCTGTGCTTCCCTGTTGGGCACGGGCCACGGAAGCGGCGCCGCCCAGCTGGACGCCGAGCACGAGGCCGGCGGCAGTGCCGGCGGAGAGCTTCAGGAACGAGCGGCGGCCGGTATCGAGCGTATCAGGAGAGGATTTCATCATTCTGCGCATCACGCTTCCCCCTCTGTTTGCCGGATTTGCGCGGCGGCCATATGGATGCCTTCCCGGATGCGGCCATAAGTGCCACAACGGCACAGATTGCCGGCCATGGCGTCGTCGATGGCCGCATCGTCCGGTTCCGGATTGCGCGCCAGCAATGCGGCGGCGGACATGACCTGTCCGGACTGACAATAACCGCACTGGGCCACCTGCCCCTCTTCCCAGGCTTTCTGCACCGCCTGGCCCTCGCGGGACCGCAACCCCTCTATCGTGGTGATTTCCGAACCGGCGGCCGCATCCACCGTCAGCATGCAGCTGCGCTGGGCCTGACCGTCCACTAGCACAGTGCAGGCGCCACACTGGGCGATGCCGCAACCGAACTTCGTGCCGGTCAGGTCCAGATGATCACGTACCGCCCAGAGCAACGGCATGTCGCCGTCGACATCCAGCTCGCGGACCTGACCGTTGATGGTAAGCGTGTAGGACATGGGGTCTCCTGGAAAACATATGCTCGATGAATGATGACAGGATATCGGACGCGTGCCGCAGCGGCAAACGGATACTCAGTCCGGCACCTGCAGCGGTTCGGCGTGCAGCTCCACCTCGCCGGTTTGCGTGGCAACATAGGCTGCGCCCCCCGAAATGGTCACCGAGAGATCCATGTTCCGGGTCGCCATGCCCGCCAGCGCCTGCACGGAAGGCCAGTCGAAACGGTACACCGCCACGTCGAGCAGCTCGAACTGTGCCCGATTCTGCGACCACCAGACGGGTGATTTGCTGTTGAAACTGTAGACCGAGACAGCCCGTGCCATACGGCGGGCCTTACGGATGCGATCCACGGCCGGTTCGCCGACATCGATCCAGAGTGCAAGAGTGCCATCCAGTTCATGCGCCCACAGGTCCGCCTCGTCGCTGTCGCTGACCCCCTTGCAGAACATCAGCCCTTCCCTGGCATGGAAGCAGAACGCCAGCAGACGCACCATCATCCGCTCCACGGTTTCGGATGGATGTTGTGCGAGGGTCAGCCGCAGTGACTCGTACAGGCCACGATCGGTATCGCTGAGCGTGATCGTGGCCTTGTGGATGGTGGGCTTGAGGGCCATGGGTGGCGGCATCTCCATGCGACGTGCGTTCCCGGGTCATCACTGTACCACGCGTCACCGGGAATCAGACGAGATCCCGCTCGATCCACTCGTCCCAGTTGTGGCTGCATACCCGCACATCACCTTCATAGGCGTCCAGAGTGGCGACGATCCGGAAATGGGTGGAGGTCGCGGTCAACACGGTCCGGGTGACGGTGCGGATCCGCCAGTCACCGCGGGACAGTTCACGCTCCCATACCACCTCGCCACGCGCCGTGGTCACGTCCTCCGCCACGGAGCTGTACCACTCCCGGGCTCTGGTGCGGACTTTCAGGTCAATATCCTCAATCACGAATGCACCGGCGTCATTGACCACTTCCAGCGTGGCCCGGTCGGCAGCCAGATCGTGGATGACCCGCCAGTTGTGCTCCTCGCTGTCCAGCCGTCGTATCCTGGACGGAGGTGATCCTCGTGGACGGCCGAACGGCCGCAGTTCCGCGTCTTCGGGTTTCGGTGCCCGCACGGGAATGGTCAGAGTGGAGGCCCCGCTCATCAGGGTCATCGTCACCGGCTCGGGGGAGGGCCAGGCCAGCGGCCAGTAAGACGTCGACACGGACAGGCGCAGGCGGTGACCGCGCGGGAACCTGTAGGCTACCTCGTTGAGCTGGACACTGACCATTGTGCGCTGCCCCGGCTCCATTGGCCGGGGATGCTCCGAGCTGTCCCTGTGAGTGAGGTTGAGCAGCCCATAAGTGACCCGTGTCACCCGTCCGTCGGGTAACACGTCGGAAAGACGCAGGGCGATCAGCGCCACCGGCTGGTCCACACTCAGCACCAGATCACCCGTCACGGCCCCGCAGATCTCGACATCCTCCTCCAGTGGCCGGGTTTCGAATACCAGGGCGCCGCCATCCTCCTGGCGCTGATCATGGGCCAGGTCCGGCCCGGCGGCATAGGAGCACCACTTGCCGGCAAACAGGCCGACGGTCAGCGGAGAACTGAGAGAAATCCCGCGTTCCGCGACCGACTCATCCTCCGGGACCAGATGGTGCCGAGACAGACGGTACCGCCATTCTTCAATACGGGGTGAAGGCCAGCCGGGTTCGGCCACCCAGCGACCGGGCCGTTCATTATACTTCGTGTAGGGTGGCACGCTGTCCTGCATCCACACCCGCAGGGCCGGTTCATCCATGACGCCCGTATCGTGGCCTTTCAACCAGTGATCCCACCAGCGCAGCGACTCGGTCAGAAAATCGACGGCCGGCCCGGGCACCCCGAGATGTGGATACTTGTGACTCCAGGGACCGATCAGGCCCTTGCAGGGCGACTGCAATCCGGACAGCAGCCGGAACACCGCATTGGAATAACCATCGGCCCAACCACTGACAGCATACACCGGCACACGCACCGCACCGAAGTCCTCACAGATCGAGCCATGCTTCCAGTACGCATCCCGGCGCTGGTGCCGCAGCCATTCAGCCAGCCACAGGCCACTTTTCTGCAACCGTTCGAACCACATGTCACGCCAACGTTCCCCTACCAGCTCCGGATCCGGTGGCAGGGAGTTATAGGCGAACATGGTGGATGCCCAGGACAGGTTGTCGCCCAACAGACAACCACCCATGTGATGGACATCATCGGCATACCGGTCATCGGTCGAGCATACACTGATCACCGCCCTGAGCGCCGGTGGCTGCATGGCGGCAATCTGCAGGCCATTGAAGCCGCCCCAGGAGATTCCCACCATGCCGACGTTGCCATCGCACCAGGGCTGGGCCGCCAGCCAGGCGATGATTTCGCAGCCATCGTCAAGCTCCTGCTGCAGATACTCGTCCGCGAGCACACCATCCGATTCCCCACTACCCCGCAGATCCACCCGTACGCAGGCGTAACCGTGAGCGGCCATCCATGGATGCATCCCTTCATCCCTGACAACGGTGCCAAAGCGCTTGCGGTAGGGGATGTATTCCAGAATCGCCGGGACGGGCCGCGAACCGGCATCCCGCGGCCGCCAGATCCGGGCCGCAAGGCGCGCGCCATCCGGCATGGGGATGAATACATTCTCGACCTCCTCAATCGGCTGCGGACCCGGTTCGACGACTTCCGTCATGCCAGCGCCTCCTCCAACGGCTGCACTTCAAAGGGCAGAATCTCCAGACAACGCCGGTATTTTTCCAGCAACTCGCTCTGACTTCCCGCGCCCAGGAATATATCCGCCAGCTCGAAGCTGTAACTGTCCTGGTAGTGCAGATGGCGCAGCTGTGTGCCCAGCGTAGTCAACGGATGGATGCGGGCTTCGGGAAACAGGGCATGTACCTGGTCGATATGTTCCTTCCCGGGCAGTCTTGTCACCGTTCCGTCGGTGAACACCCGGACCATGAATTTTCCGGCCACGGAAAAATCACCCTGGCGATGGGGAAAATCAGGTTTCCTGCCCAGCGCCAGATCGACCATGACCTGGTGGTGCGAAACTCCATCCACCAGCCGGAAGATCGGACAATGCGACTTGGAGATACGGGCATTGACTTCAAGCAGTCGGATCCGATCGGTCTTCGGATCCCAGTAGAATTCCATGTTGAATGGTGCACCGTCGTATTCAAAACGGCTCAGCACCCGATCCGCGGCCTGTATCATGCGTTGCTGCACAGCAAGGGGAATGGTCGACGGGTATTGATAGCGGGAGAAACTGGAATGGTGACGACCCGAGCGTACCGAGTCCACCACACCATAGACAGTGGTCTCACCGTCATGGACGTAGCCTTCCAGCGTGCACTGACGTCCGGATGAAATCATCCCTTCGGCAATGCACCAGTGCCCGTCCACGTGACGCATCTCTTCAGGCAGGTCCACATGGCGCAGGTATTGTTCGAAGGGCTCGCCGAACAGACCGATCTTCTCCCGGATTTCGGGCAGGTGACCATGCAGCTCATCCGCGTTCCGGATCCTGAAGCCAAGATGCGAAGAGTGCGCCTTGATCGGTTTGATCCAGAACGGATAGTCGATGTCGACGCCCTCCAGGGGATCGTCCCTGAACGGGTCGACCGCGGCAAACGGCGGCACCAGGTCCGGCACGACACGTTTCTGCTCCAGCCGGGACCAGTACTTGTGTTCGCAGCGGCAGATCGCTTCGTTGGAAGGGCCTGGCAATCCCTTGCTGTTCCGCAATACTCCCGCGAGGGCGCTGGAGGGAAAATCCCAGTGCGCGGCAATCCCGTCAATGGAACCGTCAAAACGGTCCAGTTGGGCCTCCGCCTTGCGCCGCATCTCGTCGAAGTCCAGTCTGCCTTTCCGCGGGCGGACCACCTGATCAACATCCAGCAAACTGTGAAACTCCAGGGACTCTGTCCTCTGCACGGAGGCCAATTCGGGGACGTTGAACTCATCAAGTCCGAGCACAAAAACGTTCTTCATCGGTCCTCCCGCTGTCTTATGCTGCCATGTCTGAAAACTACGCTCACGTACTGGATAACACAACCGGTTGCCGCTACGATTGATCGAGGTCATCCCACACTGAGGAACCCGCCATGCCCCGCAGAATACTCATCATCCAGGGCCACCCCGACGCCAGCGAACGGCACCTCAATCATGTGCTGGCCGATGCCTACGTCGAGGGAGCCCGGGACGCTGGCCACGAGGTCCGTTCACTGACAGTGGCCGGGCTGGATTTTCCGGTGTTGCGATCGCAGCAGGACTGGGAACACGGTGAAGTGCCGCCCGCGCTGAAAGCGGCCCAGGAAGACATCCTCTGGGCGGAGCATCTGGTATTGTTCTTCCCCCTGTGGCTGGGCGGCATGCCGGCCCTGTTGAAAGGCTTTCTGGAACAGGTGGCCCGCCCCGGCTTCGCATTCCGCTACAGCGAAGGCAACCCGTTCGGTATTCAGGGCCTCAAGGGTCGCAGTGCCCGGATCGTGGTGACCATGGGTATGCCATCGACCATTTATCGTTGGTACTTCCGGTCACACAGCCTGAAGGCACTGAAACGCAATATCCTCGGCTTCATCGGCATCGCGCCGATACGCCATACCATTGTGGGTATGATCGGGAAACTGTCCGATGACGATGTGGCAGGACTGGAAAAGAAAATGAAAGAGATCGCCCGTTCCGGGCGCTGAGCGCCCCGCAACGCTTCCTTCATCCGGAGTCACGAAGGGACAGGGAGACATCACCCACGCCCACATCAATACGTATCCGGTGCTCGCCATCGCCCCACCCGGAAGATTGGCTGCCGACCAGCGCACTGCGTGCATCCTTGCCCGAAGCACCCCGGATACGGGTATCCCCGACACCGGCATCCAGGTCAATACGGCCGACGGCGGCGCCCGCCGCGGAGAGTTCGACGCTGCCTACCCCCAGCTCGATGTCCGCCGGCATCCGCGGCAGATCACCTTCGATATTGCCGACACCCAGATCGACGCGCAGCGTCTGCAGCACTGGAACGCGCACCACCCAGTCGGTGGTGACGTGATTCTCGTCGAAGTGCAGCCTCAGCTCGCGCCCGCGCACGCGATGCGTCAGTTCCATGCCACTCACGTCCCGGTCCCGCCCGAGAAACGGTATCCAGCTCGCCGTACTGTCCGCCTCGATGACCAGGTCGACGGTGACCGTACTGCCGCTGGCCGGTTCAATACGAATGGTACCGACGCTGGCGTCAATGTGCAGTGCCTCGATATCGCTGACGTCATACTCATAATGACGCTCTTCCTTCGCGGACGCACCGGCCAACGCCGGAACGCTCAACAGGATCAAGAGTGACAACAGCGGGCGCAGTGTATTCATGGTCGGACTCCTCGGACTCTCATGTCTGTGCAGACAGGCAAAGCAATACCTGTGCCACACCGGAAAATCGTCAAAATAACAGGAGAATACCAGATCACCATACGGCGACCACGGTCGTCGGGTGGGTAAACTCACCACATTGTGGGCGGTTCCGCCAATGCGAGCCACCATTCTTGATGAAACCCGATTGTGGGATGAAAGTACCATATGTCGCGCGCCTGACCGCACATTCATGTCAGCGGAGTTGCGTCCGGTTGATTGCGCTGTTAAGTTTGCAACCAATGATCTCCAGGCAATCGTGCCTGCTGGCTGTTGAGGGAAGTGCATGGTAG
>JBNJGU010000031.1:0-19155 GCA_051747985.1 Pseudomonadota bacterium | reverse complement strand
CCACTGACCGGTTGGATGATTTCGCTGCTGGCCGTTGGCTGGAGCCCGGTCGGTGCGGCGCAGGATGCCGGCGCCCCGGATAACGAGGAGATGTCCTGGTTCCGCGAGGCGCCGGACAGGGAGAAATACCTGCTTGTCATCGGTGGACCGGGTGCCACTCCCGAGGCCCGGCAACGCTTCGCCAACTGGGCCGGTGCGCTGCACGATCTGTTCGCGGTGGAAATGGGCTATGGCGAGGATCGAATTACCCTGTTGTTCGATGAAGGCCGGACCGATGTCGATCCGGGCGTCCGGGTGGATGGTGGCTCCGATCGTGAGCAGGTCCGCTCCCATCTGCGGCGTCTGGCCAATGAGGTACAGGCGGGAGATCAGCTGACCGTCATCCTGGTAGGACATGGTTCCAGTCGGTTCGGCGAGGCGCGCATCAATATCGCGGGACCGGATGTCACCGCCAGTGAATTCGCGGAGATGCTAGCGCCCATGGATGGAGTCGACATCGCGGTCATCAATACCACCAGTGCCAGCTACCCGTTCTCCGAGACCCTGTCCGCACCGGGGCGGGTGATCATCTCCGCCACCCGTTCTCCGGCCGAGCGTTACGACACGATGTTCGCCGAATTCCTGATCGAGGGCCTGCGTGACCATGAAGCGGATCTGGACCGCAATGGGCAGCTGTCTCTGCTGGAGGTGTTCAACTACGCACGCCGCAACGTGGAAGCCTGGTATGAAGAGCAGGACCGGCTGGTCACTGAACATGCCGTGATGGACGACTCCGGTGATGGCAATTTCCTGGCCGAGCCCGACCCGATGCAGGGCGGCGGGCTGCTGGCTGAAGTCGCTTATCTGGATACACTCCAGCTGTCGCGTGAAGACCTGTCTCCCGAGGCGCGTGAGTTGCGTACTCGCATGCAGGAACTGGAGCGCTCCGTGGTGTTGCTGCGGGGGCGCAAACCTGATTATCTGGAATCGGAGTACTGGCAGCGGATGGAGTCATTGCTGGTCGAGCTGGCACAGACCACGAGGAGGTTTCATGAACTGCCCTGATGTACTGCGGCGGCAGCGCCCGCTGGTGCTGGCGCTGGGTCTGCTGATGGGTTCTGGCGCGGCACTCGCTCAACAGCAGGAGCCGGATCCCGATCCCGCCGATCAACTGCTGGACCGTGCCCATGAGCTGGCGGATCGCGGCTCCTGGCAGGCGGCGGCCGAACTGTATCCATTGGTCAACGATCCGTTGCGGGTGGGGGAGACGGCTGCCGGCGAGGCCCGCGCCCGTGCCGCCATCGGACAGTATGAAGAGGCGGTGGATCGACTGCGTGGACTGATCGGCTACGAGTACCTGGAGTGGCCCGAGCAGACGGTCCAGCTGGCGGAGCTGCTGCGGTCCACGGGGCAATCCTCCGAGGCACTGACCATGCTGGAGGAACTGGTCGGCGAAGCTGTAACGCCGCCGGTGCGTGCACTGGTCCAGTATGGCGACCTGCTGATGTATCTGGGGCGTGATGAAGAGGCCGAGCCGTTTCTGCGGCAGGCCATCCAGCGCTACACGAACGGATCCGTGTTCCGGTCCGGGGATGTGGCGATGGTGGCGCTGGCCAACTGGCGCCTGGGCCGTTTCCATGAAGCCAACTCGCTGTTCAGCGAGGCGGTGCGCAGCGATCCGGAGAATGTGGAAGCCCAGGTGCTGTGGGGCGAGCTGTTCCAGCAGAAATACAATGATGCCGATGCGGAACAGTCGTTCCGTGATGCGCTCGAGGTGAACCGGCGCTACACGCCGGCGCTGGTGGGGCTGGCCCGTATCGGCGATGCCGAACGCCAGCTTCGGGCCGCCCTGGAGGTCAATCCTCGTGATGTCGAGGCGCTGACGGTGTTTGCCGACCTGATGTTCCGTAACGAGCGCTATGACGAGGCGCGCCAGTTCCTGGACGAGGCGCTCGCGGTCAATCCGGAGTCCGTTACCGCACTGGCCATGCAGGCAGGACTTGCGGCCCTGCAGGAGCAGATGGCACGTTACGGGGAGTTTGCGCGCCGGGTGGAAGCCTTCAGTCCCGATAACGCGGAATTTCATGCCCGGGTGGCCGAAATGTTCGGACACGACTACCGGTTCACGGAGGCGGTAGAGCACGCCAGACGTTCCATCGAGGCCGACCCGGAGTACTGGCACGGCCGCACCGTGCTGGGCAACAACCTGGTGCGTCTGGGCGAGGAGGAAGAAGGCCGGGAGCATCTGGAGCTGGCGTTCGACAATGACCCGTTCAATGTGCTCACCTCCAATCTGCTGCAGCTCTATGACACACTGGATGGCTATGCCACGCTGGAAACCGAGCACTTCCGCGTCAACATGAGCTCCCGCGATGCCCTGGTGCTGTGGCCCTACATGTCCTCCCTGCTGGAGGAAAGCTGGGATGTGCTGGTCGAGCGCTATGAATTCGAGCCGGAAGTGCCGGTCATCATCCAGGTGTTCGAGAACAGCGAGGATTTTGCCGTGCGTTCAGTGGGTCTGCCCGATATCGGGCCGCTGGTCGGGATCTGTTTCGGCAAGGTGGTCACCCTGATTTCCCCGGACGATCTGGACGCCAACTGGCAGGAAATCCTCTGGCACGAGCTGGTTCATGTCTTCACGCTTCAGATGACGGAAAACCGGATGCCGCGCTGGCTCTCCGAAGGCATTTCCACCTGGGAGGAAAGTCAGCTTCGACCGGAGTGGGGGCGTCGTCAGGGGCTGGATCTGGTGCGGGCGGTCCGTGACGACCAACTGCTGCACGTCGGTGATCTCAATGCCGGCTTTACCGGTTCGCGAAGTAACGCGGACCTGAGCTTCGCCTATTTCCAGTCGTACCTGGTGGTGGATCATATCGTGGAGGAGTACGGCTTCGATCGTCTGCTGATGCTGATCGATGAGTATGGCGAGATCCGTGATGACGGGCAACGCTTCCGTAATGTATTCAACATGGAACTGGATGTTTTTGACCAACGGTTTCAACAGTGGATCAGACAGCGTGTCGACGAAATGAATGTCTATGTGCACAACGAGGATGCGCCGGATCAGGGCAGCGCTCACGGACATGGCGTGCGGGAGAACAGCAGCGCCGAGATGGCCGAGGTGTATAACAATGCGTCCATCAAGCGCTACATGGAAGCACGCATCGAGGAGAATCCCCGCGATTTCCAGGCCCATCTGCAGATGGGCATTGTGCTGTTCCGGGAACAGGACCATGAGCGCGCGATCGAGTACCTGCGACAAGCGCATGAGATCCTGCCGACCTATACCGGTTACCCCAGTCCGCCGCTGGTCATGGCCCAGGTGCACGAGGCACTGGGAAACCACGAGGCCCGGATCCAGTGGCTGGAAACGCTGCTGGAGAATCAACAACATGATTATGATTCAGCGATGGTTCTGGCTTCTGATGCCTACGAGCGTGATCAGCTGGAGCGGGCCGATCATTACATCGGGCGCGCGCTGGCCATCAATCCCTACCGTCTTGAAGTCCATGAGCTGGCTGCCCGTGTCGCGGAGCGACAGTCCGAAACCGGACGGGCCGTTCAGGAACTGGAGATCGTGGCGACGCTGGAGCGTGATGATCCGGTGGATGCCCGGACGCGACTGGCCCGCGCCTACCTGAATGACGGGCGGTCCGACGAGGCCCGCGCGACCGTGTTGCGGGCTCTGGAGCAGGCCCCGACCTATGAAGAGGCGCAGCGTGTGCTGCTGGATGCCGTGGAGACGGCGCCATGATCCGGCGTAGCGCGACAGTCATCCTGCTGGGTCTGTGCGTTGTCAGTGGCAGTGGTGTCGCGCAGGCGCAGCGCGGGCAGGGGCTGGGGTTGTCCGGAGGCCTTGATGTGGAGTCGATCCGGGAGCAACGGCCGTATCAGTATGAGGAGGCGGGCGAGCCGGAGTTCGTCTGGACCCGGGGGCGTTATGAGAACCATCCGGGCGGTCGCAGTCGGCGCGGTGGCTGGTGGGATACCGACTACCCGGATGCCGAGGCCAATTTCCTGCGGGGCGTGCAGCGCTATACCCATATCGACGCCAACACCCGTCATCACCGTTGGGTGGACCTGACCGACCCGGCGCTGTACGAACAGATCTTTCTGTATATGACCATGAAACGGGTACCGATCGGCAGTACGCGCAGTGGTCCGGATTTCACGCAGGAGGAAGTCGAGTCGCTGCGGGAGTTCATGCTTCGGGGAGGCTTCGTGATGCTGGATGATTTCTGGAGCGAGGCGCACTGGCAGGATTTTCTGGTCGAGATCACGAAGATTTTTCCGGATCGTGAACTGGTCGAGCTCAGCACCGACCATGAGATTTTCCATATGTTCTACGATATCGATCAGGTGGCCCAGGTGCCCGGCCGCATGGTGACCTGGAACAACCGGACCTTCAATCTGGATGACCCGAACTATCCGCCCTCGGTGCATGCCATCCTCGATGACGACGGGCGTGTCATGCTGGTCGCCAATTACAACTCGGATATGGGCGATGGCTGGGAACATACCTTTGATGAGTACTATCCGACCGAATACAGTAACGAGGCATATCGGCTGGGGATCAATTACCTCATCTATGCCTACACCCATTGAACGCGGCCCGACCGCGCCTGACGACAGGAAGCTGCTATGAGTGACACGATCACCGGAGAAATACCGACCGAAGTGCCCGGACTGGACGATGAGGATGATCTGGCGCTGGTGCGGCGCATGCAGGACGGGTATGAGCAGATTGTCACCGAGATCCGCAAGGTCATCGTCGGTCAGGACGAAGTGGTTGACGAGCTGCTGATCGCTCTGTTTGCCGGGGGACACTGTCTGGTGACCGGCGTACCCGGTCTGGCCAAGACGCTGCTGATCAAGACCGTTGCGGATATTCTTCAGGTCAATTTCAGTCGTATCCAGTTCACACCGGATCTGATGCCGTCCGATGTGGTCGGTGCCGAGATCGTCGAGGAACAGGAGGGGCAGCGCAAGCTGGTGTTCGTACGGGGGCCGATTTTCACCAATATCCTGCTGGCCGACGAGATCAACCGGACGCCGCCCAAGACCCAGTCCAGTCTGCTGGAAGCCATGGAGGAGCGTCAGGTCACGGCCGCCGGGCATACCTATCCGATGGCGAAGCCGTTCTTCGTGCTGGCCACGCAGAATCCGATCGAACTGGAAGGGACCTATCCCTTGCCGGAAGCGCAGCTGGACCGGTTCATGTTCAAGATCGATCTGGGTTATCTGTCCGAGGAAGACGAGGTCAAGGTGGTTGCCAATACCACGCAGGTGGTGGACAACACCGTGGCCCATCCGTTGAGCGGCGAGGATATCCTCGCATTCCAGCGTATTGCCAGACAGGTGCCAGCGGCCACGCCGGTAGTCCAGTATGCGGTGCGGCTGGTGCATTCATCACGCCCCCAGAGCGAACTGGCTCCGCAGTTTGTCCGGGACTGGGTCAGTTGGGGCGGGGGTATCCGGGCGTCCCAGAATCTGGTGCTGGCGGCCAAGGTCCGGGCGCTGCTCAAGGGGCGGTATAACGTCTCCTATGGGGATATCCGGGCATTGGCGCCCTCCGTGTTCCGCCATCGCCTGTTGCTGAATTTTCATGCCGAGGCCGAGCGGATCACGACCGATGAAGTCATCCGGCGCCTGCTGGAAACAGTGCCTGAACCGAAGACCGGCCTGTAAGGTTACCCGGAGTCAGCATGACGCAGAGCAGTAATTTTATTGATCCGACGATCCTGGGCAGTCTGGATAATCTGGAGCTGCGGGCCCGTGTCGTGGTGGAGGGGTTCCTGGCCGGGTTGCACCGTAGTCCCAATCGCGGGTTCAGTGTCGAGTTCACCGACTACCGGCACTACCAGCGGGGAGATGACATGCGGCATGTGGACTGGAAGCTGTATGGCCGCAGTGATCGCATGTATATCAAGCAGTATGAGGACGAGACCAATCTGCGCTGCCATCTGTTGCTGGACAGCAGCGCATCCATGGCCTACGGTTCCGGTGGCATGACCAAGCTGGACTACGGTCGTACCCTGGCTTCGGCGCTGGCCTATTTCATCATGAAACAGCGTGACGCGGTCGGACTGATCACCTTTGATGAATCACTGCGCGACTATATCCCGGCCATGGCCCGGCAGCCGCACCTGATGCACCTGCTGCGCACATTGCAGGCACTGAAGCCCGGCACCACCACGGATATCGTCAAGCCGCTGCAGGAACTGGCGCAGAACCTCAAGCGCAAGAGCCTGGTCATACTGATCAGTGATCTGATGGATGGTGAAAAGGAAACCATCGCCATGCTCCGGCAATTACGCGCCATGGGCAATGAGGTCATCCTGTTCCACGTTCTGGACCCACAGGAGTTGCACTTCGAGTTTGGCGACTCGTCGGAATTCGTGGATATGGAGAACGGTGACACGCATATAACAACACCGGGCGCCGTCCGGAACAGCTATCTTGAGCAGCTGCAGGAGTATCTCGATTACTGTCGTATCGAATGCCAGCGCGGTGCCGTGGACTATTGCCTGGTGGACACCTCGCAGCCGCTGGATCGGGCGCTCTTCACTTATATGTCGCGTCGAGGCAGGAGTCACTAGGTCATGGGTTTTCTGGCGCCATTGTTCCTGACCGGGCTGCTTGCCATCGCGTTGCCGGTCGCCATTCATCTGATCCGTCGCGAGAAGCCGCCGAAGGTGCCGTTTCCTTCATTGCGCTTTCTCAAGGCCACGAAACGTAAACGGGTCCTGTTCCAGCAGATCCAGCAATGGCTGCTATTGGCCATGCGGGCCGGAATCATTGCGTTGCTGGTCTTCGCGTTCGCCCGGCCCCTGTTCTACCAGGGGCCCCTGGGGCAGCTGATGGACGCGGAACCGCGCTCGGTGGTGCTGCTGCTCGATCGTTCGCTGATCATGCAACAGGGAGATCGCGATGCCCGCCTGCGGGAGGAAGCCCTGAGGCGGCTCTCGGAACTGAATCCGGGGGATGAGATGGGAATGGTGCCATTCTCCGGTTCTCCCCGGGCGGTCCGTGCCCTGGGTACGGATATCGAAGCCGCGCGCGCCGCGGTGGAAGAACTGGCGCCGCCCGGCTTTCAGGCGCCACGTTTCGAGCCGGCCTTGCGCGCCGCTGATGATCTGCTGCGCGAGGCCCGCCATTCGCGTCGCGAGATCGTCATGATTTCCGCGTTCCAGCAGAGCGGAATGCAGAATGTGGACGGGAGCTGGCGGCTGTCTCCGGGAGTCAACCTGGAAGCCGTGACGGTGGATGGCGGGGAGGCCCGCAATCTGGCGATTCTGGACGTGCGCATTCCCGAGCGACTGGTTGAGGGTGACAGAGAACACGAGATACTGGCCCGGGTCCGCAGCAATGGCAGCGTGCATATGGATCAGGCCAGCGTCAGTCTGCTGCTGGACGGCGATCCGGTGGCACGGGAAAGCGTCTCGCTGGATGATCGTTCCGAGGCGGTGGTCGGTCTACCGGTGCAGTTTGAAAGCGCGGGGCAGCGTCGCGGTGAAATCCGCATCGAGGGAGATGATTTCGCTGCGGACAACCGGTATCACTTCGCGATGAACGTACAGCCCCGCACCGGGGTGCTCGTGGTGAACGGATCCCCGTCCTCAAACTGGTTCGAGGACGGCGCTCACTGGTTTGGGCTGGCACTGGCGGGCGAAGGGATGGATGTGCCCTATGATGTGACCATGACCACGATGGGGGAGTTCAGCACCGACAGTCTGTCGGATCACGACGTCGTGGTGTTGCTGGATGCCGGACTCCAGGATGATGACATGGGCGGAGAATTGTCCCGTTTTGTGGAAAACGGCGGCAGCCTGCTGGTGGCGCCGGGTTCCACGGTGGATGGCGTGGCGCTGTCGGATCGCCTTGAGGTGCTGCCGGCCCGACTACGGCAGACCAACATCCTCGCGGGTAATGACTATCTGCTGTTGGCGGACAGGGAGAGGCGTCATCCGGTGCTGGAGCCACTGGATATTGACTGGTCGGCCCGTTTCCATGGTTACTGGCGCAGCGAGGCGAGTGGTGATGGCCGGGTATTGATGCGCTTTGATAATGGCGATCCGGCATTGATCGAAGGTTCAGCGGGTGACGGCAGGGTACTGTTGTTGACCACGGCCCTGGACACCAGCTGGAGCAACCTGCCTCTGCAGGGGCTGTATCTTCCCTTCGTCCATGAAATGCTGGGGTATCTGTCCCGATCCACGGAGGTTCAACCCGGTCATCTGGTCGGGGACCGCATTGACCTGTCACCGGCACTGCAACCCGGAGAACAGACCACTCTGCGGTACGGTGACGGACGCGAGACCACCGTTTCTTCCCTGGACCCCGTGGTCGCTGTGGACGAGCCCGGTGTGTTGTCCGTGGGCGACGGTGAGTCGCGGCAGTGGATCGCTGTCAACGTTGCCGCCGATGCGGCCAACATGGAGCGGGTGCAGCCCGCCACGTTGCAGGACCGGCTCATCAATCCGGAGACGCGTCCCGCTCAGACCGAGCAGGTGCGCACCTCGCAGCTGATGGCCGAGATCGAGCAGCCACAGCGTCTATGGTGGTGGTTGCTGGTGCTGGTGCTCGGGTTACTGTTGCTGGAGACGCGGGTCGCCAACCGGACGTACCGGTAACACGGGGTAAGAATGCCGGGCCGGGGTCAGAAAGCAACCAGTGCTACATGATCAATAGGGGGAACAAAGATCCACTTTCCTCCCCGGTGATCCGGCGGTCCGCGGCACGGAGCAGGACAGGCAGTGCCGGCGGACGAAAGAATACTAGCACGCTGCCCGTGAGCGGCTGAGCCCTGAGTGACACTCTATTGCAATCCCTGAGATGTCGCTACAATCACCCCGGTATTGTAATAGAGTGTCCCCGGCTTCATTGGCTGGCGGCGTGTGCACCCATGGTGTGATTGCGCCGCCCGGGCAGGGGCAGCCTGCCGAGAATCTGCCGCAGACGCTCCGGCATGGCCAGCATGGCCGGAGTCACGATCAGGGTCAGCAGCGTTGCAAAGGACAGGCCGAACACAATGGCGCTGGCCAGCGCTTCCCACTGGGAACTGATCGGGCCCCCGGCTTCGATTTCTCCGTTGACCAGATCCACGGAAATGCCCAGCGCCAGCGGCAGCAGACCACAACCCGTGGTGAAGGTGGTCAGGAATACCGGACGTAACCGTTGTGCCCCGGTCTGCACGATCACATCGGTGATGGCCCATTGGGGATACTTGTTGCGCAGATGGTTGAAGGTGTCAATCAGCACGATGTTGTTATTGACGATGATGCCCGCCAACGCCACGATGCCGATTCCGGTCAGGATCACGCTGAAGGTCTGTCCGGTGATCAACAGGCCCAGCAACACCCCGGCCGTGGACAGTAACACCGAGGACAGGATCAGTACGGACTGATAGAAACTGTTGAACTGGGTGACCAGCAGAATGGCCATCATCGACAGAGCCACCAGGAAGGCCTGCAACAGAAACGCGAAAGACTCCTCCTGTTCCTCGTTGGCGCCCCGGAAACGGTAATTGACATTGAGTGGTGTAGGGTTTTCCGCAAACCATTGCTCCAGCTCCTGTACCTTGTCATCGGTCAGGTATCCGGGCGCCGGATTGGCACGGACATAGATCACCCGCGTGCCGTCGACGCGCTGGATCGAGCTGACCGCCTCACCCGCCTGCCGGGTGATGAAACTGCTGATCGGCACCAGGCCCTGCGAGGAGTTGATGCGGATGTCGTCGATCATTTCCACGCCCCGGTAACGCTCCGGATAGCGGACCCGGATATCGACTTCTTCCTCGCTGTCGTCGGGGCGATACTCACCCATCATGACGCCATTGGTAAGCAACTGCACGGCGGCGCCGATCTCGTTGATGTTGGCACCGGACATGGCGGCGCGGGCCCGGTCCACGGAAATGGTCCACTCGATACCCGGCACCGGTGTGGTGTCGTCTATGTCGATCAGCCCCTCCATGTCGGTCTCCATGTGGCTGCGAACCCGACGGGCCTCCGTGATCAGCGCATCCAGGTCATCGCCATAGAACTCGATCTGCAGTTCCTTGCCGACTGGAGGTCCCTGTTCCGGGGTGGAAATCTCGGCGGAAATCCCGGGTAGATCGGATATCGCCTCCCGGTACAGATTTTCGATCTCGAAACCGTCGATCTCCCGTTCCCGCCGGTCGGTGAACTCCAGGAAAATGGTCCCCACCAGGTCGGGGGCCGCGCCCTGGCCGCCGCCCAGGCTGCGGCCCGCGCCGGTCTGCGTGACCATGTTCTTGTAGTGGCCGATGTTTCGGATGCGGGACTCCACATCCAGCACGATGTCACGGATTTCCTGCGGGGACTGGTTGCCGCGGGCGAAGATCTGCACCTGGGTCTGGTTGGGCTCCACCGAAGTGAAGAACTCCACGCCGCGGCCAAAATTCAGATAGGCGACGATGATCAGCACCAGGGAGATCACGCTGGTAAGGAACACCACCCCTGGCATTCCCACGGCGACTTTCAATATGCGCGCGTACAGGCCGGTGATGCCGCCCATCCGGGTCGGGTCGCCGGTCTCCAGCTCCCGCAGCTGATCATTGCCGACACCCGAGCCGGCGGTGCTGGAGCGTCCGAACAGCGCGCCCAGTGTCGGGGCGAACAACAGGGCGTAGAACAGGGCGCCGACCAGCACCGCGAACACGGTGATGGGCAGGTACCGCATGAACTCTCCCGATACACCGGGCCAGAACATCATGGGCAGGAACGCGGCCAGCGTTGTGGAGGTCGAGGCCAGAATCGGCCAGAACATGCGGTTGACGGCTTCCTGGTAGGCGTCGCGTCGCGAGTAGCCTTCCGCCATCTTGCGGTCGGCAAACTCCACCATGACGATGGAGCCGTCGATCAGCATACCCAGTCCGAGTAGCAGGCCGAAAATCACCATGAAATTGTAGGTGAAGCCCAGCGATGAAATCACGATGAAGGCAAAGAAGAACGAGAAGGGTACGCTGAGTGCGACCAGGATACCGGAGCGAACCCCCACCGCCGCGATCACCACGGTCAACACCAGGAACATGGCCGTGGCCATGTTGCCCTGAAGGCCCGACACCTGCTCGATGACCAGTGGAATGGTATTGTTCAGGTAGGAAATATCGATGGCCGGCGGCAGTATCTGACGTGCTTCCCGGACCAGTACATCGATCTCGTCCATGGCGGCAATCAGATTGGCGCCCTTGCGCTTCTGCACATCAAGGGAAATGGACTGTTGTCCATTGGCGTAGGCATAGCGATCGGCGTCCTTGAACGTGCGGCGTATCTCGGCGATGTCGCTCAGTACCAGGACGCCATCCTCATTGGCGGCGATGGGCAGGTTATAGAGATCATCGGCTGTCTCGATCAGGCCGGGCAGCTTGACCGAGAAGCTGCCCTGGCCCGTATCGATCATGCCCGCCGGGATCAGTCGGTTGTTGTTGCTGACGGCCTGTACCACCTGGTTATTGGTCAGGCCGTAGGTCTCCAGCTGGCCCGGATCGACGATGACTTCCAGTAATTCCTCGCGGGCGCCGATCATGTCGGCGGACAGGATGTCCGGCAGATTCTCGATCTCCCGTTGCAGGTCCTGCGCGGTCTGCAATAACACGCGTTCCGGCACGCCCTCGCCACTGATGGCAATCTGCACCACGGGGACCGTGGCCGCCGAGACCTCCTGTATGATCGGCTCCTCGGTTTCCTGCGGGAATCGGGCCTTGGCCCGGTCAATGGCGCTGCGGATGTCATTCAGGGCCAGGTCGGGATCGAAGCTGACATCAAACTCGGTGATGATGGTGGCGGCGCCTTCATTGGAAAAGGAGCGGATCTGCTCGATGCCATCGACATTTTTCAATTCAATTTCGGTGGGACGCGCCAGCAGCCTTTCGGCGTCCTCCGGGGAGATGCCCTGGAGGGCAATGGTGGTGATGATCACGGGTACCGTGACGTCCGGGTTCAGTTCAACCGGAATCGTGCGGTAGGAGACCAGGCCAACCAGAGCCACCACCACAAAGATGCTGAGAGTCGTCCGTGCGTGAGAGACTGACGCCTTGAGATATCGCATGGTCCTGGTCCGTGATCAGTTCGTGGTGGAGGAGTCGGTACGTACGGTCTGTCCGGGAAACACCAGTTCCTGTCCCAGGGTCACCACCGTGGCAGTCTCCGGCAGGCCGGTGACCCAGAATCCGGTCCGGTCCAGGCCGGTTTCCTCGCCAACGATCGAGACCGGATGGAATTCGATCACGTTGTCGCGGTTTACTGTCTTGAGGCCGGGGTTGCCGTCATCATTCAGCGTCAGGGCCGAAGAGGGCACCAGGTGTGCCATGATCTCGGTGGAGGCCACGAAAATCTCAGCGGTCACTCCCTGACGGATGATGGCCTCGCCGGGTTCCGGCTCCAGTTCAACTTCGATGCGGTAACTGCGGGCCACCGGGTCGGCGGCCCGGGAAAGATAGGTGACGCGGCCGCGGATCGATTCGCCGGTGATGAGCCTGCCCCGCACATCGGCACCGTGACTGATCTGGCCGATCTGGTGCTCTGGTACCATGCCATCCACAAGCATAGGCTCGTCGTCCATGACGGTGGCGCATTCGGCCCCCGGATCCAGGTAGTCTCCCACTTCCACGTCGCGACTTTCCATGATGCCGCCGAATGGTGCGCGGACCTCGGTGCGTTCCAGTGCCAGTCGGGCCCGGGCCACGGCCGCCGTGGCCGCATCCAGGGTAGCCTTGCGTTGGGCGATGGCCACCCGTCCCTGTAGGCCACGCTCCTGCAGATCCAGTTCGGCTTCGTACTCCATGCGGGCCTGTTCCTCGCGACTGACCGCTTCCTGCAGGTCGGTATCGCGCCCGTTGATCTCCAGCCGGCAGAGCAGGTCCCCCTGCTGTACCCGCTCTCCGCGACTCACCGGTGTTTCCGTGATCTGTCCGGAGACCTCGGCACGGACGGGTACGTGACGCTCGGCCCGTGTCCGGCCCCGCACGCTGACGCGTTGCTGGAAATTTTCCCTGCTGATCCGTTCGACCCGCACGGCAATGGTGTCGCTGCTTTCCGGCTGCTCATCGTCGGCCGACAGGGCATAGACCGTATTATCGCGCTGCGGAGTGGAATAGGGATCCGGCGCGCTATGCTCGCGCGGCAGGACCATCCATACGACCATCAGTCCAAAAAGGGCCATTGCTACAAAGTGGCGGACGTTCACATCGGGCTCCGGAAGTGAAAAATGAAAAGGGTTGGCTTGGAGTGTGCAGTATTGTAACCCCGTATCGCTGCCAATCAATTGACAATACGTCACAGTCGACGCATTGGAGCGGTGGTCTGCCGAAAAAATCGGTCTTTCTACCGTATATACGCCTCTGGAACCGGGCCGGAGCTTCGTTATAAGATGCGTAATACACATTGACCCTGCAGGATATTGCCCGATGCCGACTCATCTGTTTCCCGCCGCGCTGCTCGCCATCAATGCCGTGCTGTATGCCGTGGTGGCCTGGTTGTTCATCAGTGCGCCACTGGAATGGTTCCGGGCGCTGGAGATCAGCTGGCGGGCCAGTGCGGGATTCACGGAGTTGCGTACGGCCTATGTCGGCCTTATGGGGGCTTTGGCCCTGTTTTTCGCGCTCTGCGCCTGGCTACGGGACTGGCGTACTCCGGGACTCGCCATGATGGCCATCAGCTACGTGACCCTGGTACTGGCGCGCAGCTGGGGCATTCTGGTGGAGCAGGCCTACAATACGCTGGTACTGCAGATCTACGTGGCGGAGTGGCTGGGGCTGGTGCTGAGTCTGCTGGCGTTGTTCGTGGTGCGTCGGGGGCGCTGACCTTCTCGTCTCATTTCGACACTGGCCGTTTCTGCAGTTTGCGCTGCAGGGTGCGGCGGTGCATTCGGAGCTGGCGGGCGGTTTCTGAAATATTGCCATCGTTTTCTTTCAGTACTTTCTGGATATGTTCCCATTCCAGGCGCCGCACCGACATGCGTTCCTGTATTTCCGGTTCCGTGGCCGGCCTGCCCTCCGCGGGTGCCGCGGTCAATGCCGCCAGGATTTCGTCGGCATCAGCCGGTTTGGCCAGGTAATTGGCCGCGCCCAGCTTGATCGCTTCCACTGCGGTGGCGATGCTGGCGTAGCCGGTCAGCACCAGGATGGTGATGTCCGGATAGTGATGTTTCAGTTCCGGAATCAGTGACAGGGAGGAATGGCCGCCGAGGTTGAGGTCCAGTATGGCCCAGTCGAAGTGGTGATCGCGCAGCAGGGCGGGAACAGCATCGGCGTCGGGGGCATGATGGACTGTATAGTCCCGATGCGCCATCGCGCGGCTGATTACGCGAGCGAATACCTCGTCGTCCTCCACCAGCAGTATATTGTGGTCATTCATCCCGAAATCCCTCGGATTGTGTCAGCAAAGGCAGCAGAATCAATGTGGTCGCGCCGCCCTGCCGCAGGTTGAACATCTGGATGGAACCGCCGCAGCGGCGGACGGCGGCATTGGCCAGGAAAATACCCAGACCCATGCTGTCCTTGTGGGTGGAGATGAAGGGTTCTCCCATGTTCTCCATGACCTGCGGTGGAATGCCCGGACCGTCATCGATGATGGCCATGCGCAGCGGGGTATCGCTGTCGCGGTCCAGGCTGATGGTGATGCGCACCTGCCGATGGGCCACCTTGACGGCATTCTCGACGATGTTGATGACGGCATGTTTCAGGGCCGGATCCGCCGATATCAGCAGGGTGTCGGGCGATGGCGGCATATCGATCTTCAGATTGGCGCCAGGCCTGACATTGATGATGTAGTCACGGGTGTCATCCATGAACTGCTGCAGGGACAGACTTTCCATGGGTTGGTCCGCGCGGTGATAGAAGCGGGTCAGCGACTGGAGTGAATCACGACATCGATTGACCTGTTCCCGCAGCAACCGGATGTCTCCCTTCAGTGGGGTCTGCTGCAGTTGCTCCTCGCTCTGCTGGTCGAGCTCGGACAGCAACACGGACATGGTGGACAATGGGGTGCCCAGAGCGTGCGCCGTACCGGCGGCCAGCGTGCCGATGGCGACCAGCTGCTCGTTACGCATCTCGTTCTCGCGGGCTTCAGCCAGCGTGAGTTCACGCTGTCGTATCGTCCGGGCCATTCTGGTGATGAAGAATGTGATCAGGACGGCGCTGACCACGAAGGTCACCCACATACCGACCAGGTGCAATTGAAAACCGCTGTCCTGCTCGATATGACTGGCCTCGCTGCGCAGGTCCAGGATCAGGAACAGCGTATACAGCGCTGTTGTCAGCAGGGCATAGACATTGACCATCAACTGCGGCAGCAGCGTGGCTGCCACGGCGAGCAATACCAGCAGGTAGGAAATCAGCGGATTGGTGATGCCGCCAGAGTAGTACAGTACGATCGCCAGGAAGCCGGCGTCCATCATCAGTTGCAGGAACAGTTCCTGTCCGGATATCAGTTGTGATGTGCGCAGGCGCCACAGTCCGAATGCCAGAGAGACTACGATCAGTGCGGGGACCACCAGCAGCAGTGCCATCGGCACATTGAGCAGTTCCAGCCAGGCGAAAACCGCGGCGGCTCCCAGCGAGGTGAACAGCACCAGCGTCCGTAATGCCAGGATGCGCTGCAGTCCCTGGCGGGTGGCACTGCTGCGCTCGCTGTCCAGTAGCGAACTCATACCTGACAAAGTTCGATTGACCATGTCTGACAGTCTACCTCAGTCCAGCCCGCGCAGGACCCGGTGCGACAATCGGGCGCAGGGGCTCAGTAGTGGCGGATGATTTCTCCGATCCGGGCAGAGTCGTCGATATGCAACTCCACTTCCCGGTACAGGTGGATGTCGCCCTCCACGGTGACGTCGGCGCCGACGTCCAGGCGGCTGCGTTGCGCGCCATTGCCGAACCCGAACAGGCGTGGCAGCCAGCCATTCTCGGCCTGCGCTTCGCTGAACCGGATGTCTCCCTCGATGACAGAGCCCGCGCGGACCAGGACGTTACCGTTCACCGTCCGGACCGAGCCTCCGATGTGGGCATCATCGATCCGGATCAGCCCGTTGACCGTGGCCACATCGCCTCCGATGCGGCTGCCCGGCTCGATGGTGATGCCTCCGTTGACGGCCTGCACGGTGCCGGCGACATCGGCGTCGGCGTCCACGGAAATGGTTCCGTTCACGGTCTGTGCTGCTCCCGCCATCGACTGTGACTCGATCCGGATCGGACCATTGACGGTGCTGATGTCGCCGGCTTCCGAGCCGCTGCGGATGCGCACCCCGCCATTGACGGTCTGAAGGGCAGTACCGGGCGTGTCATCGGCCGAAAATTCGATGGAACCATTGATCCGGTGGATCGGATCGGGGGTGTCGGCAGCCAGCGCAGACTGACTGCCCAGATATAGCAGGACGAGAATGGCCGGTAGTACCGTGCGGGCTGTCGTATTTCCGTGTGACAGGTTCATCAATGGGGTATTCCTCCGTTGAGACCTGCAGTATACGGGATTTGCCGGTGATTAGGCAGAGGGCACGGTCTGGATGAGCACCACGGTACAACCAGCTTACAGCTCGGCCCGTACCGTGAAGCGCAGCATTCTCGGCTCTGCCGGATGAAAGTGGATATCCTCGACCGGTGTCGACTCATCCGGCAATTGTGACTCGTAGAAATAGGTGATGTCGTGCTCGTCACTGTCCAGGGCATTGATCAATTCCACTGACAGATTGAGTCGGGATGTCATCTGCCAGCTGCCGCTGGCGTTCACCAGGAAGGTGTCCGGTGATCGCGGCCGTCCGCTTTCGGATAAGGGGGCCTCGCCCAGGTAGCGCAGACGGAGCCCGCCTGTCATCCCGTTGCCCCCGTCGATTGCCAGTCCCAGGGAGGCTGTGCGACTGACCGCATTGGGTATCCGGTCTTCATCGGCATGGCGCAGACGTGCGCGGGTGAAGGTCACATTGCCATCCACCAGCAGCCAGGTGACCGGAGACCACAGGGCACCGAATTCCGCCCCGTAGCGCCGGCTGGGATTCAGTGCTTCGGTGTTGCCGGCGTCGCCCACATAGACCAGCTCCGATTCGAGATCCATGACAAACGCGGTCGCACTCAGGCGGGTGCGAGGCAGCACGGCGGTGCGCAGGCCGATCTCCAGGCTGTCGGCCGCCGCGATGGGGTCCACTGTCTCGATGACTTCGTCGGACACCGGATCGCGACGGATGACTGCGCCGCGCGCATCGTTGCTGTGGAAGCCCCTGCCGGCGCTGATGAAGTACTCTGTGTCACCCGGCGGAGAATAGATCACATTCACGGCGGGACTCAGTTGTGTCTCGTTGCCCTCGCCGCTGTTGATGGTCATGCCCGCGTCCACGTCATAGCGGTAATGATCGATGCGCAGGGATGCCACGCTGCGCCAGTGCGGATGCCAGCGCTGATCCAGTTCCGCGTAGAGCCCGGTCATGGACTGCTCCACCTGATCGGTGCGCACCGTCTCGCGATGTTCCCGGTTCTCGGTCCAGTTCAGCGCCAGATCGATATCGTCGGCCCGCCACTGACCGCCCACGGTCAGCTGTCCGGTGATATCACCGATGGCGAGCGGCTGGCTGTAGCTGCCTTCAAGGCCGTATACGTTGCGGTCATCATGCTGATGGAACTGGTCGCCGCGCTCCGGGTGCTCCTGGAAATAGGTGAAGTTCGAATACAGGTCCAGTCCATAGTCGATATACCAGGCGCCGGCCTCCCAGCCACGATCATCACCCAGAGCCCGTGACCAGTCCGCGGACAGGCTGTGTCTATGCGTGTCACCACCGTTGCTGTCATCGACCGTTCCCCAGCGTGACAGTTGGCCCGATGCCACGGCGCGCTGTGGAATCTGATCCGTGGCGGTCCAGTCGTTATCATAGAACGCGGCGGTGAGGCGCCACTGGTCCCGGCCATCATCGTGATGATAGCGGGCCAGTCCCTGGCGCTTGTTCATGTCCTGGTCCAGCTCCCAGGGCCCGTCATAGCGGGTCAGTGCCCCGGCCAGGGTGAGAGCGCCGCGACCGTCACCGAGAGTGTCACCGGCGTAGACGCGCTGGTAGCCTTCTTCCCCCAGGGTCAGGTTTACGGAGCCTTCGGCCAGTCGACTCTGGTATTCGAAGTCGGCGGATCCTGCCGTGGCGAAGTCGCCGGTATCAGCGTAGTAAGGGCCCTTGCGGTAGCGCAGCGTGTCGACCAGTTCCGGAATCAGGAAATTCAGATCCGCGTAGCCATGACCGTGGCCATGGGTGGGCATGTTGACAGGCAGGCCATCGACCCGGATCGACAGATCCGTTCCGTGATCCAGGTTGAAGCCCCGCATGAAGTACTGGTTACCCTTGCCTTCGCCGCTGTGTTGGGTGGCGATCAGGCCGGGCACGAACTCCAGCAGTTCACCGGGCCGGCCCATGGGGCGGGTGGTCAGCTGCAGGTCATAGATCATGCCTTCGGTGGCATTGACCGGGTTGCCGGTCAATTCCATGTTGCTGCCCAGCACCAGCACTTCCTGCAGGTCTGCTTCGGTCGGGGTGGCACCGAGTGTCATCGGACTGAAGCAGGTGGTGGTCAGCAGTGTGGTGGTCAGCAGTCGGTACATGGCTCGTCAACCTCTGTGAATGTGCTAAAGTAAAGGACGGGGCGCGAGTATAGCGATTCCGGTACGGGAATCGCAGAAAGGCTCGCGTTTTGTCTCGGGTTCTGTTGGCAAGTACATGAAATGGAAAAAGAAAAAAATATCGCAGAAAACCGATACCCCATCGGTTCCGGGAGTGACCCGGCATGAAACGTTCCGCATCGAACACGCTGGCGGGCAGTACACTGGGCGAGCGCGAGCTGCGCGTCATGGAGATCCTCTGGAGGACTTCGGAGCTTGACGCCAGGGCGGTCGTGGATCGCCTGACCGGGCGCCGACCCTCGCTGAGTACCGTCCAGTCGACCCTGGAGCGCCTGCATCGCAAGGCGCTGGTGCATCGTCACAAGCAGGGAAGCGCCTACCTGTACACCCCGGCCGTCAGTCGCTCCGGGCTGTTGGCCCGGTTGATGGGGGATGTCATCCACCTGCTGCATGATGGCCGCATGGATACCATACCACATGGACAGAATCCCCGTTTCAGCCGCCGTGAACAGCGCCGTCTCCATGGCCCGGAAAACCGCCGGGAAACCGGCGGCGGGGTTTGTCAACGCTT
>JBNJGU010000030.1:0-19860 GCA_051747985.1 Pseudomonadota bacterium | reverse complement strand
AAGGTCAGCAAGAGCAAGACGCCGACCGTCACCGTGACCTACGAGGACAAGGACGGTGAGCAGACCCAGACCTTTGACAAACTGATCGTGGCCGTCGGGCGACGACCCTATACCGAAGGGTTGCTGGCTGACGATTCGGGTGTCGAGGTGGATGATCGCGGTTTCGTCAAGGTGGACGACACCTGTGCCACCGGCGTGGATGGCGTCTGGGCGACGGGCGATCTGGTTCGCGGACCGATGCTGGCGCACAAGGGCTCGGAAGAGGGCGTCATGGTCGCCGAGCGCATCGCTGGTAAGAAGACCCAGGTCAATTATGATCTGGTGCCATTTGTCATCTATACCCATCCGGAAATCGCCTGGGTCGGCAAGACCGAACAGGAGCTGAAGGAAGAGGGCGTGGATTACAATATCGGGACTTTCCCGTTCGCCATCAATGGCCGCGCCATGGCCGCCAATGACACCGACGGCATGGTCAAGATCATTTCCGATGCAAAAACCGATCGCGTGTTGGGTTGTCACATCATCGGCCCCAGCGCGGCCGATCTGATGCAGCAGGTGGCCATCGCCATGGAGTTCAGCTCCAGCGCCGAGGACCTGGGTCTGACCATGTTCTCGCACCCGACGCTTTCCGAGGTGGTGCATGAGGCGGCGCTGGCGGCCAATGGCCATGCCATCCACGCCGTCAACCGCAAGAAGCGCAAGTGATCGCGCGCTACAGATTCTGAAACTGATAACAGGATGAACGCAGTATGAACTTACACGAATACCAGGGTAAGCAGCTGTTTGCCGAGTACGGGCTGCCGGTTTCCACCGGTCACGCCGTGGACTCGCCGGAAGCCGCTGCCGACGCCGCCCGCAAGATCGGTGGTGACAGATGGGTGGTAAAGGCCCAGGTGCACGCCGGTGGACGCGGCAAGGCCGGTGGTGTGAAGCTGGTCTCCAGTCCGGAGGAGTGCAGTGAATTTGCCAGTCAGTGGCTGGGCAAGAACCTGGTCACCTACCAGACGGACGAGAACGGCCAGCCGGTCAGCCGGATCCTGGTGGAAAGTTGCACGGATATCGCCAATGAGCTGTATCTGGGCGCGGTGGTCGATCGCACCAGCGGGCGGATCGTCTTCATGGCTTCCACCGAAGGCGGTGTCGAGATCGAGAAAGTGGCTGAAGAAACGCCGGACAGGATCCTGCGCGCAACCATTGACCCCCTGGTCGGCGCACAGCCTTTCCAGGCACGTGATATCGCATTCCGTCTGGGGCTGAACGCCACGCAGGTCAAGCAGTTCACCAGGATTTTTCTTGGACTGGCAAAGCTGTTCGAAGAAAAGGATCTCGCGCTGCTGGAGATCAACCCGCTGGTGATCACCGATGAAGGGAATCTGCATTGTCTGGACGCCAAGATCAACATTGATGGTAACGCACTGTATCGTCAGCCTGAACTGAAGGAAATGCATGACCCTTCACAGGAAGACGAGCGTGAAGCCCAGGCCGCTGCCTGGGAACTCAACTACGTGGCGCTGGACGGCAACATCGGTTGCATGGTCAACGGGGCAGGCCTGGCCATGGGCACCATGGATATCGTCCAGTTGCACGGTGGCAAGCCGGCCAACTTTCTGGATGTGGGTGGCGGCGCCACCAAGGAGCGCGTCACGGAAGCCTTCAAGATCATCCTGTCGGATGACAACGTGCAGGCCGTGCTGGTCAACATCTTTGGCGGCATCGTGCGTTGCGATCTCATTGCCGAGGGCATCATCGGTGCCGTCGAAGAGGTTGGTGTCAAGGTGCCGGTTGTCGTACGCCTGGAAGGCAACAATGCCGACGTCGGCCGCAAGGTCCTGAAGGACAGTGGTCTGAACATCATCGCTGCTGAAAGTCTCACCGACGCCGCTGAAAAGGTGGTGGAAGCTGCTGGAGGTGCCAAGTGAGCATTCTGGTCAACAAGCAAACCAAGGTCATCTGTCAGGGCTTCACCGGTGCCCAGGGCACATTCCATTCCGAACAGGCCATCGAGTACGGCACGAAGATGGTCGGTGGTGTGACACCCGGAAAGGGTGGGCAGACCCACCTCGGTCTGCCGGTATTCAATACCGTGGCGGAGGCGGTGGAACAGACGGGCGCAGAAGCCTCTGTCATCTACGTGCCGGCCCCCTTCTGCAAGGACTCCATCCTGGAAGCGGCCTTTGCTGGCATCGGACTGATCGTCTGCATCACGGAAGGCATCCCGACCCTGGACATGCTGGACGCCAAGGTGAAGTGTGATGAACTCGGTGTGCGACTGATCGGGCCCAACTGTCCCGGCGTCATCACTCCGGGCGAGTGCAAGATCGGAATCATGCCGGGGTACATTCACAAACCCGGCAAGGTCGGTATTGTGTCGCGTTCGGGTACACTGACCTATGAAGCGGTCAAACAGACCACGGACGCCGGATACGGCCAGTCCTCCTGCGTCGGTATCGGTGGCGACCCGATTCCGGGTTCCAGCTTCATCGATATCCTGAAGCTGTACCAGGATGACCCCCAGACCGAGGCCATCGTCATGATCGGCGAGATCGGGGGCACGGCCGAAGAAGAGGCCGCGGCGTACATCAAGGAGCATGTCAGCAAGCCGGTGGTTTCGTATATTGCCGGTGTCACGGCGCCACCCGGAAAACGCATGGGCCACGCCGGCGCCATCATCTCGGGTGGCAAGGGTACCGCGGACGAGAAGTTTGCCGCATTGCAGGATGCAGGCGTCAAAACCGTGCGGAGTCTTGCCGACATCGGCAAGGCCCTGGGTGAAGTCACCGGTTGGTGAGGAAAGCCCTTCCGAGCCCGGACAGAGCACAGCCTGTCCGGGCTTTTTCGTATCCGGAAAACGGATCGGAAGAGGCCGGTTGCCACCGATGATGCACCAATCGGTGACAATATGATCCGGATTGCACTGGCAATGTGCATGGTGCAAGAGACCACTCAAATTTATGCGTTGAAAGGTTCAAAAAAAAGGACGGGTTGTGTTACGCTTGAACTGCTCTTTGGCAAGGACGCCCGATTTCAACGCTAAATGGCGTGATCTTGCGGCCATTGGTTACCAATGGCCTCAATGCGGGATCAAGTGTGTAGAAAGGTAACCCCGAGGGGTTGCAGGGAACCTGAGGAGATCCGGAATCAGGGAGGATCAGGCCCGATGGGCCGACAATCACGGGCAGGAGCGCCTTTGATTGTCTTGCGTAATTACGTAATGTAGTAAAGAGGTCACATCTGTACCTGTCTGGGCCAGACGTTGATGATCGATCCGGAAGAAGTGGCATGATAATGGCACGGTAACCGGCACATGCGATCAGACGAGGTCATAGCAGAGGACAGAGTGTTTAATACAATAACAGGATGGCACATGAAAAACCGTCGATTATCTTTTAAGGTGCTGGCTCCACTCGCTTCCATGCTGGTGGCCGGCTCAACCCAGGCAGCCGAGGTTGATACCAGTACGCTCAACGAAGCGATGGAGGTTGTCGGCCAGACCAATGAGGCGGCTGTCGAATCCCAACAGCGCATCAACCGGCTTTCCGATTCATCCACCAGCCTGATGGATGACTTCAATGCGGAGAGTAACAACCTTGAAGCGCTTCTGGTCCTGAATGCCGGCTGGCGCAGACAGATCTCCATTCAGGAGGAGGAGCTGGAGACAATTGCCGAATCCATCTCCGAAGTGCGCAATGTGACACAGGAAATGCCGTTGCTGATGCAGAAAATGCTGGCCAGCATCGAGCAGTTCATTGAGCTGGACATGCCGTTCAAGCTGGAAGAGCGCCGTCAGCGTGTAGAGTTCGTGAAGAGCCTGCTCGATGATCCGGGCGTATCCACCGCCGAGCGGTTCCGTCAGATCCTGTCGCTCTATCAGACCGAGACATCATACGGTCGAACCCACGAAACCTATCCCACCACTCTGACCATCGATGGGGTCCAACGCGACGTCGACATGATGCGTGTGGGTCGGATCGCCCTGGCCTATCAGACCAAGGACCGGCAGATGACCGGCGCCTGGGATCCCGAGGCCCGTGAGTGGATCCGCTTGCCGGAAGGTGACTACCGTACCGCGATCGACACCGCGATCCGTGTATCCAGTGGGCTTATTGCGCCAGAAATCATTGAACTACCAATCACCGCGCCGGAGTTAGCACAGTGAAAAAAATAATCCGATTTGCCAGTTTATCCCTTACGGGCATTGCCCTGAGTCTGTCTGCGCAGGTGTACGCGCAGAACACGCCATCCAGCCTGAATGACCTGCTTGAAGCGGTGGAAGAGAACCGGATCGTCGAGTCCGAGGCGCATCGCGAACGTGAGCAGCAGTTCGAGGAGCAGGTTGACCAGCGCGAACAGATGCTGGAAGACATCCGTGATCAGATTTCGGATGAAGAAGATACCAACGCCGACCTGGAGCAGGAGTTCGACGAAAACCGTCAACTGTTGTCCGAGCGTCGTGCCCAGTTGCGCGATGTGCGAGCCAACCTGAACGAACTGCTGGGTAACATCCAGGGCGTGGCCGGTGACTTCCAGAGCATTTTCGCCGACTCCCTGGTCAGTGCCCAGCACTCCGGGCGTGTCGAGTTTCTGGATGACTTCATTGATCGTGTCGCCAGTGATACCGAACAGGTTCGTGTCGACGAGATCGAGCGTTTCTGGTACTTCATGCAGCAGGAACTGGTCGAGTCCGGTCGCATTGTGCAGTACCAGGATGAAGTTGGCCTGCCTTCCGGCGAGCTGGAGGATCGCACCATCACCCGTATCGGTTCCTTCAATGCCATCGGCGATGGCGACTACCTGTCCTATACGGGCAGCGTAGGTCACTTCCAGGTGCTGCCGCGTCAGCCCTCGGATCGCATCCTTTCACAGGCGGCGGAGCTGGAAGCCGCTGCTGGCGGTGACGGCATCTATCGTGTCGGCATCGACCCGACTGGTGCCGTGGGTGGCAGCCTGATGGCCAACCTGATCAACTTCCCGACCTGGGATGAGCAGGTACGTGAGAACGCCGGCCTGATCGGCTTCATCATCATCGGTATCGGTCTGATTGCAATTCTGGTCGCACTGATCCGGTCGTTTATCCTGACACTGGTCGCAGCGAAGGTGAACGCACAGGTGAAATCCGACAAGGCCAACAAGAACAACCCGCTGGGTCGTGTGCTGCTGGTGGCCGAGTCCAACCCGAATGTGGACACGGAAACCCTGGAGCTGAAGCTGGGTGAAGCGATTCTGCAGGAGACTCCGGCTCTGGAGCGCTTCCTCACCTTCATCAAGATCATCTCCACGGTGGCACCGCTGATGGGTCTGTTGGGTACGGTGACCGGTATGATCCAGGTATTCCAGCAGATTACCGTTTACGGTGCTGGTGACCCGACCATCATGGCCGGCGGTATCTCCATGGCCCTGATGACAACGGTACTGGGTATCACAGTCGCCATCCCGACCGTGCTGATGCACACCTGGGTGAAGAGCAAGAGTGACCGTATCATCCACATCCTGGAAGAGCAGGCCACCGGCATCATCGCCCAGAAGTCGGAATCCAGCGGCAAGCAGGCCTGATAGGAGGCACCATGTATTTGACTCTGCTCGACGGATATGAAGCGATCATGGAGTTCATGCAGCGGGGAGGCGAGGTCCTCTGGGTCATCGGTATCCTCCTGCTGGTGAAGTGGTCGTTGATCTTCGAGCGGATCTGGTACCTGCACTCCACGCACGCCAGACGTGTCAAGAACACGTTGGCGGCGTGGAACGCCAGGAGCGACAAGCGCTCCTGGAATGCACACCAGATTCGTAACATGATGATCTCCGAGACCCGCCTTGAGCTCAAGCAGACGTTCCCGATGATCGAGGCGCTGGTGGTGGTCTGTCCGCTACTGGGGCTGATCGGAACGGTAACCGGCATGATCGAGGTCTTCTATGTGATGGCCCTGACCGGTGGCGGTGATGCCAAGTCCATGGCCGGTGGTGTTTCCAAGGCCACGATTCCGACAATGGCCGGCATGGTCGGCGCACTGTCCGGAATCTTCGCGTCCAACTGGTTGAAGAACAAGATGGACCGTGAGCTGGAACTGCTTGAAGACAATATGGCCTGACAAGGTTGAACCCGAGAGAAAGGCAGAATAATGAAATCAGGTTTGATGAAAAAACGCGATGATGACGCGGAAGCAGGTGAAATCGATCTCACTCCCATGCTGGACGTGGTCTTCATTCTGCTGATCTTCTTCATCGTCACCTCGGTCTTCGTGACCGAGGCCGGTATTGAAGTCAACAAGCCGGAAGCCTCCACGGCCGAGCCGCGGTCCCAGGATCTGATCCTGATCGCGGTCAGCCCTGACGGCGAGATCTGGATTGATGGCGAGCAGATCGATGCCCGCTTCATCCGATCACGCTTCGAACGGCGTCTGGCGGAAACACCGAATGCGTCAGTGGTCATCCAGGGTGACCAGAGTGCTACCAATGAGCATGTCATGACCATTCTACGCGCAGCCAGGGATGCTGAAATTGCCAATGTATCAATCTCGACGGAGGTATAACCCATGATTGCTGTCAGATGGTTGATTTCACTGGGCCTGGCGGCCGCCATCACGCTGGCGTTGTTCTATTTCATGCAGGCATTGATCGCGACGGGTTCGCAGCTGGATCAGCGGTCCAATGTGACGCGTATCGTTGACGCCACCATGCCGGATGTTGAAATGGAAGTGGAGCGGGAGGTTGAAGAGCCCGAGCCGATGGAAGACATCGAGGATACACCGCCCGAGAATCCGGATCGTGAGTTCGATATGGATGGGGGCATGGACCTTGGTATTTCCCGTGATTCAGCGGATGTTGGTGGTGGCGTGGAAGTCGGCATGGCCGGCATCGGTGCCACCGATGGCGAAATGCTGCCGCTGGTGAATGTTTCTCCCAACTATCCTACGCGTGCCGCGCAGCGTGGCATTGAGGGGTGGTGTCAGGTACGTTTCACGGTGACCGCGGAAGGTGGCGTACGGGATGTCGAGGTGGTTGATGCCGAGCCACAGGGCATTTTCGACCGCTCCTCGATCCGGGCCGCTGAGCGTTTCCGTTTCCAGCCGCGTGTTGTGGATGGTGAGCCCATTGATGTCCCGGGAGTACAATATGTCTTCCGTTATGAGCTGGAGGAGTAAGACATGAGAAACTGGTTTGCAAAATACAGAGCCGGATTTGGCATGCTTGCCCTGTCAGCGTCAGTGGCACTGATACAGCCCGGTTCGGTGCTGGCGCAGGACGATGACGATGATGGTCCGCGCGAGCCACCACCGACACGCTCGTCCGACACGTTGAGCGAGCGGGTGTATCGGGTCATCTCCGATGTTCAGGAGATGATGAATCCCGAGGATGGTAGTGAACCGGATCTGGAGAGTGCAAAAGAAGAGCTCGATGAACTTAATGAACGTTACGATTCATTGAATGACTTCGAGAAATCCACACTGCTGAACTTCTACACCAATTACTACCTTGGGGTGGATGATATCCAGAGTGCGCTGGAGACCTTTGAACGGATTCTCACCATCGAGAATCTCCGTAATGAGGCTCGTCTGCGAGCGCTGATGGCCCTGGGCCAGATCTATGCCAGTGAGGAACGGTATGAGGAAGCCATCGAGGCATTCGACGAGTGGCGCTCCCTGTCAGAGGAAGAAAGCGCGACAGTCTTTCTGATGTTGGCCAACTCGCACTACAACCTCGAGAACTATGATCAGGCCATTCCGTTCCTGCTCGATCATATGGATCTGTTGGAAGCAGAAGGTCGGGAAATACGCCGTAACGTCTATTCACTGTTGAATGTGATGTATTTCGAAACGGAACAGTATGAGCTGGCCCGGGAAAACCTGGAGACCATGATCATCCTGTTCGACGAAGGTGCTGATTGGCGTAACCTGGCTGCCGTGCATGGTTTCCTGGACAATGATCAGGAGCGCATCAGAATTCTGGAGCTGGCCTACCGCAAGGGCTATCTGGAGAGTGAAGGGCAGTTCATGAATCTCGCCCAGTCGCTCGCCGGTCTGGATGCTCCCATTCGTGGAGTCCAGATTCTCGAAGACGGTATGGAACGTGGCATTGTCGAGGAAAATGGCGATAATCTGCGTCGGCTGACTCAGATGTACATGATGGCGTCGGAATTTGATGATGCCACTGCTCCGGCATTGCGGTATGCGGAAACGGCCAATGAGGCCGAGGCATACGACTACCTGGGGTACATCTACTACATGAGCGGCAACTATGCCGATGCCGTGGAAGCCATCCAGCAGGCATTGGACATGGGGCTGGAACAGGACGCTGAAGCGGATGCGCATCTGTTCCTGGCCCGTTCGCTGGTGGAGCTGGAGCGGTTCGACGAGGCGGAACAATCGGCCCGGCGAGCCAATGAACTGGGTAACGATTCAGCCGAGTCGTACATCAGCTTCATCGAGAATTCGCGACAGCGTTTCGAGACCCTGGAACGACGGCGCAATGAAGCCATCGAGTTCTATCAGTGTCCGGATGACCTGGAAGGATTCACCTGCAGAGCTTGAAAACGGGCTGATCGCCCCCATAAAAAACCCGGCCGGGAAGTATTCCGGCCGGGTTTTTTATTGACTACAAGAAAGGGAGCAGACCATCATGACCAGTGCCACCCAGAAGGAAACGCGTGGCTTCGAGACCGAGGCCCGTCAGCTGCTGCAGCTGATGATCCATTCCCTGTACAGCAACCGCGAGGTGTTTCTTCGCGAGCTGGTGTCCAACGCGTCCGACGCGGCGGACAAATTGCGTTTCGAGGCCCTGTCTGATCCTTCTTTGAACGAGGACGATCCTGATCCGAAGGTGGTCATCGACTTTGATCCCGAGGCGCGTACCATCACGATTGCCGACAATGGTATCGGCATGAGCCGTGATGAGGTGATCCGGAATCTGGGCACTATCGCCAGCTCCGGAACCGCACAGTTCCTGAAAAACCTTACCGGCGATCAGCAGAAGGACTCACAGTTGATCGGCCAGTTCGGTGTCGGTTTCTATTCTTCCTTCATCGTGGCGGAACGGGTGGAGGTCCTGACAAGGCGGGCCGGTCTGCCGACCAGTGAGGGAGTGCACTGGAGTTCGCAAGGGGAGTCCGATTATTCCATCGAAGGTGCGGAGAAAACGGATCGTGGCACCACAGTGATCCTGCATCTGCGTGAAGATGCGAGCGAATTCGCCGATGGCTTCCGGCTCCGCCATATCGTCAAGAAATACGCTGACCATATCTCCATTCCGGTATTGATGCCGAAAGAGGAGTCCGCGTCGACCGATGAATCAGATGATGAGAAGGTCGACGACGAGCAGCAGAGCGCCCCTGAATATGAAGCGGTCAACATGGCCAAGGCTCTCTGGACCCGACCGCGCAATGATATTTCCGATGAGGAATACAGGGAGTTCTACAAGCACGTCTCCCATGACTACGAGGACCCTCTGACCTGGAGTCATAACAAGGTGGAGGGCAAGCTGGAATACACCAGTCTGCTGTACGTGCCGAAAAGAGCTCCATTTGACCTCTGGAACCGTGACGGCGCTCGGGGCCTGAAACTGTACGTGCAACGTGTGTTCATCATGGACAAGGCCGAGCAGTTTCTTCCCCTGTATCTGCGCTTCATCAAGGGTGTGGTGGACTCCAGTGATCTCTCGCTGAACGTGTCACGCGAAATCCTGCAGAATGATCCGGTAGTGGACAGCATGCGCAGTGCGCTGACCAGACGCGCGCTGGACATGCTGGACAAGCTTCGCAAGAATGAGCCGGAGCAGTACAGCACCTTCTGGAGTGAGTTCGGACAGGTACTCAAGGAAGGGCCCGGCGAGGACTTCAGCAACCGTGAAGCGATCGCCCGCCTTCTGCTCCTCAACACCACGGAATCCGAGGGAGATCGACAGGATCAGAGCCTGGAAGCCTATGTGGCCCGGATGAAGCCGGAACAGGAGAAGATCTATTACGTGGTCGCCGATTCACCCAAGGCGGCCCGCAACAGCCCACACCTGGAGATCTTCCGCAAAAAGGGTATCGAGGTCCTGCTGCTGTCCGATCGAATCGACGAGTGGCTGATGAGCCATCTCACCGAGTTCGATGGCAAGTCCTTCCAGGACGTCAGCCGCGGCAATCTGGACCTGGGCAAGCTGGAAAATGAAGAAGAGAAGGAAGAGCAGGAAAAGGTCGAGCAGGAACTCAAGCCGCTACTGGATCGCCTCAAGAGTGCCCTGGAAGAACGCGTCGCCGATGTCCGGGTGACACATCGCCTGACGGATTCGCCGGCCTGCCTGGCGCTGGGTGAGCATGACATGGGCGCGCAGATGCGTCGCATCCTGGAGGCTTCCGGGCAGCCGGTTCCGGAAACGAAGCCGGTGTTCGAGATCAATCCTGCTCACCCGCTGATCCGCAAACTCGAGCAGGAGACGGATGAAGAGCGGTTCAACGATCTTGGTTCGGTGCTGTTCGATCAGGCCAGTCTGGCGGAAGGTGGCCAGCTCGATGACCCGGCCAGCTTTACACAGCGACTCAACAAGCTGCTTCTTGAGCTGAGCCACTGATTCGGCGCATCGGTGTCCGCCGCGTCCGCCACAGCGTGCCGGGCGCGACGGAGGCACCCCGGCTCTGCATGCCATGATCTACATACGGTCCAGGGTGGGGATGCCCAGCAGGTCCAGTCCCTTGCGGATTGTCTGCGCTGTCAGACGCGCCAGCGCCAGACGCTGTTGCCGGCGGGGTGCCTCGGCCTTGAGGATCGGGCAGGTCTCATAGAACCGCATGAACAGGCCGGCCAGCTCGAACAGGTACTGGCACAGATGATTGGGGTACCCTTCCTGGGCCACCTGTTGGACGGCTTCCGGCAACTGCAGGACCTTCAGCGCCAACGCGCGTTCTTCATCCGCTTCCCAGTCGAGGGTCGTGACGGCCTCCTCCTGTCCGTCCACACTGTCTGCCCCCCCTGTCTTTCGAAGGATGCTGCAGATCCGCGCATAGGCGTAGAGCATGTAGGGTGCCGTATTGCCGTCAAAGGACAGCATGGCCGACCAGTCAAACACATAGTCGCTGTTCCGGTTGCGGGCCAGATCATAGTATTTCACCGCACTGACACCGACGGTGCGCGCGATATCGCGTCGCTCCTGTTGGTTCATGCCCGGATTTTTTTCACTGACCAGATCGTAGGCGCGTTGACTGGCTTCCTCCAGCAGCTGCTGCAGCTTGACCGTATCCCCGCTGCGGGTCTTGAACGGCTTGCCATCCTCACCCATCATCGTGCCGTAGGCAATGTGCTCAAGAGAGCAGTGCTGCGTGGCGAATCCGGCCTGCCGTGCGATGGCAAAAACCTGCTGGAAATGCAGACTCTGGCGCGCATCGACCACATACAGCACACGGTCCGCCTGGAGCTGCCGGCAGCGGTGACGGACGGCGGCGAGATCGGTGGTGGCGTAAAGAAAACCGCCGTCGCGCTTGCGCACAATGGCCGGCAGGGGAGAGCCGTCCTTGCCGACGAATTCATCCAGAAATACACACTGGGCGCCTTCCGATTCGGTCAGCATGCCTTTTTCATCCAGTGCGTCAATTATATCCTGTAACTCGTTGTTATAGGAGCTTTCTGCCTTCAGGTCATCGCGTGTCAGCAGGACGCCGAGCATGTCGTACACGGCCTCGCAGTGGCGCAGCGACTCCTCGATGAACTGCTCCCACATCGCCAGACACTGTGGATCGCCCCGTTGCAGGCGCACCACATAATTGCGGGCCCGGTCGGCGAATTCGGCTTCCTGGTCGAATCGCTGCTTGGCGTGGCGATAGAATGTTTCCAGGTCGGCGAGTTCGGTGGACAGCTCTGCTTCCGTATCCGCGGTCTTCAGATCCTCCAGGTGGGCGATCAGCATGCCAAACTGGGTGCCCCAGTCGCCCACGTGGTTCTGACGGATGACCTCGTGACCCAGTGCCTGCATGACACGCACCAGTGCATCACCGATGATAGTGCCCCGCAGGTGACCGACGTGCATTTCCTTGGCCAGGTTGGGACTGGAGTAATCGATGACCACGGTCTGTCTTTCATCGACGCGGTCAATGGCCGATTCCGGCGCGGTCAGTCGTTGCGCGGCGCGCTCGCCCAGCCACCCGTCCGACAGAAACAGGTTGATGAAGCCCGGGCCGGCCACTTCCGCGCGGCCGATCAGGTCGCCGCGATCAAGCTGGTCGACCACTTGCTGCGCCAGTTCACGCGGGTTGCCGCCTGCCTTCCTGGCTATGGCCATGACGCCATTGGCCTGATAATCCCCGAACTCCGGCCGGCTGGCCTGTATGACATGTGCCTGGTTGTCCTCGATTCCGGTCACGTCGGCGATCGCCCTGCTGACACGGCTTTCCAGAGCCTGTCTGATGGTTGGCATGCGAAATCTTCCTGAATTGTCTGCGCAAGAATGTAAAAAGCGGATTTTACACCATTGACGTGGGGTTCGTACCGCGGGACTGGTATAATCAGCGTCTTTTCCCGCACTTCAGCGTGATCCAGCCATGAGTTCAGAACAGCACGGTGTACAGTACCTTGATGCCGATGAACGCAGCGTCGGGCAACGGCTGGACAATTTTCTGCTGACCCGCCTCAAGGGCGTGCCGCGCTCGCGCATCTACCGCCTGATCCGTAAGGGTGAGATCCGGGTCAATCGCGGACGTTGCAGGCCCGATCAGCGCCTGCAGAGCGGCGATGTGGTAAGGGTGGCTCCGCTACGCCAGCGCGCCGCGCCCCGTGTGGCCGGCCTCAGTCCGCGGCTGCGCGACCTGCTGCTGGACAGCATCCTGGAAACCGATCCCCGCTTTCTGGTCATCAACAAGCCGCCCGGCCTCGCCGTCCACCTGGGTTCCGGTATCGACATCGGCCTGATCGAGGCCCTGCGACAGCTGTATCCTGATGAGAAGGCGCTGGAGCTGGTCCACCGGCTCGATCGGGACACCTCCGGCTGCATACTGGTCGCGCGGGATCCGGAATCGCTCAAGCGCCTGCAGGACCTGTGGCGCAAGCGTCAGGTCCGGAAGACCTATCATGCCCTGGTGGCGGGACAGTGGCCGGAGGCATGCCATGAAGTGAATGCGCCGCTGCAGCGCGATCATCTGCAGGCGGGTGAACGCATCGTGAAGGTGGATCAGGCCGGCAAGCCGGCACGGACCCGCTTCCGGGTCCTGGAGTGTTTCCGTCGAGCGACATTGATCGAGGCCAGTCCGGTCAGCGGCCGCACCCACCAGATCCGCGTCCACACACAGTATATGGGTCATGCGATACTGGGAGACGCCAGGTACCTGTTCCGTGAACGGGATCCGTATCCGGAGATCAATCGCCTCTGTCTGCATGCCGCCGGTCTGGATTTCGAGCTGCGGGACGCGCAGGGTGTCGCACGCCAGCACAGCTACCGCGCGCCCCGGCCGGCGCCTTTCGAGGAGCGGTTGCAGTGGTTACGGGAGTCGGAATACGGGGAAAACACGGCAAATGGCGGATAAACAGCTGTTTTTTTTGACAGTGCCCGGCGAAATCCCTATTATTGCGCGCCTATGAATGACAGCCTGGTCCCCGAAACTCTCGATATCCGCAAGGCCTTCACCGGTGAAACGGTCATCGAGGGCGATTGGCCGGTGCGTCGGATGTCCCGGTTGATGGGCTCCCTCAGCAGTGATGAAGGTATGGCCCACGTCCGACTGGCTTTTTCCCGGGATGCGCAGTGGCGGCGGATCATCAGTGGCGAGGTCATGGTTACGGTGCAGGTCAGCTGTGAACGCTGTCTGCACAGTTTCGCCCTGTCACTGAAGGAACCGGTGAGGCTGGCCGTTGTGGAAAGCGAGGGACTGGCGGAGCGACTGCCGGAAGAGATCGATCCCTGGCTCACTGATGAGGATACGTTGAGCGTGCCCGATATCATCGAGGACCAGTTGATCCTGGCCATGCCCATCGTGGCGCGGCACAGCGAGGACTGCATGCCGGACGAGCAGAAACAGGCGCTGCAACGGGCCGCCAGTGAGTCGGGCGAGGACGACGGCGTCAGCAGGAACAACAGCAGGGAAGGCGCCACGGGTGACAATCCGTTCGCCATTCTCGAGACATTGAAAAAGACCGATCGCTGACAGGCGATCATCATGAACCGCAAGGTCGTCGACAGGCGGCGGCCGCTACAGGAGTTGATAGCCATGGCTGTTCAAAAGAACAAGAAGTCCCGAGCACGTCGCGACAAGCGTCGCAGTCACGATGCTCTGGGCACCCCCACGCTGACAGTGGATCGCACCACCGGAGAAGTGCATCGCCGACATCACGTCAGCGCCGACGGCTTCTACAAGGGCCGTAAAGTCCTGGACATCGATAGCGAGTAACACCGGGTCTCCCGCGTGCGCTGCATCGCGATAGATGCCATGGGTGGCGAACACGGCCCCGCCGTGACGGTGCCCGCGGCAGCCGGGGTATTGGAACAGGACCCGGCACTGACGCTGTTGCTGGTGGGTGACCGCGAAACGATCAGTCAGCAACTGGCCAAGCTGCCGGAAACTGTTGGCCGACGATGCAGGGTATTGCCCACGGAGCATGTGTTCCCGGATACGGAGCGCCCCGAGCGCATCCTCCGCCATGGGCGTGATTCGTCAATGTACCGCGCGGTGCGGGCGGTGGCCGATGGCGAGGCCGATGCCTGCGTCAGTGCCGGTAATACGGGCGCACTGCTGTTGGTCAGTCGTCATCTGCTGGAGATGCTGCCTGGCGTCGACAAGCCGGCGCTGGTGGCGGCGCTTCCGGTGTTTTCCCGGGGCCGTCGCAGTCTGCTGCTTGACGTGGGTGCGACACTGGAGTGCAGCGGTGAGCAGCTGTATCAGTTCGGCATCATGGGTGCGGTACTGTTGGCTTCCCTGGGGGAGCAGTCGCGTCCCCGAGTGGCACTGCTGAATATCGGCACGGAAGAGTACAAGGGGCATCGTCAGATCCATGAAGCGGCAAGACTCTTCGAGCAGGCGGTCGATACGCTGGAGTACACCGGTTTCGTGGAAGCCAACCGGGTGTTCGAGGGAGATGCCGACGTGCTGGTCTGCGACGGGTTCGCCGGTAACGTCACGATCAAGGCCAGTGCCGGTGCCGTGCGGGCCATGGACAGGATGATCGGGAATGTCGTGACCCGCCACCCGATCCGGGCCGGACTTTCGGCGGCTCTGTTTCGCGACATCCGCGAACAGGCCGATCCGGCCCGATACAACGGAGCCAGTCTCCTCGGGCTCAGCGGCATCGTGGTCAAAAGCCACGGGCATTCCGGCCGGGACGGATTCGCCTACGCCGTCGAGCATGCCGCCAGGGAAGCCGGGCACCGGGTGCCCGAGCTCATTGCCCGCGAAATCGGGCGCGTTTTCAGAACAGCCACACGAGAGTGAACCATGCAGAAATTCGCCGTCGTTTTTCCGGGCCAGGGATCGCAGAAGCAGGGAATGCTGAGTTCGATGCATGAACAGCACGCGGTCGTGGCGAATACCTTCCGTGAAGCTGGCGAGGTGCTGGGCCTGGATTTGTGGGAAATCGTGCGGGACAACCCCGACGGTCGCCTGGACAGCACGGAGATCACCCAGCCCGCACTGCTGACTGCCTCCGTGGCGCTGTGGCGCCTGTGGCAGGAGCGACAGGGGCCATTGCCCGAACTGCTGGCCGGACACAGCCTGGGGGAATACTCGGCACTGGTCTGTGCCGGTGTGATGGCATTCCCGGACGCCGTGGACAGCGTCCACCAGCGCGGACGCTTCATGCAGACCGCGGTACCGGCGGGCGAGGGCGCCATGGCGGCCATTATAGGCCTGGATGATGCCGTGATCGCCGAGGCGTGTCGGCAGGCCAGTGATGGTGATGCCATCGTCTCGCCCGCCAACTTCAATGCGCCTGGCCAGACCGTGATCGCCGGTGAAAAAGGCGCCGTCGACAGGGCGGTGGATGCCTGCCGGCAGGCCGGTGCGAAGCGGGCCCTGCCGCTGAACGTCAGCGTGCCTTCCCATTGTGCGCTGATGAAGCCGGCCGCCGAGCAGCTCGCGGTCCGCCTGGAGAGCATCGAGTTCCGCAAGCCATCAATTCCCGTCATCCAGAATGTCAATGGACGCACCAGCCGGGACCCTCAGGAAATCCGGGATAACCTCCTGAAGCAGTTGTACATGCCGGTACAGTGGGTTGATTCCATTCACTGTCTGGGCGACCTGGGCATCGGAAACGTAGTAGAATTGGGCCCCGGAAAGGTATTGAGTGGCCTGGTCCGGCGCGTCAACCGGAATCTGGCCTGCTATAATAGCGAGGACGAAGGGGCGCTGGATCAGGCCATCGAGACGTTGCGCAACTGAACACAGGCCGTTGTCCCCCTCGGCGCAGCGACAAGGAGTATTCATGACAGAAACGCCCCCCCGTATCGCACTGGTGACCGGTGCCAGTCGTGGCATCGGCAAGGCCATTGCCCTGGAACTGGCCGGCCGTGACATGACAGTGATCGGTACGGCCACTTCGGAAAGTGGTGCGAGCGCGATCACCGATTATCTGAGGACCCGTGACAATGCTGGCGCCGGTATGGCGCTGGATGTATCGGATCCGGATTCCGTGCAGTCCGTCATGGCCGAAATCAATACACGTTTCGGTGCGCCGTTGTTGTTGGTCAACAACGCCGGAATCACCCGTGATAATCTGCTGATGCGGATGAAGGAAGAGGAATGGGATGCGGTGATCAACACCAATCTCAGCGCCCTGTACCGTTTATGCCGGGCCTGCCTCAAGGGCATGACCCGGGCACGTTGGGGGCGTATCATCAGCATCAGTTCGGTGGTCGCGTCCAGCGGCAATCCCGGACAGAGTAATTATGCGGCCTCGAAGGCCGCCATCGAAGGCTTTTCACGCTCACTGGCCCGCGAAGTCGGCTCCAGGGGCATCACTGTCAACAGTATCGCACCGGGCTTCATCGACACTGACATGACCCGGGCGTTGAACGAGAACCAGATCGAGGCATTGTTGTCTCAGATACCGTTGTCCCGGTTCGGGAAACCGGAGGAAGTGGCCGCGGTGGCCGGATTCCTGGCATCGGAGGCCGGTGCCTACATCACCGGCGAGACCCTGCACGTCAATGGTGGCATGTACATGGGTTGAGGCGGATACGGCTTGGGCTGACAACCGGGCATGTTTTTACCGGTGGTGATTACAACCACCGGTTTTTCCATGTAAACTTGCGGTCTGGATTATCTCGGTTGATCAGAAAATAACCAATACGAAACGGATGCACTGTAAAAGACCATTCTTAGGAGCTGACTAGAGTTATGAGTAGCATTGAAGAGCGTGTAAAGAAAATCGTGTGTGAGCAGCTGGGCGTCAAGGAAGAAGACGTCAAACCGGCTTCCTCCTTCGTCGAGGATCTGGGGGCTGACTCACTGGATACTGTGGAACTGGTGATGGCGCTCGAGGAAGAGTTCGAGACCGAAATTCCGGATGAAGAAGCCGAGAAGATCACCACGGTGCAGCTGGCTATCGACTACATCAACAATCATCTCTGATCGGACTCATGTCTGACAGGGACTGATGATATCCATCCCTCGAAGCTACTCCGGGCAGTGCTACCCCCGGAGTAGCTTTTTTCTTTATGTCCGGCGGTCTGGCCGGGGAATGAGCAGGGGAGAGCAGAGCGTTGAATAACAGAAGACGTGTCGTGGTGACCGGACTGGGACTGGTCACGCCCTTGGGCAATACGGTAGAGGAATCCTGGGATGGCCTGAAGGCCGGTCGGAGCGGAATACGCCCGATCGAGCACATGGATGTCAGCGATTTCAGCACGCGGTTCGGCGGTTCCATCCGGGATTTCGACAGCACTCCCTATCTGCCTGCCAAGGACGCCAAGCGCATGGACCTGTTCATCCGGTACGGCATGGCGGCCGGTATCCAGGCGCTGCGTGATGCCGGACTGGAGCAGGATGGCGAGAGCCACGGTTTCGATCCGGAGCGGGCGGGTGCCGCGATCGGTTCCGGCATCGGTGGCCTGCCGGCAATCGAGCAGACGGCCGAGACCATCCGGACCTCGGGACCACGCAAGGTCTCTCCCTTTTTCGTGCCCGGCTCCATCATCAACATGCTGGGTGGATTCCTGTCCATCCGATACAACCTGCAGGGTCCGAACATCGCCATCACCACGGCCTGCACGACCGGTACTCACAACATCGGGTTCGCGGCGGATCTGATTGCCAGAGGGCAGGCCGATGTGATGCTGGCCGGGGGCGCCGAAATGGCGACATCACCGGTCGGGCTTGGTGGTTTCTGCGCCGCCCGTGCCCTGTCGACACGGAATGATGCGCCAGAGTCCGCCAGTCGGCCATGGGATCGGGAGCGGGACGGCTTCGTGCTGAGTGACGGTGCCGGAATCATGGTGCTGGAAGACCTGGAACATGCCCGTCAGCGCGGTGCAAGGATTTATGCGGAACTGTCCGGTTTTGGCATGAGTGCCGATGCCTATCATATGACGGCGCCGTCGGAGAACGGCAGAGGCGCGGCCATGTGCATGCGCAACGCGCTTCGTGACGCGGGGATGGAGTCGACGGACATCGATTACATCAATGCCCATGGTACCTCCACCGTGGCCGGTGATTTCGCCGAGACGCAGGCGATCCGCACCGTATTCGGGGATCATGCCGATCAGCTGGCGGTCAGTTCCAGCAAATCGATGATCGGTCACCTGCTCGGGGCCTCGGGCGCGGTGGAGGCGATCATCAGCGTACTGTCCCTGCATGAACAGGTGATCACACCCACCATCAATCTGGATGACCCGGATGAGGGGTGCGATCTGGACTATGTGCCCCACCAGAGTCGCGAGGCGAGCCTGGAGGCGGTATTGAGTAACTCGTTCGGTTTCGGCGGGACCAACGGCAGTCTCATCTTCAGGCGCATGGCGTAACCGTTTACCGGACGATTTTCCCCACCACGTCGGGAGTGATCGGTGATGATCCAGTTCAACGGGCAATGGGTTGACCATATCGATGTCACCGATCGCGGCCTGCAGTATGGTGACGGGTTGTTCGAGACGATCCGGGTCGGCAAGGGTCGGCCGACATGCTGGCGGAAGCATCTGGACCGGCTGGAGAATGACGCCGCACGTCTGGGCATCCCGTTGGACCGGTCTCTGATCGAACAGGAGTCCTTTCATTTTCTGGACAAAATAATTCCTTCAATATCAAATGATGGAGAAGGAATCATGAAGCTGATTGTCACTAGAGGAAGTGGTGGGCGTGGTTACCGACCGCCAGATTCTCCACGGCCATCGCGTATCATCCAGTGGCATCCATTGCCCCCCGGCCTGGCCCAACAACAACGCGACGGAATGGCTGTGATGCAATGCGCCCATCCGGTATCCGTGAATCCTGCTCTGGCCGGTATCAAGCACCTCAACCGTCTTGATCAGGTCATGGCGAGCCGGGAACTGCGTGCTCCCTACGAGGAAGGCTTCATGCTCGATCCCCAGGGCATGCTGGTGGAAGGCACTCGCAGCAATGTGTTCATGGTTCAAGCCGGCCGACTGTGGACTCCTGCGCTGGAATGTTGCGGGGTGGCGGGCGTCCTGCGTTCGATCCTGCTCGACCGGGCGCCCGGCGAAGGGCTGGAAGTGCTCTCTACTCGGAGGCAGGTGACCACGTTGATGGAAGCGGACGAAGTGTTCGTCTGTAACAGTGTCGCGGGTATACTGCCAGTCACCGAAGCACAGATCGAGGGAACCACAATACGGTTCCCGGCCGGGTCCTTGACCCGCCATCTACAAAGCCGTTTGCCGGAATGGATGGATTCATGAACCGTTGGATCGCCCGTGGTCTCAAGGCATTGACGATCATCGGACTGTTCGCTGTCCTGGGTGCGGGAT
>JBNJGU010000029.1:0-20267 GCA_051747985.1 Pseudomonadota bacterium | reverse complement strand
TATCCGAATCGTCGAATGAAAAGGTGCCGTTAAATTCAATATCCAAATCCTCTACCGTATCCCCGGCAACAACCGCGCCGTCGACATCGGACACAATGGCCAGATCAGCAACAGTGATGTGGTCGAGGCATTCCCCGAAGAGGCTGCCCATCGAGCCGAAATCCGTCGGCTGATGGCCAATCTGCAGTTTCGCCCGGCGCTGGAGCCGGACGGCGGCGCCACCCGCACGGAAGACCTGCTGATGGTGATCCAGCTGGAAGCCGACAACTGAGGCCGCACGCATCAACGGCTCAGCGGCGCCGGGACTCCAGCACCACACCAGCCCGAAGCAGCGCATCGATGCGCTCCTCGTCCAGACCGGCCTCGACCAGCAATTCCCGCGTGTGTTCTCCGTACCGGGGCGGCAGTCGTTTTATCCCTCCCGGCGTACGCGAGAACTTGATCGGCACACCCGTCATCCGGTACCAATCCTGTTCCAGCACCATGTTTCTGTGACGGGTATGCGGGTGCCTGTACACCTGCCCGGTGTCATTGATGGGTCCCGCCGGCAGCCCCTGGGCAAGAAGTTCTTCACAGAACGTGGTGCCATCGTGTTTCATCAGTCGCGATTCCAGCTCCTGCTTCAACGCGGCACGATTCCGCACCCGGTCCGCGTTGCTGGCGAAACGCTCGTCCGCGGTCAGCTCCGGCGCGGCCAGGGCATCACAGAGCCTGCCAAAGGCGCGATCGTTGCCGGCACCGATGAAAATGTCCACCGTCGCCGTGCGGAAGGTGTCGTACGGACTGATGTTCGGATGCGCGTTACCGGAGGGCTCCGGCACCTTGCCCGACAGACCATAGTTGACGACATGCGGATGCATCAATGAAACCGCGCAATCATACAGGGTCATGTCGATGTACTGCCCGCAACCGGATCGATGACGTTCCTGCAGTGCCATCAGTATGGCAATGGCCGAATAAAGCCCGGTTCCCATGTCCACCATGGCCACACCCAACCGGGTCGGGTCCCCGCCCTCGGCGCCGTTGACGCTGAACCAGCCGGCCATGGCCTGCACGATGGCATCATAGCCCGGGAAACCGCCCAGCGGCCCATCGGCGCCGAATCCGCTGATCCGACAATGCACCAGCTTCGGAAAACGCTTTTTCAGCACCTGCTCGTATCCCAGCCCCCACTTCTCCATGGCACCGGGTTTGTAGTTTTCCAGCAATACATCCGCGTTCTCCAGCAACTCCAGCAACAGCTCACGGCCCTCACTGGTACCCAGATCCAGGCCCATGGAACGCTTGTTGCGGTTCACACCGATGAAATACGCTGCATCTTCATCATGGAACGGAGGCCCCCAGTCACGCACTTCGTCGCCCCGGGGCGGTTCAATCTTGATGATCTCGGCACCGTGATCACCCAGCACCTGGGTACAATACGGCCCCCCCAGCACGCGGGAAAGGTCGACCACGCGTACGCCGTCCAGTGCGCCATTGCCGGTGGAATGTCTGTCCATCATGCTCCCTCGTCCATCCGCTGTGTTGATTGACGGTCTCGTATGCGCTGCCGCAGGGCTGGCAGAAAAAATTCGGCCACCAACAATGGTCTGTTCTGCAGAAAGAACAGGGAACGACGACCCCATATCCCGTCGCTGGAACGGGCCACCTCCATGACACCACGCCGGATCTGTCTCTGACGGAACAGAATGGCGCCGAGTGGCATATCCCTCAGTACGGTCAGCCGACGCAGATCTCCGCGCAGACTGTCTACCGGTATCAGTGTATGGGCCACCACCCAGGGTTGATCATTTCCCGTCAACACCACCTGCCGGGACCACATCATGCGCGATTGACGGCGTGGTGACAGACAGCTCGTGAGGGTGGGCGAATGACAACGTTGCCAGCCTTCCTCCTGAACCCGGACTTCGAAGCGACCCGAACTGAGCCGCTGCAGACGTCGGGTCAAAGAGCCCCGATCCAGCAGCCAGCTTCGCAGCACCGGATCGGGCTTCAATAGCCCTCTGCCTTGCGGCATCCAGCCCAGCTCGCTGTCAGCCCGCAATCGCTGATGCGCTGTCATCTTCATGACAGAGGCGCTCCCCCAACGCAGAAGGCTCCCGGCCTTTCGGCGGGGAGCCTTCCGAGGTACCAGTTACAACGCACGATCACTCGTTACGGAGTTGCGGACGCTGTTCGGTGGACGACAACACACTGACCGTGCGTCGATTCTGCTGACGCCCCTGCTCGGTGTCGTTGCTCGCCACGGGGCGGGACTCGCCGTAGCCGGTCGCCGTGACACGTCCCGGATGCACGTCGAATTGCTCGATCAACACATCACGGACGGCATTGGCGCGACGCTCGGACAGCCCCTGGTTATATTCCTCGGGTCCAATGGAGTCCGTGTGCCCCTCCAGCTCGGCCACTGTATCTTCGTGCTCCTCGAGGAAATCGGCCACCTCGCGGATTTCGTCATAGAACTGCGGCCGCACCTCGTCGCTATCAAACTCGAAGCGGACAGCCAGCTCGATGCGCTCCACTTCCTCGATGATGATGGAGCAGCCATTCTCGTCCACTGCATGCGTGGACGGGGTGTCCGGACAATCATCCCGGTCGTCGGGAACACCATCACCATCACTGTCCATCACCTGAGTCTGTGGTTCGGGTTCAGGCGTCGGCGGCACTCTTTCTGGGCGGCGACCTTCGTTGATATGGATCACCAATCCCGTGTCCACACCGAAATCGGTAGTGCTCTCATCCAGACTGGTGAAAGAACGGGCGGCGGTGCGCCACTCCACATCGTCCGAAAGGCGCCAGCGGAAACCACCACCCACGCTGATTGTCGTATCATCCCGGTTGATGCGGAACTCGTTGTCCGCAATACCACCCACCACAAACGGCGTGATGCTTCCCACTTCCGTTTCCTGCAGGTCATACAGCATGTCGAATCTCAGGTGCCTGACCCGGTCACGACCCGGCATGGTCAGGTAGTGCGGCTCCGTGCGCGCCATGTTGAACTCGAGACTCACGCGATCGGTGAGCCCGTAGCCCAATCCCAGCGCCGGGCCCACATCATCGCCGGATTTACGCTCGCCACCAAAGTCCATCCACTGCAACCCCGGGACAATGTAGAACCGCCCTTCGTCCGCCATGCCCTGGCCTGCTCCGGCCAACAGTCCCGCGGCCAGCAGCGCACTGCCGGCGGCCACTTGCCTGAATCGCTTGTTCATCGGTCTCTCCTGAAAGATTGTGGGTTCACCTTCAATCCTTTCGATCCCGGCAACCCGTCATCCGGACCGGTTACCTGAAAGTGGCCATTAGTATAACTCATGTACAGCGTCATTACCCAACTACCACCCCCCTTTCGCGTGATAAAACATCGCAAATTCCGGAACTTGAACACAGAACTGTCATAAAGATGTAATATTTCACTGCTGTAATGCCTTCCGTGATAACGATGAGGCCTGATCAACATGACAGATGAAGCAAGTATATTGATCGTCGACGATGAAGCGGCGATCCGGGACATGATCACGGTAGCGCTGGATACAGCCGGTTTCGATGTGCTCACGGCGGAAGATGCACACCAGGCCCACGTCTCCATTGTCGATGAGCGTCCCGACCTGGTGCTGCTGGACTGGATGCTGCCCGGCGGCAGTGGTATTGAACTGGCACGACGATTGAAAAAGGAAGAACTTACCGCAGAACTGCCCATCATCATGCTGACAGCCAAAACCAGTGAGGACAACAAGGTACAGGGACTGGATGTGGGCGTCGATGACTATGTCACCAAGCCATTCTCGCCCAGAGAACTGGTGGCGCGTATCCGCGCCGTGTTGCGCCGCACCAGTGGCCGGCACCAGGACAAGACAATCCGCTATTTCGACCTGGAACTCGACCCGTCCAGTCACCGGGTCAGTATCGAAGAGCGACCGGTTGAAATGGGGCCGACCGAATTCAGACTGCTCAATTTCTTCATGACCCACCCCGAAAAGGTCTTCACGCGGGATCACATTCAGGACCAGGTCTGGGGCGCCAACATCTATCTCGAGGAGCGCACGGTAGACGTTCATATCGGCCGTCTGCGCAAGGCTCTGACCAGGGCCTCCGATTCAGGGATCAACTATGCCACGCTCATCCAGACCGTCAGAGGTACCGGGTACCGGTTCTCGACACGTTCGGATTGACCGGCCCGGACCACCGTCCCGGAGGTCCAGCACATGACTCCGGGATCACGACTGCCGTTTATTTCCCGATTCCGATTGGGTATATTGCCGCCTTCTGCTCACCAGTACAGAGGCATTCCCTTGTTACGCGACTGGCGATCCGCAATGAAGAAGCTTCTCCTGCTGCTCGGAGGCCTGCTATTGGCCGGGCTGGTAAGCGGTCAGACAGCCTGGGTCATTGCCGCCGGCCTGTTTCTCTACCTGGTCTACACCATGTTGCAGCTGCGACGCCTGCACAGATGGTTGTATTCGCCGGATGCCAGTCAATCCGGGCAGCCCCCGGAGAGCCTGGGGCTGTGGGGCGACGTCTTCGATGGCATCTATCAGCTTCAGCGCCGCGAGCGTGACGCCAGCAACTACCTGAAAAGCATCATCGATCGGGCCCAGGAGTCCACGGCCGCGCTGGAGATGGCGGTCATCATGATCAACCGGCGCGGTCATCTGGAATGGTGGAACCCGGCCGCGGAGAGGTTGCTGGGACTGCATCGGGACCACGACCGTAACCAACCGGTAGTGAATCTGCTGCGCCAGCCGGAGTTTGTGGAGTACTTCGAGACCGGAGACTACAATCGCCCATTGAGCCTCAACTCGCCGCTCACCAGAGACCGGACGCTGGAATACCAGATCACCTGGTTCGGCGATGGCGAACGCCTGATGCTGGTTCGCGACATCACCCAGTTGCACCGACTGGAAACCATGCGTCGCGATTTTGCCGGCAATGTCTCTCATGAACTGCGCACCCCGATCACGGTGATCACAGGTTACCTGGAAACTCTGCTCGACAACACGGACGACCTGCCCGCGCGCTGGGAGCGGCCACTGCAGCAGATGTATCAGCAATCCCAGCGCATGGAGAACATCATCCGCGACCTGTTGACACTGACGCAACTGGAAACCAAATCGGTATCACGGCAACGCACGGCCATCGATATCGACGCGCTGCTGCAGGAAATCCGGAATGACACCGAACAGTTGTTTGCCGACAAGAACCAGAACCTGACTGTTCACTGCCATATCGCTAGTCACCTGCAGGGCAATCGGAACGAACTGTACAGCGCTCTGTCCAACCTGGTGTTCAATGCGGCGAAATACACACAGCAAGAAGGGAGCATCACGATACGCTGTCGCATGGAAGCCGCTGGCGGACTGTCGATCATCGTGGAGGACAACGGACCGGGTATCGAGGCACGTCATATACCCCGGCTGACGGAACGATTCTATCGCGTGGATGAAAGCCGATCGACCGATACCGGCGGCACCGGTCTGGGACTGGCTATTGTCAAGCATGTGCTGGCACGCCATAGCGCCACACTGGAGATCGAGAGCACTCCCGGCGAGGGCAGCCGTTTCATCTGCCACTTCCCCGCGCAACGCATGATGCCCTGAGAGCGCGACGTCACTCCTCCGACTTGACCTCCCGCTCCATGTTACTGAGGCCGACATGCCGGACATCGGTACCCATGACCATGTAGACCACGTGTTCGGCAATGTTCTTGGCGTGATCACCGATACGTTCCAGGGAACGCAGCGCCCAGATGATGTTCAGCACCCGGCTGATACTGCGCGGATCCTCGATCATGTAGGTGATCATTTCACGCATGGCCGTGCCATACTCCATGTCCACATTGACATCTTCCCGCGCCACCTCCAGTGCCGCTTCCGCGTCATAGCGCGCGAAGGCGTCCAGCGCCATGTTGACCATCTTGCGGACCCGCTCTCCGATATGCCGGATCTCGACCAGCCCCTTGGAATTGCCACCCTCTCCATCCAGCTCCTCGGCGAACCCGGCAATCTTGGCGGCTTCATCGCCGGTACGCTCCAGATCATTGACTGCCTTGATGATGCCCAGGACCAGTCGCAGATCACTGGCGGCGGGCTGTCGACGGGCCAGAATCCGGTTGCAGGCCTCGTCGATGGAAATCTCCATCTCATTGACCGTGTCATCGGTTTCCCTGACCCGTCGGGCCAGGGGCATATCCACGGATACCACGGAGATGATCGCATCACTGACCTGCTGCTCGACCAGGCCGCCCATTTCCAGCAGATTGCTCTTGATCTCGTCCAGCTCCAGATTGAACTGCTGGGAAATATGATGACTGTGGAGTCCTGCCTCGCTTTTCATGATATCGCGTTTTCCTTGCACAGGGAGTGCGGTGTGGTATAAGGGTTCCTGCCATGATACGCCATTTCGTGTGACATTTTGATGACATTCCGGTCACGTATGGCCGTCACGGAAGTGTCATGCAGCTCATCGCCCACCCGGGTTATCATTACAGCAGTATCTCGATTCAGGTATCTATGAGCAAGCAACAACACAGCACAAAAACCACTTCCGGCGCAGTCCCTTATCCACTTGATGGCAACCAGTATTATCTCAACCGGGAACTGGGCCTGCTTTCTTTCAACCTTCGGGTTCTGGAGCAGGCCTGCAACCCGGCCCACCCGTTACTGGAACGACTGAATTTTCTGTTGATTTTCAGCTCCAACCTGGATGAGTTCTATGAGATCCGGGTGTCCGGCCTCAAGAAACAGCTCGGTCCAGGTCGCCAACGGCCGGGACCGGACGGCCGCTATCCGGGCGATGTGCTGAGCGAAGTGCACTCACAGGCCCGACTGGCACTGCACCGTCAGTACGAGATGCTGAACAACGAGCTGTTCCCGGCCCTGGCCCGGGAAGGGATCCGCTTCCTGGCCCGGCATGAATGGGATGAGCGTCTGGCGGCCTGGTGTCAGACCTACTTCCACAACGAGATTCTGCCGGTCATCAGTCCGCTGGGCCTTGATCCCGCGCACCCCTTCCCCCGTCTGGTCAACAAGAGTCTGAATTTCATTCTCTCCCTGGATGGCAAGGACGCCTTCGGGCGGGAAAGCGGTCTGGCCATCGTACCGGCGCCACGGGCTTTGCCCCGACTGATCAAGGTACCATCGGAGATCATTCCGGACGGTGACAATTTCATCTTCCTCTCCTCCATCATTCACGCGCATGTGGGCGAGTTCTTCCCCGGCATGAAAGTCGAGGAGTGCCACCAGTTTCGCGTGACCAGAAACTCGGATCTGGAGATGTCCAACGTGGAGGTGGAGGATATCGCCACGGCGGTTCGCGGCGAGCTTCAGTCACGACGGTTCGGAGCCGCGGTAAAACTGGAAGTGGGCGCGGACTGCCCGGAAGAGCTGAGCGATTTCCTGCTGGACCGGTTCGACCTGACCCGCGAGGAACTGTTCCGCCTGGACGGCCCGGTCAACCTGCAACGCCTCATGGCCCTGAACAGCATGGTAAGCCGCCCGGAACTGCGTTTTGCCCCCTTTTCCCCGGGCGTACCCGATGAGCTGGACGAGGACCATTGCATTTTCTCCGCCGTGACCCGGGATGACCAGCTGCTGCTGCATCCGTTCGAATCCTTTGTTCCGGTGATCGACTGGGTACGGCAGGCCGCGAGGGACCCCGGAGTCATCTCGATCAAGCAGACGCTGTACCGGACCAATGAATCCTCGGAGCTGGTGGAAGCCCTGTCGGAGGCCGCCCGCAACGGCAAGGAAGTGACCGTGGTCATCGAATTGCGCGCCCGCTTTGACGAAGAGGACAATATCCAGTTCGCCAGTATCCTGCAGGAGGCGGGCGCCGTGGTGGTGTACGGGGTTCTGGGATACAAGACACACGCCAAGATGCTGCTGATCGTCCGGCGCGAGAGCGGGCGCCTGAAGCGCTACGCCCACCTCGGTACCGGCAACTACCACCGCAAGAACTCCCTGATCTACACCGACTACAGCCTGCTGACCTGTGACGAGACACTGTGCGCCGATGTCTACAAGGTGTTCCAGCAGATCACCGGCATGGGCAAGAAGATCAGGCCCGACCTGATCATTCATGCCCCGTTCAGGCTGCACAAGATGATGATTGAAATGGTGCGCAAGGAAAAACAGGCCGCCGAACAGGGCAAGCCCGCCAGGATCATCGCCAAGGTGAACGGGCTGACCGAGCCGGGGCTGATACGTGAACTGTACGAAGCGTCACAGGCCGGTGTCCGCATCGACCTGATCGTCCGCGGTGTCTGTTGTCTGCGCCCCGGTCTGGAAGGGGTTTCCGACAACATACGGGTGATTTCGACAATCGGACGGTTCCTGGAGCACTCCAGAGTGTACTACTTCAGCAACAGTTCTCCGTCGCTGTACTGTGCCAGCGCGGACTGGATGGAGCGCAACCTGCTGCATCGCATCGAGGTCGCCTTCCCCATACTCAAGAAAAAATGGCACGCCCGGATACTGGAAGAACTGGAACTGTACCTGCAGGACACGATACAGAGTTGGGAGTTGCAGTCTGACGGCTCTTACAGGCTGCTGGCGGATGAGAAGACGGCTGACAATGGACCCGGTGTACAGATGCAGCTGCTCAACCGTCTTTCGCGTCACGCCATTGCATCCTTGCGTTGATCATCGCCCGCTGCGGCGATTCACGATGCTGTCGCATGGTGGCCAGCATGCCTTCACGCAGCGCTGTCGGACTGAACCGGACCTGTTGTATACCGAACGTGGAGAAAAATGCCTGCATGAGGGCCCAACCGGGCAACAGCAGATCGCGTCGAGATGCTTTGAGGCCCGCCAGTTTCCAGCCGGGATCCCGGATCAGGCGGTGGAGCGCGCCCTGCCCGGACAGCGCCCGCAGGGTTGCCTCGGATACCATGTCACGCTCGGCGCCATGTGCCTGACCCACCTGCGCCAGCATCTTTGCCGTACCCGAAGAGGCGTGCACTTCGATCATCGCCTGCCTATCGGGATGCAGTGCTTCCCTGGCCTCGACCAGGATGGCCTTCGCCGCCTCGCTTGCGGCTTCCAGTGCGCGGTCTATGGCGGCTTCGGGACTGGCTGATTCCAGATCGGAGAAAAACCGGTCTCTCCAGCTCACGCATCCCATGGGAAGACTGACGACATCGCGGTGACGGCGCCCCTGCCCCGTGATGATCTCGGTACTGCCACCACCAATATCGATCACCAGTCGCTCCCGCTCGTCATCGGGCAGCACGGAGGTGACGCCGGCGTGAACCAGAGCGCCTTCCTTTTCTCCACTGATCACTTCGATATCAAAGCCCAGCCGACGCGCCCGCTCAACGAAATCGGGCGCGTTGTCGGCCATCCGCAACGCATTGGTACCCACCGACCAGAGACACTCGGCGGGGTACGCACTGATGACTTCCCTGAAATGGTGCAGTGTATCGAGTCCGCGCCGCATGGCCGGTTCGGTCAGGCGGCCGTTGAGCGCCACTCCCTCTCCCAACTGCACCTTCTCGCTGAACCGCTCCACGATGACCGCACGATCCTGATCAAAGCGAGCCAGTAACAGGTGGAAACTGTTGGATCCCAGATCCAGACAGGCGTACATGCCGCAATCAGCTCATCATGGATTGCTGGTAGCGCTCCAGACCGATGTTCTCGATCAGATTCAGTTGTGTCTCCAGCCAGTCGACATGCTCTTCCTCACTGGACAGAATACCGGCAAGCAGTTCACGACTGCCGAAATCCCGGATCGACTCGGCATACTCGATGCCGTCACGCAGATCGGGAATGGCCTGCATTTCCAGCTTCAGATCGCATTCCAGCATCTCGCGGGTATTCTCTCCGATCAACAGTTTGCCCAGACTCTGCAGATTGGGCAGTCCTTCCAGGAAGAGAATACGTTCGATCAACTGATCCGCGTGCTTCATCTCGTCGATGGACTCCTCGTACTCCTTATCGCCCAGCCGGTCGAGCCCGCGGTCCTTGTACATGCGTGAATGCAGGAAATACTGGTTGATGGCAACGAGCTCGTTGCCCAGCGCCTTGTTCAGGTGCTTGATCATGGTCTTGTCTGATTTCATATCGGCTCCGGTGCGGCTATCCATACTGTGTCTTTACTGAAGCACAGACTGCGCCCACGGCCCCGGAAAGTCAAGTGGAAACAGACATAAGCATCTGATTTATATAATAATAGGAATGATAAGCAGTGGCATTGGCACAAGCTCTGGCATGTGCCGGACGATCACGCCGCGGGGGCGGCATTGATCGCCAGGGAAGCGGCGGCGGAAAATTCGGCAACCAGGTCACGGGCATGGCGTCCACAACGACCACAGTCGCTGGCCACACCAAGACGCCGACGCACTTCGGCAATGGAGATATCCCCTTCACGGCATAATTCGCGGATCTGGGAGTCGGTGATCTGACGGCAGATGCAGACGTACATGTTCAGTCCTCCAGTCGATGAACTGATAATAAATGCAAATAAGAATGATTGTCAACCGTATACATGGATAATGTCTTTTCTTCTGCACTGGTCGCCGGGAGATGGCATCAATATAATGCCCGCTTTTACGTCATTCCATTCAGGAGATCTTCATCGTGCCCATGCCCGGCCGCACTCGTGTCCCGACAACGACGCTGCGACTGATGCTCCTGATCGGCATCGGGGTCTCACTGCTGCTGAAAATCTGGCTGGCAACGCGACTGGAACTGTACAGCGACGAGATCTTCTACTGGCTGGCATCCACCCGTCCGGCGCTGGCCTACAGCGACCTGCCTTTCATGACCGCCTGGTTGGTCGGCCTGGGAAGCCAGCTGGCGGACCAGTCGACGCTGGCGGTACGCAGTCTGTTTCTCGCCCTCGGTACCAGCATTCCGCTGCTGGTGGTCTGGATTTCCCGGCCTGTGGTCGGGGAGCGCGATGCGCTGTACGCGGGACTGCTCACCCTGTGTCTGCCGCTGCTTCTGTTGATGGGATTGTTGGCGGTACCGGATGTACCACTGATCGTGCTGGGATTGCTGACCATCGGGCTTACGGAGCGCGCCACACGCCTGGACACTCTGCCCTGCTGGATGGCATTGGGCAGCGTAGTTGCACTGGGAATGAGCACTCATTATCGTTTCGTGCTGTTTCCCCTTGCCCTGATCCTCTTTCTGCTGATTTCATCCAGGCACCGCCACCTGTGGGGAACGACCCGCCTCTGGACGGCGGGGGCAATCGCCCTGGTGGGCCTCTATCCGACCCTCGCATTCAATGTGCAGAATGATCTCAGTGGCCTGGATTATCACCTGGTATCGCGCCATCCGTGGCGCTTCCAGTCCGAAGGCCTGATGCACCTCCCGATCCAGCTGTTGATGGTCACGCCACTGCTTTACCTACTGTTGCTCTCGACACTGATCGGTCTGTGGCGTGAAGCACACCGGGGTGATCATCGATCTCTCCTGCTGGCCCTGTTCGCCACCGTGCCCCTGGCACTCTATCTGCTTCTCGCCCCATGGAGCGACACCACGCGCACCACCCTGCACTGGCCACTGTCCGGTTACCTGCCTCTGCTGGTCCATGCTCCACACACATTACGAATGACAGGGCGGCGTCTGCGGCAACGCCTTTCTGTCGCTGCATCGCGCCGATTACTGTGGATCATCCCGGGCAGTGGTCTGCTGGGAGGCGCGCTGGTACTGATCGGCCTGGGCTCGCAGGGATTCAATACCGAGCTGCAGCGCTGGATCGACGCCGAGCAGCTTTCCAACAAGATGGCAGGTTGGCGGCCGTTGAGCCGGGAAGTCGAGCAGTTGCTGTCGGATCGACCAGGTCCACACCTGCTCATCACGGACAACTACTATACAGCGGCCCAGATCGCCTTCCATCTGGGCCACGGCAATGAGCTGATCATCCATACCACCGACCTGGACAAAGCAGTCCGCGATGGTCGACTGGCCCAACTGCAACTCTGGGGGATGCACGAGAGCAGTCTGCTCCAACAACATCCGGGCACGAACGCCGTTTTCATCACCGAAGACGCCACACTGAACGTGATCGAGAAGCGTGAGGTGATACGTCGGGCCTGCGGGCTCCTTGACGGACTGGACTATGTGGCACACTGGCCGATACTGGACGGAATCAAGCCGTTCAGCGTCTATCGGGGCACCGTCACCACGGATCATGAAGAGGCGGCCCCCATTCCGCGATCCTGTCCCATGCCTTCCCGTGCCTGGCTGGATACGCCCTTGCCTGGCAGTCACCACGAAGGGCAGGTGACTGTCAGCGGCTGGGCCTTCAATGACGGCCAGGGCATCGAATCCCTGACCGTCCTGCTGAATGGCCAGCGGATGGCTCGGATACCCCGTGACATCTCCCGGCCGGACGTGGTGCGACTCACCGATGCCGCGGGGGACCCGGATGCTCCGGATGTCGGTTTTCACCAGGACGTTACGCTGGAGCCACAGGACAGTGGCCCTGTAACACTGGCACTGGAAGTGCTCTCCACCTCGGGAGAGCGCCAGATTTTCGGAAGCCGGACCATCCGGGTGGGCCGACAGCCCCCTGACTCGTAAGCCTGCCGCGGACTGCTATATAATCGCCAACGCCAACCACCGCCAACGACGGGAGTCGACATGCCCCAACACATCTGGAGTGCCTTACGGGAAGAAGCCAACGCACTGATCCTGAGAGAGCCCCTGTTGGCCAGCCATGTGTATGCCTGCGTACTGAATCATGACAGTCTGGATGCTGCCCTGGGATTCCTTTTGTCCAACAAGCTGTCCGCACCGGTCATGTCCGCCATGACATTGCGGGAGCTGTTCGAAATGGCCTACCGGGAAGAGCCCCGCATGATCCGACAGGCCGCCTTCGACATCCAGGCGGTCCATGATCGTGACGCGGCCACCAACCAGTACCTTCCCGTCATCCTGTTCCTCAAGGGCTTCCAGTCCATCCAGGTGCATCGCCTGGCACATTTCCTGTGGACCCGTGGTCGAAAGGACCTGGCCATGTATCTGCAGAGCCGCAATTCCGAGATTTTCGGCGTGGACATCCACCCGGCCTGCGTGATGGGCCAGGGCATCATGTTCGATCACGCCACCGGCATCGTCATTGGCGAAACCACTGTCATCGACGATGACGTCTCCATCATGCAATCCGTGACACTGGGCGGAACGGGAAACGAACAGGGAGACCGACACCCCAAGATCCGATCTGGCGTGCTGATCTCGACCGGCGCCAAGGTATTGGGGAACATCGAAGTGGGTACCGGCGCCAAGATCGGAGCGGGCAGCGTGGTGCTGCAGGATGTGGCACCGCACACCACCGTCGTGGGTGTCCCGGCCCGTCCGGTGGGCAAACCGAGCAAGGATACCCCGTCCCGCACGATGGACCACAACGTGTACTCTGAGTGAACCGGGTCAACTGCTCCCGAGATTCACAGATGTTCCTCGGCATAGGCCGCCAGCAGTGAGCGCGGCACCCCCTGGAGCTGCAGATTGCCACCATGACGGAAGTGCTTGAACCGTTCGGTCAAATAGGTGAGTCCCGAACTGGTGGGTGACAGATAGGGCGTATCAATCTGCGCCAGGTTGCCCAGACAGATCACTTTCGAGCCGGTGCCGGCACGCGTGATGATGGTTTTCATCTGGTGCGGGGTCAGGTTCTGCGATTCATCGATGATGATCAGGCTCTGCTGGAAACTCCGCCCCCGGATATAATTCAGCGATTTGAACTGGATCGGCACATTGGCCAGCACGTAATCCACGCTGCCCTGGCTGTTCTCGTCGTCGTAATGCAGCGCCTCCAGATTGTCGGAGATGGCCCCCAGCCACGGTTCCATCTTTTCCGCCTCCGTGCCCGGCAGAAAACCGATATCCTCGTCCAGCCCCTGTGCGCTTCTTGTCACGATGATACGCTTGTATATCTTGTTGGGCAAAGTCTGTTCGATGGCAGCGGCGAGGGCCAGAATGGTCTTGCCGGATCCCGCCGAACCGGTCAGGTTGACCAGGTGCACATCAGGATCCATCAGCAGATCCAGCGCCATGGCCTGATAGATGTCGCGGGGACGCAGCCCCCAGACTTCCCTCTGCAGCCGCCCGGGCAGGTCAATATGGCGCAGGGTTACGCGATCGCCCTCCAGGGCGACGACCCGGGCCAGGAATCCGATCTCATCGTGAAGGTACTGGTTGGGAAACACATCGAACCCCAATTCACCCCTAAGCAGATGAAACAGCGTGGCACCGTCCTGACACTGTTCGGTCCGCACCGTGTCGATCTGTTCCCAGAAATCACCGGAGAACTGCTGATAGCCCTTGTTGAGCTGATTGATGTCACTGAGCAGCTGGTCGGTCTGGTAGTCTTCCGCGTCAATACCGCAGGCTTTCGCTTTCAGACGCATGTTGATGTCCTTGGTGACAAGGACAACGCGACTGCGCGGATGACGCTGCTGCAGATGGGCGATGGCGTTGAGGATCTTGTTGTCGTTGAGGTGCTCGGGCAGTATCCGCAGGTTCGCCGGGGTTTCGGTCATGAGGACGGAAAGGCGCCCCCTGCCGCCACATCCGTCGACGGCGCCGATGGGCACACCGGCCTCGACACCGGCGGCATCGGCCGCCCCGATCACCCGATCGATCTCGCGAATGGCCTGGCGGCAATCGGCGGCCAGCGCTGTTCTGCCCGCCTTCAGCCGATCCAGCTCTTCCAGCACGGTGATCGGCAACACGACATGGTGTTCGTCGAAGTTGCCGATCGCAGTCGGATCATGGATCAGGACATTGGTGTCCAGTACATACAACACCGAGGCCGGATCCGGTTGTTCCCCGGTCAGGCCCTCGTTCACTTCCGCCAGTTCCGGCATATTGCATCACCTGTCGCATGGTTGATCAGCCGACCATTTCGATCAGTATACCAGCCGCGATCGCAGAACCTATGACACCGGCCACATTCGGCCCCATGGCATGCATGAGCAGGAAGTTGTGCGGATTGGCTTCCGTACCCACCCGATTGACAACCCGCGCCGCCATGGGCACCGCGGAGACACCCGCCGCGCCGATCAGTGGATTGATCCTCGCCGCGCTGAGACGGTTCATCAGTTTGCCCATCAACACGCCGGTCATGGTGCCGATGGCGAAAGCCACCATGCCCAGCGCCAGAATGCCCAGCGTGCTGGCCACCAGGAACTCATCCGCCATGAGGCGTGAACCGACCGACAGACCCAGCAGGATCGTGACAATGTTGATCAGGGCGTTCTGCGCGGTCTTGGTCAACCGGTCGACCACGCCACACTCCTTCATCAGATTGCCGAAGCAGAACATGCCCAGCAGCGGAGCGGCGGAAGGCACCACCAGCGCCACCAGTATCAGCAGCAGCAGCGGAAAAACGATTTTCTCCCGCTGGGACACCACTCGCAGCTGCTTCATCTCGATGCGACGTTCGTCCTCGCTGGTGAGCATGCGCATGATGGGGGGCTGGATCAGCGGCACCAGTGCCATGTAGGAGTAGGCCGCCACGGCGATCGGACCCAGCAACTCCGGCGCCAGGATCCCCGACACATAGATCGCGGTGGGCCCGTCAGCGCCCCCGATGATGCCGATCGCGGCCGCCTGCTGCAATGTGAAATCGAACCACCCCACATCCGTCAGGAACAGGGCGCCGAGCACCGTGGCAAAGATGCCGAACTGGGCCGCGGCACCCAACAACAGTGTCCGGGGATTGGCCAGCAAGGGACCGAAATCGGTCATGGCACCCACGCCCATGAAGATCAACAGCGGAAACACGCCCGTGCTGAGCCCCATCTGGTAGAACTGCGCCAGCACCCCGTCCGCGACGGCTATATCAACGCCGGGAATGTTGGCCAGTATGCCGCCGAAGCCGATCGGTACCAGCAGCAATGGTTCAAACTTCTTGCTGATGGCAAGGTACAGCAACAGCAGACCCACCAGGATCATGGCGGCCTGTTTGAACGCCAGCTGATAGATACCAGTGGTATGCCAGAGTTCCGTCAACAGTTCCATTCAGTTCACTCCAGCGTAACCAGGGGGTCGCCGGAGCTGACTGACTCACCTTCGGCGACATGCAGTTGTCGGACCGTTCCGGCCCGGTCACTGCGGATCTCCGTTTCCATCTTCATGGCTTCCAGCACCATCAACACATCACCTTCACCGATCTGGCTGCCTTCGTTGGCAACAATCCGGTAGACACTGCCGGACAGTGGCGCCTTGACCTGGTGACCTTCGCCTCCGGATGGTCCCTCCGCGGGCTTGCCGCCGACGGACGTGGCAGGCAGCGCTTCACTCAAGGCACTGACATCGCCTCCATCAGTCACCCGCACCACGTAGGAGCGCCCCTCCACCTCCACGGTGTACACGCCCTGCTCCCCGCCCGAAGACTCACCGGGGCGGGCCGCTTCCTTCTCCGCAACTTCACTATCCGGTGCGGGTTCAAATGCCTCCGGATTGTTCCGGTTCTGGAAGAACTTGAGCGCCGGTTGCGGCAACAGGGCATAGGTCAGCGTATCGTCCACCTCGTGAACGATGTCAAAACCTTTCTCCGCGGCAAGCGCTTTCAGCTCGGCCTTCTGTTTTTCGAACTCGGGTTCCAGCAGCTCCGCCGGACGACAGGTGACCGGTTCTCCACCCGCCAGAACACGTTTCTGCAGCTCGCTGTCCACCTCGGCCGGCGTGGCACCATACTCGCCCTTGAGTACGCCTTCCGTTTCCCGCGTGATGCTCTTGTAGCGTTCACCGGTCAGCACATTGAGCACGGCCTGTGTTCCCACGATCTGGGATGTCGGTGTCACCAGTGGAATGTAGCCAAGCTCCTGACGGACTCTGGGAATCTCTTCCAGCACCTCATCCATGCGATCCTGGGCATTTTGCTCACGTAACTGGTTTTCCAGATTGGTCAGCATGCCTCCCGGCACCTGGGCCACCAGAATGCGGGAATCGATGCCCTTCAGCGAGCCTTCGAATCGGGCGTACTTCTTGCGGACCTCGCGGAAATAACTGGCAATCTCCTCCAGCAGTTCGATGTCCAGCCCCGTATCCCGATCGGTGCCCTGCAACATGGCCACCAGCGTCTCCGTCGGGGTGTGACCGTAGGTCATGCTCATGGAGGAAATGGCGGTATCCAGGTTGTCGATTCCGGCTTCCACCGCCTTGAGGTAGGTCGCCGTGGACAGGCCGGTCGTGGCGTGACACTGCATGTGGATATCGAGATTGGTGGCTTCTTTCAGACCGGTGATCAGCTCGTACCCGACATACGGTGTCAGCAGTCCCGCCATATCCTTGATGCAGAGCGAGTCGGCGCCCATGTCCTCGATCTGCCGCGCCATGGAAATCCACGATTCGATGGTGTGTACCGGACTGACCGTGTAGGACATGGTGCCCTGCGCGTGTCTGCCCTGCTTCTTCACCGCCCTGATCGCCGTCTCCAGGTTGCGTACGTCGTTCATGGCGTCGAAAACGCGGAATACATCAACACCATTCTCGGCAGCCCGTTCGACGAAGCGCTCCACAATATCATCGGCGTAATGTCTATAGCCCAGGATGTTCTGCCCGCGGAACAGCATCTGCTGGGGCGTATTCGGCATTGCCTTCTTGAGCTCCCTGATCCGCTCCCAGGGATCCTCACCGAGGTAGCGGATACAGGCATCAAATGTGGCACCACCCCACGACTCCAGTGACCAGAAGCCTACCTGATCGAGTTTCTCGGCAATGGGCAGCATGTCATCCAGGCGCATGCGGGTGGCAAGCAGTGACTGGTGGGCATCACGGAGTATGACATCGGTGATGCCCAATGGTTTCTTGTTATCGCTCATCGTGGAAGCGTCCTTTGATCGATTGGAGGCGTGTTCAGCGGCGGCGCCGGTGTTCACGGATTGCCGCACTGATTACGGCGACCAGCTGCGTGCTGTCGGTTGTGGCGGGCGTTCCGTTGTTTCCGCGAGCGGTCGGCGAGACTCCGGTCGTGGGCGCCTGCGACGAGGCATCGGAACCGGGTAATCGCGCCACGAGATCCGACATCAGGGTGGTCAGAAAAACAAGAATGGCAAGGAAGCTGAATACCACCCCCATACCCACCAGGGCCAGATTCAGCCCCTGACTCATCAACTCGGACATGATTTCCTGCTCTTTATCTGAAAACGCCGATAATACTAGATTCCTGATCAGGAATCTAACCGTGCCCCGTCCTTGCACCATACCGAGGGAGCCAGAAATCACGGTGCACCACCGGCACCCACGTCAATACAACTCTGACGCCAGATACTGGGCCTGATCGATGAAGTCGGCAATCCACAGGTATGCGACTTCGACGACGAACCACCCCTGTACTTCAACGCGGGTACCGCCCGCATTCCGGGCAGTCACCACACTCTGATGCACTACTGCCGGGAACTGGGCGTGGAAACGGACATGCGGGACGTGGTTGCGTACCTCCGGACAATTGGCGAAACTGGACGGGATTGACCACACCCGGATTCACAAGAACAATGAGGACACAGCATGAAGGCACTGAAACGACTTGCCCTGGCGTCAGCCGTACTGGCCATGGGGAGCCTGATGGCGACAGCCACACCGACAACGCACGCCCAGGAGATCGAGCGCAAGGGTGAAGGGCGCCATTTCTACACCACCATCCGTGTTCCGGCGAATGCCGAGATCATGTACCTGAGCGGCGCCGGGGCATCACGTCAGGAAGACGGCACCTGGGGCGACATGGAACAGCAGACCATCGACACATTCAACGGGTTCAGGGACAAACTGGAAGCCGAAGGCTGGTCCATGTCCGATATCATCCAGGTTCGCGCCTTCGGTGTTGCCGACGAGCACGGCGTACTGGACTTCGACGGATTCAATCGCGCCTATCGACAGTTCTTCGGCACGGAAGAGAACCCACAGAAGCCAGTCCGTTCCTTTGTCGAGATTGAGGACCTGGTCGTCGATGGCTGGCTGATCGAGATCGAGATCCGCGCTGCGCGCGTACCCTGACCGGTCTTCTGCCCGCACCCCCTCTCCCACTCGCTGCAACAACATGCCGCTCTGGCAGTTGTTGCGGCTACCCTTCCCATCACCCGCTCTGCTTCTCAGTTGCAAAGAAGGCAACAGTCTCAGCGCGGACACCGGCCAGTGCACTGAAGAGGATGGTACGCAGACATCGGTACAGGACAACATCGGTTTTCCGCTCGGTGCCAACCGGTTTCTCAGCCTGTCCGGCGAATACTACGACCAGGAGGCCACCTCATGCAGCGAGCAATACTGTGAGTCCTGGTGGTGTATGGACCCTGGCGATCCCGTCTATAACCCTGATGCCCAGTATACCGAGGTTACCGAAGATCCTGAATTCATGGCAGCCGCCGACCGTATGGCCCGTGACGCGCAAGGCGCTGACGTGGTACAGCCATGGGGACAGCCGAACACCTCCGCCCTGCGGATGTTCTTCAATGCGGGTCTCCCGCTGGCCACCGGCTCCGAACTGTATGCCTTCGGCAACTATTCGGTCAGTGATACGGACGGCGGGTTCTTCTACCCCTATCCCGACAACGGTACGATCGAGGATCTGCGACGCCCGGACGGTTCGATCCACTCACCACTGCAGAAACATCCGGGGGATTCACTCCCCCGCTTCCAGGGCGATGTCTTTGATCACTCCCTGGCCACCGGATGGCGCGGTAAGTGGGACAACGGGCTCGGTTATGACCTGAGCGCGAGACTGGGCGAAAGCTCCACCGAATACACGCTGATGAACACCATCACCCCCTCTCTGGGACCGGATTCCCCGGTGTCATTCCGCCCGGGCGACCTGATCAATACCGAAATACAGCTGCACGCCGACTTCACCCTTGAGCTGGACGGTTTAGATACCGCCACACCTCCATTGCTGACCTTTGGCGCCAGCTATAATGCCGGCCAGGTCCAGGACTCCCTCGGCGGGCCGCAATCCCCCTCCTTAATCCAGACCTGTGAGCAGCAACATAATTCTTCTGAATTCGACCACCTGCCATTGACTCTCCGAAATTTACCGGTATAAGCTACGTAAATCATACGGCTTGTAATAATATGTTACAGACTGTATTGATGGATGGTTCCGGCAGGGATGCGCGCGGGATGGCCAGGATCGGCCGCAGGATCAGTCATGGTGGGCTGTCTTTGACGCCCCTGACGATCTCCGGACCGGATTCCGGAGCTGCAATTACAAGAATTAGAGCAGCGTAATACTGATTCTCTGCTGCAGAGGCAGGGTGCGACGAACACAGTTTCACTGGTTTGACTCTTCGAAATAAAAGAACAAGAGTTGGGGGAGAAGACCTATGA
>JBNJGU010000028.1:0-20511 GCA_051747985.1 Pseudomonadota bacterium | reverse complement strand
AGCCCGGTACAGTGGCTGGAATATTGGCTGTTTTGTGTAATTATTTCCATAATCAGGTCGATCGTGCCCTGTTATCCTGATTGATCAGAGTGTCCCTAGTACCAACGCCTCGGTAAATTGGACCATTTACGAATTGGATCTTTGCGTCGCGATCAACGACCGGCTCAACTGTAGTGGTCTAATAGAACCGGACACTTTAATAAGCGACAATATTGGTCGATTATTGAGGTGTCATCATGACTCAGAAACGTACGCATAAACGCTACCCGGACCCGTTCAAGGAAGAGGCCGTCGCCATGGTCAGGGACCAGGGATATACGGTCCCTCCAGATCGCCGAGATGATCCCGGATCCGACTGTCGTCAATATGCACCACTTTGTTCAAAGATTTGCTATCCTTCGTAGTCACGGTGGTCCTCCTTTTGTCGGTGTATTTGGTCGGCTAACCAAAATAATACCAACTTGAGGGGGCCACCGCCCTTCACGAAATGTGCGAAAAATAATTTACGTTATCAACGTGACCTCATCGACCCGCTGCCAGTTTCTTGTATTGCCTGACCATCGCGCCGGATTACGGCGTTTGGCCTGCTCATATACAACCTCTCTCCTGGCCAGTATCTGGCGGTCTTGACCGCGATGGCGCTGCCCCGGAGCCTCAACGCAACGACTTACTCACCACCTCAAACACATCCTTAGACAGATCCTCGGTGATCATCACCCGCTCCAGCTCCGCCTTCATCAGCTCCTGACGCTTCTCATCATACCGCCGCCACCGCGTCAGCGGCGTCAGCAGCCGCGCGGCAATCTGCGGGTTCAGCGCATTCAGCTCGATGACCTGGTCGGCCAGGAACCGGTAACCCTCCCCGCTCTTGTGATGGAAGTTGACCGGGTTGCGGTTACAGAAGGCGCCGATCACGGCGCGGACCTTGTTGGGGTTGCGCAGGTCGAAGGCGTCATGTTGCATCAGTGCGTGGACGCGCTCCAGTGTGTGCGGCTTGCTGGAAGTGGCCTGGATACTGAACCACTGGTCCACCACCAGGGCCTCTTCCTGCCATTTTTCGAAGAACTGTTCCTGCGCGCGCTCGGCGGCGGTTTCGGCGGTCGGCATGCGGCTGTTCACCAGCAGAGTGAGCGCGGCGCTGACGTCGGTCATGTTGCCACCGTCTTCGAACTGCTTCTCGCAGACGCCCAGCCACTGCTCTTGCCCGGTGCGCATCAGGTACATCAGGCACACGTTCTTCAGCGCGCGGCGCGCGATGCCCTCGGCGTCGGGGCTGTACGGCGCATCGCTCAGGCACAGCTCATGCAGTCGCGCGAAGCGGTCCCTGTGTTGGCTGGCCAGGGAATTGGCGGTGAACTCGCGCGCATTGTGGATGCCGTCCACGTCGATGACCTCGGCCTGCTCGGCCAGATAGGCCTCGGACGGCAGGGCCAGCAACTGGGCGATCATGTGGCGGTCCAGTTGGTCATCGCCCTCCGCATCCGCGATGGCCGAGTCCAGCACCTGCTCGAAGGCGCGGTCCAGGGTCGGGTCCAGTTGCAGCTTGCGGCCTGCATGGTGCGCCTCGATCTGCTCGTCGATGACTTCGGAGGCCAGCGCCTGGGAGGCGTTCCAGCGGTTGAAACCGTCGCTGTCGCTGGTCATCAGGAACAGCAGGTCCTCGCGGCTGTGGTCAAAGTGCAGTTTCACCGGCGCGGAGAAGCCGCGCAGCAGGGACGGCACCGGCGCCTCGTCGATGTCCGTGAACACGAAGCTCTGCACATTCTTCGTCACATCCAGCACACGGTCGGTCTGGCCCTCATTGTCGTCGGCGCCCTTCAACTTCAGCGGCAGCTCCTTGCCGTCGCGGCCGATCAGGCCCATGCGCAATGGGATGTGTAGCGGGTCCTTGGCGGGCTGGTCCGGGGTCGGTGGCGTGGACTGGCGCACCAGCAGCTCGTACTCGCGGGTGCTCTCGTCATAGTTGGCGGTGACTTCCAGGCGCGGCGTGCCGGCCTGGGTGTACCAGCGGCGGAACTGCGTCAGGTCGATGCCGCTGGCATCCTCCATGGCCTTCACGAAATCCTCGGTGGTCACGGCCTGGCCGTCATGGCGCTCGAAGTACAGGTCCGAGCCCTTGCGGAAGTTCTCGCGGCCCAGCAGCTCGTGGATCATGCGCACGACTTCGCAGCCCTTCTCGTAGATGGTCAGAGTGTAGAAGTTGCCGATCTCCATGTAGGAGTCGGGTCGCACGGGATGGGCCATGGGGCCGGCGTCCTCGGCAAACTGTGCGGTGCGCAGCATGGTGGCGTCCTCGATGCGCTTGACGGTGGGCGAATTCATGTCGGCGGAGAACTGCGAGTCACGGAACACCGTGAAGCCTTCCTTCAGACTGAGCTGGAACCAGTCGCGGCAGGTCACGCGGTTGCCCGACCAGTTGTGGAAGTACTCGTGGGCCACCACGCTTTCGACGCGCTGGAAGGCGGCGTCCGTGGTGGTCTCCGGGTTGGCCAGCACGCAGGAGGTGTTGAAGATGTTCAGGCCCTTGTTCTCCATGGCGCCCATGTTGAAGTCATCCACGGCGACGATCATGAAGATGTCCAGGTCGTACTCGCGCCCGTAGACGTCCTCGTCCCACTTCATGGCGTTCTTCAGCGAGCGCATGGCGTGGTCGCACTTGTCCAGGTCCTTGGGCTCGACGAACAGCTGCAGCTTCACGTCACGGCCGGACATCGTCGTGAACTCATCCTCGATGTGGCTCAGGTCCCCCGCCACCAGCGCGAACAGGTAGGCCGGCTTGCGGAACGGATCCTCCCAGGTCACCCAGTGGCGCCCGCCGTCGGACTCGCCCTTGTCGATGTCATTGCCATTGGACAGCAGCACCGGATACTTCTCTTTGTCCGCCACCACCGTGGTGGTGAACTTCGACATCACGTCCGGGCGGTCCAGGTAATAGGTGATCTTGCGGAAACCCTCGGCCTCGCACTGCGTGCAGAACATGGTGCCGCCACCGGACTTGTACAGTCCTTCCAGGCTGGTGTTCTCCTGTGGCTTGAGCCGCGTCACGCACTCCAGCAGGAAGCCGCTGTCGATCTCCCCGGCCTGGTCGCCCAGGGAGTGCGCCAGCGAGCGCACGGTCAGCGTCTCGTCCTCCACCAGGTACTCGTCCTTCTCCAGCTCCCGGCCGTTGATCCGTAGCGACTCCAGCACCATGTCCTGGCCATCCAGCACCAGCTCATCGGCATTGTTGCCGACCAGATCCGGGTTCCGCCGCATCGTCAACTTCGAACTCACGGTGGAACTGTCCTCACCCAGATCGAACCGCAGCTCCGTTCTGTCGATCAGGAAAGCCGGCAGCTGGTAGTCCTTCAGGTAGATCGTTCTGGCCTGTGCATCTCGCATACTGTCTCACTCTCTATTTGTCGAATTCGTTTCGGAATACTGTAGACCCGGTTTTCGCCCCGCCGTGACCACCGCAGTCCGCGTCCCGGAGTGCCCGGGGTGTCCCGAAGGCGAGGAAACGAGCCGGCGGGAGCACCCCGGGCGATCCGGGACACCACCATCCTGTGGACCGCGGGAGAGCCTCTGCCCGGCCGGTAAGCTCCCGTTGGCTCGTTACCTCGCCACCGGGACTTACCGGCCGGTCAGAGGCTTTCGGCGGTGATGTGGTAGCCGCCGAAGCGCCGCATGTTGATCACCCCGGTATCGAACATCAGGTATTGGCCCTTTATGCCCATGAGCTTACCTTCTACGACCGGGTCCTTGTCGAAATTCATTGAACTGATTTTGGTCGGATATTCCGTCACCGGGTAGTCGATCTCGATCGGGTCGATGCCGTTCAGCACACTGATGGCGTGGAAGCCGAACTGCTGTTCAATGTCGTGGATCTCGCTGGCGCATTCCTCTAGCAGGCGGTCGCGCTCGGCCTCCAGGTCCATGCGGTGGTCGCTGCCCTTGAGCATGTCGCGCCAGTTGGTCTTGTCGGCAACGTGCTGGCGGAACATCACTTCCAGGGCGCCGGACTGCAGGCGGCTGCGCACGCGGATCACGGGCAGGGCCTGCACGGCGCCCTGGTCGATCCAGCGGGTGGGGATCTGGGTGGCGCGGGTGATGCCGACCTTGATACCGCTGGAGTTGGCCAGGTAGACGACGTGGTCCTGCATGCAGAAGCGCTCGCCCCACTCCGGCTCGCGGCAGGTGCCCTTGTGGTAGTGGCATTTCTCTGGGTGGATGATGCAGGAGTCGCACTGCGCCAGGGTGGTGAAACAGGGGTAGCAGTAGCCCTGGTTGAAGCTCTTGTTGGTGTGACGGCCACAGTTCACGCAGGTGATCTCGCCGTCCCATTGCAGGCGCAGGCCTTTGCCGATGTGTTCATTCAGTATTACCGACTCACCGCCCAGCGGCAGGCCATACTGCACCGGGGACTCCAGGCGGGTGTGCATCTTGCGCAGTTGTCCGCTGGCCAGCGCAGTCATTGGTGGTCTCCGTCAGTGCCGCGGATGTTCAGCGGCTGTGGTTCATCGGCGGCCGTTGAATGATCGGCGGCGGGCTTTTTCGTGCCCAGGCCGGTGCGGTCGATGTAGCCGGTGCGCTCGTGTTCGGGCAGGTGGCGCTCTTCATAGGCGATGATGGCCTGCAGGCACAGTTCGGTCTGCTCCGGGGTCAGTCTGCCGCCATTGGCCCAGCGGCCGGTCTCGACGGCGGTTTTCATGTTCATGAGGATCTCCGGATTCATGGTCGCCAGAATCTCCTCCAGGGTCCGCGGTCCTGCCATCACGCTGTCCTCTTGTCTCTGCCGTATAACTGCGCCATGGCGACGCCGTAGATCATGCCGGACACCAGTCCGCCGACGTGGGCGGCGGTGGCGATGAAGGCCGATGCCAGCACTTCCATCAGCACCAGTGCCGCCAGGAAAATGCCGATCATGGCTGCCGGCAGCTGCAACCGCGTCCGCGGTACGAACGTCTGCCACATCCAGATGTAGCCGATCAGCCCGTAGACCACGCCGGACATGCCGCCGAAATTGGCCTGCCCGCCGCTCCACAGGAACTGGGCGACGTTGCCGAAAAATGCCGTGGCCAGAATCAGGCCGATATACGGCACCGTGGCCAGCGCGCTCTCGATGCGTTCCCCGAGGTGCCACAGCCACAGGGAATTGAACACCAGGTGGATGATGCCGAAGTGCAGCAGCGCCGGAGTGAACAGCCGGATCACATCGCTGACACCACTGATGCCGGTGAGCAGACCGATGAAGGCGTTGCCGGTGCCGAAGTCGATGTTCGGAAAAAACATCCAGCTCACCGGCTCCAGCCGGCTGCCGAAGCCGCTGATCAGCGCCACCAGCAGACACAGGGCAATGGCGGAAAGGCTGACCGGCGCGTACCAGCCGGCCCGCAGCAGCCGGTTCAGCAGATCCTTGACGCCGGGGCCGGCCATGCGGGTGGCGGAAGGGTCCAGCTCGGGCACGGACAGACGCCCGGCGCGCCAATCGTCCAGAATGGCGGCAATCTGCTCGGCCTCCTGTTCATCGCGGGCCCAGATCACCTGCTGGCCGGCTTCCTCGGTGACACGGAGACGCACCCCGTAACGCTGCAGCGCCACGATCAATGGACGCAGATCGATGTGACTGTCCAGGCTGGCTACCCGTTGCATCATTGTTCATCCCGGATCAGACGGTTGCCCCAGCCCAGTTTGCTGCGGCAGGTCTGGTAGTAGTTGTGTTCGGGCGGATGGATCAGTCGCAGGGCCTCGGCCTTCTTGCGGATCACGATCTCGTCGCCCGGCTCGGTGGTGAACTGCACGGCACCGTCACAGCTCACCAGGGGCAGCAGTGAGCGCTGCTCCACCACCACTATACGGACGACACTGTCGGCGTCGATCACCAGCGGTCGGCTGCTGAGGGAATGCGGGTACATGGGCACCACGGCCAGGGCATTGAGACTGGGGTGCATGATCGGACCGCCGGCGGACAGGGAGTAGGCGGTGGAGCCGGTGGGCGTGGCGACAATGAGTCCGTCGGACTGCTGGGAGTTGACGAACTGGTCATTGATGAACAGCTCGAACTCGATCATCTGCGCGGCGGTGCCGGGGTGCAGGACCACATCGTTCAACGCACAACTGCCGGGATGACACGCTCCGTCACGCCAGGCGTCGAACTCGATCAGGAAACGGCTTTCCTCGGTGAACTCCCCGTCCAGCACCCGGGCCAGGCTGTCCTCGATCTCCTCCGGCAGGATATCGGTCAGGAACCCCAGGCGGCCGCGGTTGATACCGATCACCGGCACATGGTGGGCGGCCATGACCCGGGCCACGCCCAGCATGCTGCCGTCGCCCCCGACCACGATCACCAGGTCGCATTCAGCGCCCAGCTCATCCCGGCTGTGAACGATGTGACGACCCGACGGCAGGTTGGCGGCCGTGCGCTCGTCGAGCACGATCTCCAGATCACGTTGTTCCAGGAAAGCGACCAGGCGGCGCAGGGAATCCACGGTTGCCGCGTGTCCCAGTCGCCCCACCAGGCCGATCCGTCTGAATTGCGCCATATTCGGGTCACCGCCGCTTAGCCAGTTCGCAAGCGCGGCAGTATAACACGTCAGGGTGCGGGCCGAATGGGCAGCCGCAGGGGCTCCAGCGAGTAGACCAGCTCGCCGGAGTCCAGCAGCCGGTAGGCGATGAACAGCTGTAGCACGGAGCCGGCCATGTCCTTGTGAGCCCGAAAGCCCGACACCACCGTGAACGCCTCCCGCTCACCCAGGGTCACGGGTTCGCCGAATGGCCGCAGGGCACTGACCTGCCCGCTCCAGCCGGCCGTGCGCAGAGACGGGCCCAGCAACTGCAGGAACTCGCCGTCCAGCTCGCCCAGCACATGGAATTCGGCGCGGCGCCCGACATGGGCCGGGTCCACATCAAAGCGTGCGGTGATGTCGACTTCATCGGCGGGGGTGATTGTCTCCAGGGTCTCGCGCCCCCCGGCGGTGGTCGCCACCAGACCGATCCGGGCGGACGTGGACGAGCCGTCTCCGGTGCCGACGCGCCGGCCGGTGATCGGCGGCACCCGGGTCGGCATGTAGTTGGCGACCTGGTAGCGCACGGTGTTCAGGGTCCGCGCTGCATCGGCTGGCATCGACTCGCCGGCGGGCACGCCACAGGGCTCTCCCTCGCAGTCCAGCGCCGGGCTGGAGAACAGCGACAGGCGGGATGCATCACCGAAGTAGGCCGGATCGGCCATCACCGTGACGAAGCGGCCGGGTTGGCCGTGACCGGTGGCGTACGGGAAGGTGCCGCCCTCGCCGTCCTCGGCATGGGAATGGGTCAGCCCCATGTTGTGCCCGACCTCGTGGGCCACCACGGCGTCCAGCGGACAATCCACGGCCACCACCGAGTAGGCATAATCACGGTCATTGAAACTGGTCAGGTCGCCGGCGGTCTGGTAGCCACCCAGATTGGCCAGCCCGCAGCGGTCGGTCTCTTCACCCCGCGGGCGGAACAGGATGACCAGATCGGCGCCCCACTCCCGGCGCAGCGCGGCCACATCCTCCAGCGCCGGGTCTTCCGCATAGGTCAGATCATCCAGGGCGCGGGCCATGTCATGACGGTCGGGATACGACACCCGTTGGTGCCGGACCGGGCGCAGACTGATGTCGACGCCGCTGCGCCGGTAAATGCGATTGGCCACACTGAACAGCTGATTGATCCGGGTCTCCACACCGTTGCCGTAGCGCTGTTCCGCCCCGGCGCTGTACAGCACCAGCACATCGATCAGCACCTCGCCGCCCAGGTCGGTATCGGTGGTGGACCGCAGCGCGGCATTGAACGAGCTGATTCCGCCCCCGTCCGGATCCTGTCCCGTGGTGACGTCGGCCACGACATTGATGGCCGCATCGTGCTGCTGGCCGTCGAGCAGAACGGAACTGAACAGCCGCTCACCCGGTTGGCGTTCTCCGTCACCGGCCCGCACGCGGAATTCCAGCCGGCGCGAATCATCGGCCGCCAGGGTGGCGGAGGCGACATCACAACGCAACACCGGCTGCTCGGGCAGGCCGACCTGGCGCACCACCTCGCGGCGGCAGCCCGACGGCTGTGACAGGACCTCCATGTCTTCCAGAATGAAATACAGCTCCACCGTCGGCAGCTCACGCGCGGACGATGAGCGGTTGGTGATGGTGACGGTCAGCGTGGTCTCCAGCGAGCGGCCGGCAACCACGGCGCCCTGTCCGAACTGTTGCCGGACGTGGAACGGGCCGCCATCGCTGTCCAGGGCCTGCATTGCGGTCCCATCGTTACCGGAGGCGCTCACGGACAGGGGAAGGCTGAGCGGAGTTCCACGGCCGGGTCGGCGGGGGATGACATAGTCACGGGGCGCGGCGTGCGCGGGCAGCGGCTGCGCCTCGGTCAGACGGCCGCGGTACGACGCGGCATCCGGATCGCGGCCCGCCTCGAGGCGCCAGATGCCCTCATCACTCTCCAGGGTCAGGAACAGTGCCCGCTCACCCCAGGTCATGGTCAGCGACTCGCTGCCGTCCGGCGACGTCGCCCGCAGGGTGGCATCGCCATTGAGGAAGGATTCGCTGGCCGAGATCCGCCAGTCCCGGTCTCCGCCGGGAAGCGGCGTGCGTACACGTTGCCCGGCCTGTAACAATGCCAACGCAGAGGCGTCCACGACAATCTGTTGCCGCGGCCCGGGCTCGAGTCGCCACAATGTCGGAGCCGTCCCGTCGGCCGCCAGCGCCGTTGTCGCCCCGGACAGGGTCAGGCACAGCAGAACAAGGAAACAGTGGACTCGATGGGCACTGGCCTTCAGGATGGAAACCCGCATGCTCACAATCCGGTACAGTAGATGGGTGGAGTATAGCCTGTGGGAATTTTTACCACAACCATGATCCGGAAGGGATAGTCACTCAGGGTTTGTCGCAGCGCCCGGTTCCTGAGATTATATGAAGATGATCGACAGACGCGAAAACGAAAACGCCGGGCAGCACTCCAGTATTCACTCCGACCAGATCGAGCTGGACGGCTTCAACCGCACGTTGGCCGAATTCGAGTGGCTGCTGCTGGTGCTGATCCTGGGGTATTCCGTGATTCCCGGCGCCTCCTCCGGCAACGAGCTGGTGATCCTGGCCTGCGCGGCGTTTGCGGTATTCGTGATTCTCTTTCGGTATCTGAAACTGTTCAGCCTGGAGAGACGCTGGAAGCTGGCCCTGGAAACCTGGGTCATGATCGCACTGGTCACATTTTCTGTCTGGCACACCGGCAAGTCCGAAAGTCCCCTGCTCAGCCTGTACCTGCTGCCGACCATTTTTTCGGCGCTCACCCTGGGCAAAGTGACGACCCTGCTGCAGGTCGGGCTGATCACGGCCCTCTACCTCCACGCCGCCTACGCGGCCGAACAGGAAATGTTTTTCAGCTATGCCACCTTCAGCCAGGTGCTGTTGAACTTTGCGCCGGTCGTCCTGGTCGCCTACCTGACCTCACTTCTGGCCGCGGATATGCGATCGGCGCGCTCATTCGCACAGGAACTGGCCGAAACCGATGAGCTCACCCGTCTTTTGAACATGCGGGCCTTCAATAGCGTGCTGCGGAAGGAAGAGGCCCGCGCAAAGCAGCAGAACGGGCATTTCGCCCTGATGATGATCGATATGGACTCTTTCAAAACCATCAACGACCGGTTCGGCCACGAAACCGGCAATGAAATGCTGCGTAATCTGGCCACGACCTGTCTCAAGACACTGCGAAGCTCGGATATCATCGCCCGCTACGGGGGCGACGAGTTCATCGCGCTGCTACCGGGCACCGAACCAGCGGCGGCGCGGGAAGCGGCTGAACGTCTGCGACAATCGATCGCCAATATGAGTTTCGATGCCGGCGGAGATCGGATCAGCACCACGGTGAGCATCGGCTGCGTGTTCTACCCGGAAACGTCCGAAGACCTCGGGGAGCTGCTGGCCAAGGCCGACCTGCTGATGTACGAAAGCAAAAGTGGCGGTCGGAACCGTGTCACTTTTCCGGCCGACTGAGAAGAGTCTGGAGAGACGGTGATACGAGCTACCGGTGAACCCGGATGCCCGGAAAGATGGTGGGTCGTGATGGATTCGAACCATCGACCAATTGGTTAAAAGCCAACTGCTCTACCACTGAGCTAACGACCCATCTGGAAAGTGCGACATCATACTAGCTCGCCAGAAAAACTCAAGCCCCGACGGCAAAAAAATCACCGATTCAGGGGCGCTGCAACCCCTGGTATCGGGTCGGATCCGGCACACCGGCTTCCTCGAACCCCTTGCGCCGCAGTCGGCAGCTGTCACAGCGTCCACAGGCCCGACCCTCGACATCCGCCTGATAGCAGCTGACCGTCAGGCTGTAGTCCACGCCCAGCCCGGTGCCACGGCGGATGATTTCCGCCTTGCTGGAAAGCTGTAGCGGCGCCTCGATGCGCAGCTCCTGTCCTTCCACGCCGGCGCGGGTGGCCAGGTTGGCCATGTGCTCGAAGGCGCCGATGAACTCGGGCCGGCAATCCGGATAGCCGGAGTAGTCCAGGGCATTGACGCCGATATAGATGTGCCCGGCCTCGCTGACTTCGGCCAACGCCAGGGCCCAGGACAGAAAGACGGTATTGCGCGCGGGCACGTAGGTCACCGGAATCTCGCCCGCTGGCCCGTCCTCTTCCGGTATGTCCATCTGCCGGTCTGTCAGCGCCGAGCCTCCCAGACTGGCCAGGTCCAGCGGAATCACCCGTGGCGGCACCACTCCCAATGACTCCGCCACACGCTGCGCCGCGGCCAGCTCGCTGTGCGCCCGCTGCCCGTAGTCGAAACTGATGGGCAGGCAATCATGCCCCTCACTCTGTGCAATGGCCAGACAGGTGGCGGAATCCAGCCCACCCGACAACAGCACCACGGCCCGACTCATGATCAATACCCCGGCAGATCGCCCCAGATGAATTTGTGCAACTGCAGCTGCATCCGCACCGGCAGCGCATCGGCCACGATCCAGTCCGCCAGATCCCGGGGCGGCAGTGTCTCGTGTACCGGACTGAACAGCACCTCGGCAACACGATCCACCAGCGCATGCTCCACCATTTTCTCCCTGGCCCAATCATAGTCGCCGCGATCACAGATCACGAACTTGACCTCATCAGTGGGCTTGAGCAGGGGGATATTGTCCTCCCGATTGCGAGCGCACTCCCCGGAGGCCGGCGTCTTGAGATCCAGAATGATCACCACACGATCGTCCACTCCGCTGATGTCCATGGCGCCACTGGTCTCCAGCGAAACACGATAGCCGGCATCACAGAGCCGGCGTAACAGGGGCAGGCAACCCGGCTGGGCCAGTGGTTCGCCACCGGTGACCGTGACATGGCGCATCGGCCGCGAGGCCACCTGCTCGACAATGGCATCCAGGCTCATGACCCGGCCGTTGTGGAAGGCATATTCGGTATCGCAGTAATGACAACGCAGCGGGCATCCGGTCAGGCGCACGAATGCGGTGGGCAGGCCGGTCGTGCTGGTCTCGCCCTGCAGGGAATGAAAGATCTCGTTGATGCGCAGGGAATCGGCACCGGCGGAACGGTCCGCGGCATCCGCGGTGGTGGCAAGCAGCTGAGAGGTCATGCCGATCCGGATCAGTTCAGGGAACGGAGATAGATGTCGGCCAGATTGGCGGCCGAGGTATTGGGAAAACGGCTCATGACCTGCTGCAGCAACTGCCGCGCGCGGGCCTCGTCCCCCAGTTGACCGTAGACGGTGCCCAGCGAGTACATCGCATCCTCGATCTTGCGACCGTCCGGATAGTCATTGACGATGACCTCAAAGGCGTCACGGGCTTCCTCCAGCATGGACAGGTTGATCAACGCCTGGCCTTTCCAGTACCAGGCATTGGTCACATACCGGCCATCCGGATATTCCTGCAGATACAGGTCGAATGCGTCCGTGGAGAGCTGGTAATCCTCGTTCTGCAGCAGGGTATCCAGCGCAAACTGGTACAGCTGCTGTTCGGTCATGCCGGCCGGATCGGGCAACAACTCATTATCCGTGTCATTATCCATGGTGCCGCTACCGGCCACGGATTGTCCGGAACCGGAGGTTCCATTACCGCTGGCGTTGCCATTTGGACCCGCGGCATCCTGCCCGGGCAATGCCGAAGGCAGCGGGCTGTCGGATACAGTGGCCGGCGGCTGTTGGGCCGAGCCGGCCTCCCGATCCTGGTACAGCTGGCTGATGCGCGAATCCAGGTCCGTGTAGCGATCCCGGGTATTGCGTTGCAGGCGCCGAATCTCATTGGCCTGCTCCTCCACCATGGAGCGCAGATCAGCCAGTTCCTCCTGCATGTCGGAAAACTGATTGTAGAGCAACATCACGGCATCATTGCTACCGGAGGGCTGTGCCACTGCCGGCAACGTATGACCCCCGGCCACCAGGGCGGTGACCAGGGAAACAGCAGACAGCGTGGTTGCCTTTTGCATATCGCTCTCTATGGCAATCAGTTGATTTCGACGATTTCCACGCGACGGTTCTGCGCGTAGGCCTCTTCGGTCTGACCGCGGGCGGCGGGACGCTCTTCCCCGTAGCTGACCGTCTCGATCTGTGAGCGTGACGCCCCGTTCACGATCAGGAAATCACGGATGCTGTTGGCGCGTCGCTCGCCCAGCGCCAGGTTGTACTCACGCGTGCCACGCTCGTCGGCATGACCTTCCAGACGGATACGCTTACCGGAATTCTCGGCCAGTTCACGGGCGTGATAGACCAGCGTCTCACGATCGGACGGCTGGAACTCGGCCACGTCAAAGTCGAAGTAGAAAACCGTGGTGTCCAGGGCCGCCTGCTCGATGCGCTCCTGTTCCTCACGTTCGCGTTGACGGCGCAGACGTTCCTGCTCCTCCATACGCGCGGCACGTGCCGCTTCTTCTGCGGCAGCCGCATCCTCTGCCGAGGTGTCGGGGGCACTGTCCGTTTCACTGGTAGAGCTACAGGCCGCCAGACCCAGTACCACCAATGCCAGAAAAGCCGATTTTATCAGTTCTTGTTTTGTAACCACTCTGCGTGTCCTCCAATGAACAGTCGTTGAATCCAGACAATGCCTGCTTGCATCAATTGAGATACGGTGACCAGGCCGGCTCCCGTACATCGCCCTGCGGCGATGGTAAACGGAAGCGTATACGACCGTCAATGGAAACGGCATCCAGCACGCCGCGTCCCTCGTAGGTCGTTCCGTACATGACCATGCTGCCGTTGGGCGCCACACTCGGAGATTCGTCCAGGGACGTATCAGTGAGACGCGTCACACGCAGCGTGTCCATGTTGAGTACCGCGATACTGTAGCTGGAATCCTGCCTTGTATCGCGACGCACATGCACCAGGTTGACCCCGTCATCCAGGATCTTGCCCTTGGCACAATAGAAACAGTCGAAGGTGAGCCGCTCCGGAAACCCGCCGTCCATGCCGATGCTGTAGATCTGGGGCTGACCGGTACGATCCGAGGTGAACAGCACCCGCTCACCGTCGGGGGTCCAGCTGGGTTCGGTCTCGGCTCTGGGATGATCGGTCAACCGCGTCAGCTCGTCCGTGTCCAGATCGAGCACATACACGTCCGGGCTGCCATCCCGTGACAGCACCACGGCCATGCGCTCGCCATCCGGCGACCAGACCGGGGAACTGTTGATCCCACTGTAGCCGGGCAACTGACGTCGCTCGCCGCTGGCCAGATCCTGGATATAGATTCTGGGATAGTCCGTCTCGAACGACACATAGGCGATACGACGGCCATCCGGAGACCAGGTGGGCGACATGATGGGGGCAGAGGACTCGAGCAGGACCTGCGGCCGACGGCCGTCGTAGTCGGCCACATGCAACCGGTAACGCTCGGAATCGATCGCACCCTCGGAGGAGACATACAGGATCCGGGTATCGAAAGCACCCCGCCGCCCCGTGATCTCTTCATAGACCACGTTGCTGATCTCGTGGGCGATATCGCGCAGCTGATCCACGCTGCCGGTCAGCACCTCGCCCACCAGCTTCTCTTCCCGGACCACATCGAAGAACTCCCACTGCACTTCCACGCGATTGCTGCCGGCGGGCTGATCGATCTGTCCCACCACCAGGTATTGCTGTGCCAGGATACGCCAGTCACGGAAGTACACCTCGCTTTCCTGGCTGGGCATGCTCAGCATGTTGTCGGGTGGCAGGGCCCGGAACTCCCCCACCTGTTCGAGATTGCGGCCGATGACATCGCCCACGTCCTCGTCCGGACTGCCGGCTCCGTTCCACTCGAATGGGACCACGGCGACGGGAATCGGATTGTCCACACCGCGGGTGATCTCGATGTTCAGTTCAGCGGCCGAAACCACACCGCTGAACAGCATCAGAATCAGCCAGACCTGCCATTTGTGATACATCAATTTCTCAGATCCTCCGGTCGGAATGTCAGTAACAGCGAGCGAAAATTACGTTCGAACAGTCGCGGTGGCATCCCCTGCAGTTCCGAGAACCGGCCCACCGCGAGCACCGCGTTTTCCGCCGCCCGGTCAAAGGCCGCATCGCCACTGGACTGCACGATCTGCACGTCCACCACTTCACCGGTCGGCACCAGCTGGATACGCAACACGGCGGTCATGTCATTGCGGGCACTGGGCGGACGCGACCAGTTCTGCTGCACCAGGTCATGGATGATGGCGGTGTAGGCCCCCACCACCTCCGCGTCTGTTTCAGCCTGCTCCCGCGCCGCCTGCTCGGCGGCGGCCTGGCGGGCCGCCTCCTCTTCCTGGCGACGGGCTTCCTGCTCACGGCGTCGTTGTTCTTCCTGGCGTCGCTGTTCGGCCTCCTGCCGTTCGCGCTCGCGCTGCTCCTGCAACTCGCGCTGGCGACGCTCTTCCTCCTGGCGCCGCTGCTGTTCCTCCTCGCGGGCGCGCTGCTCGGCCTGCTGCCGCTCGCGTTCGCGCTGCGCCTCCAGTTCCGCCTGGCGTTGTTCCTCGGCGCGGCGCTCTTCCTCCCGGCGCTGCTCTTCACGGCGCTGCTGTTCCTGTTGCTGCTGCCGCTGTTGCTGGACCCGCTCATTGCGTTCCTGCGGATTCTGCTCCACCAACGTGGCCTGCACCGAGGGTGGCTGAACGATCTCCGGCACTTCGGTGTTGGCACGCTGCATCCAGAGCACGGCACCGATGATCAGCCCGTGCAGGAGCAACGCCAGGGCAATCGACAACGGATAGCCGTTAAACGCGGTCATCGTGCCTCACTCATTCCTCGACCGGCTTGGTCACCAGGTTCGGTGCGGTGACACCGGACCGGCGCAGTTCTTCCATCAGACTGATGAAGGGCCCGTAACTGGCGCGGGCATCACCTTCCACAAACACCTGTATGGCCGGGTTGGCCTCGACGATCCGTGTGACCTGCTGGCCGATCTGCTCCAGCGCCACCGGGGTCTGCTCCTCCGGCGTGGTCACACCCAGGTTGACGTAGTAGTCATTGTTGGCGGTCAACTCGATGACCAGCGATTCACTCTCTTCGTCCACGTCCAGCGGCTCGGACGACTCCTGCGGCAGATCCACGCGCAGGCCCTGGGTCAGCAGCGGCGCGGTGACCATGAACACGATCAGAAGGACCAGCATCACGTCGATATAGGGCACGACGTTGATCTCGGACATCTGTCGGCGTTTTCTGCGCTGGATTTCCATGTCTCAATGACCCTGACCGGTTGTATGACCCATCTGACCCGTCATGTGTTGTGGCTCACCACCTGACGGTGCAGGATGCTGGAAAATTCCTCGGTGAACGTGATGTAGTTGTTGACGATGGACTCCACCCGCGATGAATAGCGGTTATAGGCCACCACGGCCGGGATCGCGGCGAACAGGCCCATGGCGGTGGCGATCAACGCCTCGGCGATCCCCGGCGCCACCACCTGCAGCGTGGCCTGACTCTGGTTGGCCAGCCCGATGAAGGAGTTCATGATGCCGATGACGGTGCCGAACAGGCCGATGTACGGCGAAACGGAGCCGACGGTGGCCAGGAACGGCAGGTTCTTGTCCAGTTTCTCTTCTTCACGGGCGTAGGCGACCCGCATGGCGCGCTGGGAACTGGCCATCATGCTGTCCGGATTGACGCTGCCCTGCTGACGCAGCCGCATGAACTCCTTGAAACCGGCGCGGAAGATGGCCTCCATCCCCAGCACGGGCTGTCCTTCCTTGAGTCGGTTGCTACCTTCCTTGTAGAGCTGGCTCAGGTCCATGCCGGACCAGAAGCGCTTCTCGAAATGCAGCATGCCCTGCTCGGCACTGGACAGCACCAGCCAGCGCTGGATGATCATGACCCAGGACACGATGGACGCAATGACCAGGATGAGCATGACCAGCTGCACGGTCAGCGTGGCGTCCGCAATAAGACTCCAGACGCTCATTTCGTTGTTCACCAGGCGGTCTCCGTTGGTTGTTCTCTGCGGTAAATTCCTGCCGCATTATAAGTCAAGGACGCGGCCACTGATACCGTGGACTTTGGCGGAATGTGACAGAGGCCTGATGAAAGATGGCAGAAAGCGGTCAATCGCTCACTCGCCCGGCGAACCGAACAGATCTCCTCGCGCTTCACCCGACGGTGCCGGCAGGCCGAAATGCACATAGGCATGTGGGGTCACCATCCGGCCGCGCGGTGTGCGCATCATGAAGCCCTGCTGGATCAGGAACGGTTCCAGCACATCCTCGATGGTGTCACGTTCCTCGCTGATTGCGGCTGCCAGACTGTCCACACCCACGGGTCCCCCACCGAACTTCTCGATCATGGCCAGCAGCAGGCGCCGATCCATGTGGTCGAAACCATGGCTGTCCACGGCCAGCATGTCCAGCGCCTGGCCGGCGGTATCGGCATTGATCATGCCGTCGCTGCGCACTTCGGAGTAGTCGCGTACGCGGCGCAGCAGACGATTGGCGATCCGGGGCGTACCGCGTGACCGGCGGGCGATTTCACCGGCGCCGGCGACGTCGATCTCACAGCCGAGGATACCGGCCGAACGCGTCACGATATGGCTCAGCTCCTCCACGGTGTAGAACTCCAGGCGCTGGATGATGCCGAAGCGGTCGCGCAGCGGCGAGGTCAACAGACCAGCCCGCGTGGTGGCGCCGACCAGGGTGAACGGCGGCAGGTCCAGCTTGATGGAGCGCGCCGCCGGACCCTCGCCGATCATGATGTCGAGCTGGTAATCCTCCATGGCCGGATAGAGGATCTCCTCGATGGCCGGACTGAGGCGGTGGATCTCGTCGATGAACAGCACATCGCGGGCTTCCAGGTTGGTCAGCAGCGCGGCCAGGTCACCGGCCTTCTCCAGCACCGGACCGGACGTGGTCTTGATCGCCACACCGAGCTCGTTGGCGATGATGTTGGCCAGAGTGGTCTTGCCCAGTCCGGGCGGGCCGAAAATCAGGGTATGGTCCAGCGCCTCGTCGCGGTTGCGGGTGGCATTGATGAAGATGTCCATCTGCTCGCGCACGGCGGGCTGGCCCACATAATCCTTCAGGTAGACCGGACGCACGGCACGGTCCAGCGACTGTTCGTTGCTGGTGAGCTGCGGGGTGATCAGGCGATCTTCATCCAACGGTCTCTACTCCTTGCTGCGGCAACCTCACGGCCCGGGCTCGCCTCACAGGGCATTGCGCAGGGCCAGACGGATCAGCTCGTCGCGGCCCAGCCCCGGTTCATTGTCCTTCAGTACCCGGCTGATCATACGGCTGGCATCCTGGGGCCGGTAGCCCAGCGCGATCAGCGCCGTCTCGGCCTCCTCGCTGTGCTCCACCACGCGCTCGCGGGCACCGGCATCACCGGCTCCGGGCTGCTCCGCCGTCTCGCTCCAGCCCGCCAGGCCATCCCGCATCTCCACGGTGAGGCGCTCGGCGGTTTTCTTGCCGATGCCGGGTATGCGGACAATAGCAGCAATGTCATTGTTGCGCACGGTACGCACGAATTCATCCGCCGCCATGCCGGACAGTACCGCCAGCGCCACCTTGGGGCCGACACCGCTGACGCGGATCAGTGAGCGGAACAGGCGCCGCTCCTGCAGATCGTGAAAACCATACAGTAACTGGGCATCCTCACGGACCACCAGGTGGGTGTGCAGCACCACTTCCATGCCATTGGCGGGCAGCTGGTAGAAAGTGCTCATTGGCGCCTGTATCTCGTAAGCGATGCCATGCACGTCCACCAGCAACTCCGGTGGCTGCTTGTCCAGCAGAATGCCGCGAATGCGTCCGATCATGGTAGTGGGTATTCCCTTCGGTTGTGTGGATCATGATGCCGGGAATCCGGCCTCAGGTAAATCGTCCGCCACGGAAACCACGGGCCGTGGTGACCCGGGCCAGACTCTCCCGGGTATTGGCGTGACAGATGGCCACGGCCAGGGCATCACCGGCATCTTCCTGCAGCTCGCCCTGCAGGCCCAGCAGCACGCGCACCATGTGTTGCACCTGCTCCTTGCTGGCATTGCCGTTACCGGTCACGGCCTGCTTCACTTTACGGGCGGGGTACTCGGCCAGCGGCAGATCACGATCCAGGCAGGCGACCATGGCACTGCCCCGGGCCTGACCCAGCTTCAGCGCGGACGAGGCACTTTTGCCGACGAACACATCCTCGACCGCGGATTCCTGCGGGCAGTGCCGGTCGATGACCGCCCCCAGCTCGCGGAACAGCAGCCGCAGTCGTTCGGGGTGGGAGCCGCTGCCCAGCCGGATACAGCCACAGTCGACATAGATCAGCCGGTTGCCGACGGCGTTGATGACGCCGTACCCGGTCAGTCGGGAGCCGGGATCGACGCCCAGGATCAGCATGATCGGGCCTTCATCGGCGGCCGGTCACAGTAGCTCCATGACCTCGTCGGGGATGCTGGCGTTGTGGTACACGTTCTGCACATCATCCAGGTCTTCCAGGCGTTCGGTCAGCTTGAGGAGTTTTTCCGCGCCATCCAGGTCCAGCTCGACCTCCGTGGAGGCCACCATGGTGACTTCCGAATTGTCGGCTTCCAGGCCGGTTTCCGCCAGGGCATCCTTGACCGGCCCCAGACTCTCCACGGAAGTGGTGACCTCCACCGTGCCATCGCTCAATGTGGCGATGTCCTCCGCGCCCGCCTCCAGCGTTGCTTCCATGACGGCTTCCTCATCGGTGCCCTCGGGCAACACGACATAGCCCTTCTTCTCGAACAGCCAGGCCACCGAGCCATCGGTGCCCAGATTGCCGCCATGCTTGCTGAAGGCGTGGCGGACCTCGGCCACGGTGCGGTTCTTGTTGTCGGTCATGGTCTCGACCAGGATGGCCACCCCGCCGGGCGCGTACCCTTCGTAGGTCAGCTCTTCGAGGCTGTCCGCCTCGGCATTGCCGGCGCCCCGGGCAATGGCCCGGTCGATGGTGTCCTTGGTCATGTTGTTGCCCAGGGCCTTGTCCACCGCGGCACGCAGACGCGGATTGTCGGCAATGCTGTCACCGCCCAGCCGGGCGGCGACGGTGATCTCGCGGATCAGCTTGGTGAAAATCTTGCCGCGCTTGGCATCCTGTCCGGCCTTGCGATGCTTGATGTTGGCCCATTTACTGTGTCCGGCCATGGAAAATCACCTCGTACCTGTTACTGGTTCTCTGTGTCCGATCCGGCCTTGTCCGCTCCGGGCTTCTCGCGCAGACGGATGTTCAGTTCGCGCAGCTGGCGACTGGCCACCGCCCCGGGCGCATCGGTCAGCAGGCAGGCGGCCGACTGCGTTTTCGGGAAGGCGATCACCTCCCGGATCGACGAGGCGCCGGTCATCAGCATGATCAGCCGGTCCAGGCCGAAGGCCAGGCCGCCGTGCGGCGGGCAGCCATAGGACAGCGCTTCCAGCAGGAAGCCGAACTTCTCGGCCGCCTCCTCCTCGCTGATGCCCAGCACATCGAACACGCCCTGCTGCATGACCGGATCGCTGATACGGATGGAGCCACCGCCCAGCTCGGTACCATTGAGCACCATGTCGTAGGCCCGCGACAGGGCATTGGCCGGATCCGCCTTGAGCGCCTCCGCCGAGCAGGCCGGTGCCGTGAACGGATGGTGCAGCGGCGTCAGCGAGCCATCGCTGTCTTCCTCGAACATCGGGAAGTCGACGACCCACAGCGGCGCCCAGCCTTCGTTGACCCGGCCGGTGTCCTGTCCGACCTTGATACGCAGAGCGCCCAGCGCCTCGTTGACCACGTTCGTTTTGTCGGCGCCGAAGAAAATGATGTCGCCGTCTTTCGCGCCGACGCGCTCCAGGACGTTGCTGACCACCTCTTCCGGCAGGAACTTGATGATCGGTGACTGCAGGCCTTCCATACCGGCGGCGATGTCATTGACCTTGATCCAGGCCAGCCCCCTGGCCCCGTAGATGCCAACGAACTTCGTGTAGTCGTCGATGATCTTGCGGGTCAGGCTGGCGCCGCCCGGTACATGCAGGGCCGCCACCCGACTACCCTCGTCGTTGGCCGGACCACGGAAAACCTTGAATTCGACGTCCTTCATCAGGTGCACCTCGGGCATGTCGTCAGGCAGCTGCTTTTTCTGGAAACG
>JBNJGU010000027.1:0-20523 GCA_051747985.1 Pseudomonadota bacterium | reverse complement strand
TGTCGGGGTCGACATCACCGTGCCCCTGTTTGCCGGCGGCAGCAACCGCGCCGCGGTCAACGAGGCACAAAGCCAGCGCAACATCGCCAGCAACGAGTTGCGTCAGGTGCGCCTGGAAGTGGCGGATCAGGCCCGCATGCTGTTTCTCAACCTGCGCACCAATGCCATGCGCATCTCCGCCGCCGAGCGCACGGTGGAAGCCATGAGCGTGGCGGCCGAGTCACGTCAGCGCGCCTTTGACCTGGGCAACACCACCAGCGTTGAAGTGCTGGACGCGTTGCGCGACCGCTTCATCGCGGAGCGCGACCTCCATGCGCTGCGCTATGAGCACATGAACCTGCGCCTGCGTCTGCTGCAGGTGGCGGGAACGCTGGACGCCGAGGACATGATCGAAGTCAGCAACTGGCTGGTCACTCCTCAATAAGCCGGTCGCCGAACGGCGTCCGCACCACGCGGAAGCCCTCGGGCACATCCTCCGGATCGATGCGGCGGCGCTGCTGGAAACGCTGGGCCCGGGCCCGCGCGGCGGCCTCGTCCTCGGAGTTGCCTTCCCGTGCCGCGCGCAGGGCGCGGGCGAACGGATTATCGCTCTGTGCACTGTCTTCGCCTTCCTGCTGATCGCCTCCGTTTTCCTCCGACGGCGCTTCCTCGCGCGGCGCCAGCGGCGCGGCCGTGGCCAGCTGCAGCCGGGACTGCCGGCCGCCGGCCAGACACGCCACGCCACGCTCCTCATCGGCCACGCAGGGCGTGGAGCCCGGGTGGCTGACAATCACCTGGCGGGCGCCGGGCACTTCCACTCGGAAACCGGGATGGCCGGGCACGGTGGCGGTCTCGCCGCTGTGCACCTCCACGGTCACCACCTGACCATCGGCACTACGCAGCCGGGCACGGTAGCGGTTGCCGAAGCGGCTGGTGCCGACCAGCTCGAAGCGCGGTCCGTCACCACCGGCATTGGAGACGCCGCGGCTGGTGCCGGGGCGCTGCGCCGGGGTCGACTCCGGACGGTCGACGGGCTCAAACAGCTGCAGGGACGGCGTTGTGCCGTCGGTACCGGTGTCGGCGGTCTGGGCTACGGCCGGGGCGGTGCCGATCAGGCCGGTGGTGACCAGCGCCGCAATCAGGCGGTGGCGGAGTGTCGTGTTCATGGGTGCGGGCCCTGTTCCGGGAATACTGTGCTGTCAGTCGCATGGTAGTGCCGAATGGTTCTCCGCGCCACCGTCGCGGGCGGACAGACGGCGCCATTCTGTGGTTAAATGTCGCCTTTCTCACCGCGTGACGGAAAGCCAACGCATGTTGTCAATGATCGGGCGCTGGGCCACCACGCCGCTACGCCATTTCCGACTGTTCCATCATTTTGCCCGCCAGGAATTCAGCAGTCTGTTCGCGGGCTCGTTCGGCGGGGCGTTGTGGCTGTTCATCACGCCCATCGTCAACATCATCATCTACTCCTTCGTGTTCAGTGTGGTGTTCCGGGCGCCGATGCCGGAGAATTTCGGCGAGGTGCCGTTCGTCATCTACCTGATGACCGCCTACCTGCCCTGGTTCGCCTTTGCCGAGGCGGTGGGACGCTCGCCCGGCATGCTGCTGGAGAAAGCACCGCTGATCACCAAGGTGATGTTCCCGGTGCAGATCGTGCCCATGGTGGGCGGGCTGATCCCGTACCTGGTGCACGGCATCGCCCTGCTGGTGTTCCTGATCTACCTGGCGACCCAGGGTTACTTTGCCTGGGCCTGGTTCTGGGTGCCGGTGGTGCTGGGGCTGCAGTTCCTGTTCTCACTGGGCCTGGTGGCGATACTGTCGGCGCTGTGCGTGTTCCTGCGCGACATCCAGCAGGCGGTGGTGCTGCTGCTGACGGCCTGGTTCTTCCTGACCCCGATCATCTATCCCCTGTCGTTGATTCCGGTGGACTGGCAGCCGGTGATGATGATGAACCCGATGCACAGTTTCATGCAGTTCTACCGCGAGGCGGTGCTGCTGGGCGAGTTCTCGATGGAGAGTTTCCGCGTCCTGGTGCCGGTGTCAATCATCAGCTGGCTGTTCGGCGGCTGGTTCTTCATGCGCATCCGCCATGCTTTCGGAGACGTGTTATGAGTCACAGTATCCGGGTCCGCCATCTGGGCAAGGATTTCCGTCTCTACGAGCGGCCGCAGGACCGTTTGCTGGAGCTGTTGCTGCGCCGGCCGCGCCACAAGGTCTTTCATGTGCTGAAGGACATCAACTTCAAGGTGCCTGAAGGGCAGAGCCTGGGCATCATCGGGGACAACGGCGCCGGCAAGTCCACGTTGATGAAACTGCTGGTGGGCACGCTGCAGCCGTCCTCGGGCGAGATCGACATCCGCGGTCAGGTGGCGGCGCTGCTGGAACTGGGCGCGGGTTTCCATCCGGAGTTCACGGGACGGCGCAACATCTACCTGAACGCGTCGTTGCTGGGGGTGCCGGACGATGACATCGAGGCGCTGGAGCAGGAGATCATCGATTTCTCCGAGCTGCACGAGTTCATCGATCAGCCGGTGAAGACCTATTCGTCGGGGATGTATGTGCGCCTGGCGTTCTCCATCGCCACCATGGTGCGTCCGGATGTGCTGGTGATCGACGAGGCGCTGTCGGTGGGCGACATGAACTTCCAGAAGAAGTGCGTGCAGCGCATGAACGAGTTCCGTGCCGCGAAGAAGACCATGATCTTCTGCAGCCATTCCATGTATCACGTGCAGGAACTGTGCGACAACTGCATCTGGCTGGAAAACGGGCGCATCCGTGAATACGGCAGTGCGGAGGCCGTGGTGGCGATGTACGAGGATTACTGCAATGGCATTCGCAGCAAGGGCGATGGCGAATCCGCGGAACTGGCGGCGGAGCAGGCGGAAACGCACAGCTCGCAGGACTGCCGGATCCTGTACACGAAAGTGCGGGCGCTGAATGGAGACGAGATCACGGAGATCGAACCGCTGCAGGACATCATTCTGGAAACGCGGGTGGAGGTGCTGAAGGACAACACCATGTGCTACTTCGGTTTCGCACTGATGCAGGATCTGTCTGATATTTTCTCATCCTACCTGACCGTGGACCGGCCGGAGGTCGACACCGGGCCATTCCGGGCCGGCGAGGTCATCACCGTGCAGGCGCGCCTGGATGCCATGGCGCTGCGTGCAGGCAGGTTCCATGTGCTGGGCGGCGTGGCCGACGAAAGCGGGCTGCTGTGGTACGAGACGCGGCTGAGTCCGGAACTGCACATCAAGCCGAACAAGGGCGTGGGGACGTTGCGGATGCGGTCGACGTGGTCGGTGGAAAGGGATGCCGACTCAGCCACCTAGTTCGTGGGTCATCGCTTCATTATTGTACGTCAATCTGCCGTATGGCAGACTGCTGCTACTTTTTTTTGGGGGGTCAGGGTATGACGGACAAGAGCAAAATTGTGCTGACCAACGAGCAGTTTGATCGATTCATGAAGGTATGCGAGGCCACCCCCACCCCCGACAGCAAGATCCAGGAAGCAGCCCGCAAACTGGATGAAGAGGGCTTCTGATTTCGGTCGTCGCCATCAGGGCAAGGGACTTGGCGATAAAACACTGGAGCAGATCTGACTGGCGACCGATGTGGCCTCACCGGAAATCCGTGTCGCCCCCCATCGCCCAGAAATGCCCCCTGACCTGTGGAACCAGGCTGGCCTGAAACTGTTCGTCCGGCCAGGCCACGCTGCCTTCGCGCACCGTGTCGCCCGGGGGCAGGTCGGCCAGCAGCCGGTCGGTGCCCCAGATCATGATGCGGTCGATGCCTTCTTTCGCGGCCTGATCCTCCACGCTGCGGATGAGACCGTGCAGGGCGCGGTGATCCAGGAACACGGCGTCGACCAGTTCCAGCGCCCGGCCCTCTTCCCGATGGCGTACCACGGCCCCGGCCACCAGTCGTCCCAGGCGGTGCAACTGCAGAAAGCGATAGCGCACCTCGGGGTGACGTCGGAAGCGCCAGTCCCAGTACTCGGCATCACGCTTCAGTAGCAGGGTGTCCGGCAGCGCCCGGCGCATGGCCTCAGACAGGGAATTCACCCACATCAGATCCTGTTCGCTCCGCGGTTCCACCCAACGCGGCCGCCAGATCATCCCCTGCCACGGCCGGCTCGGCCCCGGCTGTCGACGCCACGGGCGGGCGGGCCGACTCCAGCACCAGGTCGATTCTCCGCGCTGATAGACGCCCAGTTCCTCCCCCGCCCGCATGGCGCGCTCATTGGGAAAACCGTAGGCCAGCGCGAATGGCTTCCCGTCACCGACATTCGGCGTCAGAAACCGCTGACACATCTCCAGAAAGGCACCGGAGCGACGCGACGCCCCCCGACTCTGGTCGGCCACCATCGAGTCCACAATCTGGCACAAAAAGAGGGACTGTCCCCCTTTTTTTCCGCGCCGGGGCAGGACACCGTAAAAACCGGCCAGACGTTGGTCGTCGCCCAGCGCCACGGTACCGATCCAGTCCGGGTCGCGGTATTTCCAGTCCCACCAGTTCCGGTCCACGGCCGCGCCGAACACATTGCGGAACAGGTGGATGATCCCTTCGGCGTCTGCCGGGGAGGCGGGCCGGGTGACGAAGCGGGCGCCGGGGCCGACGCGGCCATGACGGTCATCGACCAGGTGGTAGGCCTCCGCGCGGCGCACGAGGTCGCCGGCGGCGATGCCCGGCAACAGCAGGGCGCGGTGGCGGGCCAGGCCGTCCATGGAGCGTTCGTAGTTCTGGGCGGCCAGCGCGGTGGCGTGGCAACGCAGGGCCTGCTCCTTGCGCGCCCATGTGTCGGTCACTTCCAGCAGCCGGTTGGCGTCCAGTGGTGTCCAGGCTTCATAGAACAGCACGCCGCGCAGGCCCGGTGCGGCTCTGTAGACCCGCAGCGCGGCGCGGCCCAGTGCCGCATGGTCCGGGTGCAGGTCGCGGGGCCAGGGGGTCACGATGCTGTCGGCCCGGAAAGAGCGCCGGGCGTCTTCCATCAGAGGCACCAGTTCCTCTTCCCGCAGCGCGCCATCCGGCAGACGCCACAGCCGCAGCTCGCAGTCCGGGTACAGCACGGCCATGGCGTCGCGGAATTCCCGCTGTCGTACCTCGTCGGTACCGGGGGGCAGTTCTCCGGCGCCGCTGCCATCGGAGACCAGCACCACCAGCGTCGGCTGACTACGCTCGGCCAGGCGGGCGAGCAGGCCCCCGCAACCGATCACCTCGTCATCCGGGTGCGGGATCAGCACCAGCGCGCGGCCCAGCGCGTCCACGTCCAGGTGCCCGGGGGGCGTCAGCGGGGGCAGCTCGTAGGCCGGTGGTGTTGTCGGATCGGGCTCAGACACCTTGCAGCTCTCCTTCCATGGCATCGATGACCGTGTCCCAGCCGGCCCAGCCCGCGGCGGCCCGGCGGGACTGCCGGCGCCAGAAGGCGGCCGCGGTCTCATCGGTCAGCAGCACGCGCAGGGCCGCGGCCATCGCGGCCGGCTCCGCTGGCACTGACCAGGCGCCGCCACTCAGTACTTCATCACTGGCGCCGCCGCTGGCCACCACGCAGGGCAGGCCGGCCGCCACGGCTTCGCGACTGGCGAGGCCGAAGGATTCGGCGGCGCAGGCGCTGAGATACAGGTCGGCACGGCCGAGGGCGGATTCGATACGTTCCACCGGTTCCATGCGGGGTGGGTGGATCAGCTCATCCGCTTCCGGTGGCAGGTCACCCGGCTGGCCTTCCCCGGCAATCCAGAGCCGCACCGGCAGGTCATGTTCGCGCTGCAGCAACAGCAGCGCACGCACCACCTGGTCATAGGCTTTCACGGGAGCCAGACGTCCCACACAAAGCAGCAGGGGCACCTGTCCGACACGACGGCGGCCATCGACGGGCCGGGAGGCAGCCTGCTTCAGCATTTCGCGGTCCAGCTCCGGCGCGCCATAGCCGGTCGCCGACCAATGCGGGGGCGGTCCGGGCAGAGACAGGTCGCGCAGCAGGGCCTGTAGAGCCGTCTGTGAGGGAGTCCAGACCCAGTCGGCCGCCTGCAGCCAGCGTCGCTCGCAGCGCAGCAGGCGACGGTACCAGGCCGGCGTGATGGCGATGCCATCCTGCCGTACCGCCCAGGCGAAACTGCCCAGACCGTGCTCGGACACGCCCCAGCGGAACGGGCGGCGCAGGTGGCCACGGCAACGCAACCGCCACCGAAGACCCGGCACCAGCCAGGGATCCTGCAGCCAGACATGCGTGGCCTTCTCCTGCAATGCGAAACCGGCGGCCTGCCAGCCCTGCACCAGTCGCTCGGCGAACGGGCCGCGCAGGGATGCCGGCAGCAGGCGTTGCAGCCGCTCCAGCCGACGCTGCTCACGCGGCCCCCAGTCCTCGCGCGTGCGGTACCAGACCTGATGTCCGCGTTGCCGCAGCCCCTCGGCGACCCGGCCCACGGCCCGGCCCAGGCCGTAGCGGCGGTCGGCGGCGCCTTCGCGGCTGACGATCACAATGCGCACAGAGGAACCGCCCGGAGGTTGTTGCCGAAGCTCAACACATGATTTCCTGTATACAGCACGATGCCTGTGAAAGGTCGCTTGCCCACCAGATTATCCCGGAACCAGCGAAGATGCTGGAAGCTGCTTTCCTTGACGACCGAGCCCGCCTTGACTTCGATGCCGATACAGGCCCCATCCGGCATTTCAATCACGAAATCGATCTCACGTTTCTGTCTGTCGCGGTAATGATACAGGACAGGGGGGATCGGCTGGGCGTCGATTATGGCAGCCAACTGGGTGAACACCCGGGTTTCCAGCAGCTTTCCGTTTTTGTCGCCATCGAGCATGACTGTTTCGGGCCGCCAGTCCAGGCAGGAGGCCATCAGGCCGGTATCCGTGAAATAGAGCTTGTCTTTCTTTCCAATCCGTTCGTAGTCGGTCTTCAACCAGGGCTGGACCCTTTCCACCAGATAGAGCGTTTCCAGTGCGTTGATATAGGTCTCGATGGTCGGACGTCGTATGGAGAGGCCACGGCCGATACCGGTGATGTCCATGTATCGTGATGACCAGGCGGCGAGACACTGCAGAAGGGTTCTCAGGGCATCCTGACGACGGATGTTGGCCACATCCCGCATGTCCCGCTCCAGCAGGGCGGTCAGATAGTCGCGGTGCCAATCCTGCGTGTCCCGCAGGTCACTGAATGTCAAGGCTTCTGGATACCCTCCCCGGAAAGCATCCCGAATGCACCGCTCCTTGCCGCACATTGCGTCTGGTGATGCGCTGCTGAACAGACGTTCCCGGTCGTCACTCGTCACCGCTTCCAGGAAGTCCGGCGAACGTCTGGCGATCTCGCCGGCGGCAAGCGGCCGGAGCCGCAGCGTTCTGACCCGCCCCGCCAGCGACTCATTGACTCCGGGCAGTCCGCGAATGTTCGCGGAACCGGTCAGCAGAAAACGCCCCGGCGTCCTGTCCCGGTCCACCTCCGCCTTGATGGCCTGCAGAAGTTCTGGTGCTCTCTGGATCTCGTCGATGATCAGCAGGCTGTCATCGTGCGCGACAAAGGTCTGCGGGTCACTTCTTGCCGCTTCCAGAAGCGTAAGGTCATCCAGCGTCCTGTATTCGGACCGGTTGTCTGACAGATACTGCGCCAGCGTGGTCTTGCCCGACTGTCGGGCACCGGAGAGAACCAGCACACGACGTTTTGACAGGGCTCGACGAACGGCGGCCTCCTGCCACCGCGGCAAAATCGCGACACTTTCCACCGGACCGATGCTCCTGAAGTCTTGTATGTGCGTTATTCTAACTTCAGAGCATGCGTTTTTACAAATAGAAAGTCAGCGTTTTTATAAATAAAAAGGCTGCGTTTTTCTATATAGCCCTGTCTGACAGGCTCAACGTTGCTCCACCCAGTGGTCCGTGACCACCCCGTCCCGGATCTCCAGCGTCAGCGTCTCCGTGCGGTCTCGTTCGATATCGATATTGAACAGCAGGAATAGCGAAACCTCCGAGTCGGTGGTGCGGCGATTGCTGTAGCGCCACAGCTCGGTGCCGTCCTCATAGGTGACGCGGCGATCGGGGGGGCCGAAGTTCTCGCGTATCCACGAGGCGCTGGTCCGGCCCCGCTCGATGCGGTCGGCCTCATGCTGGCTCCATTGTTCGCCATGATGGCGTTCCTTGGAGTCGACGACGAAAAGACAGCCGGTCAGGGTCAGACCGGTGAGGAGAAGGATCATCGGTGTTCGGATCATGGCGTTTCCCTGCTTTGTGTTCAACAGATGGTGTCATCTGGTGATAGCAGCTTTCGTGCCATTTCAATAAACGCATTATTATTAGAAGGTTATCGGTTTATGGTCAATCCAGCTTGGCGATTCTCGCCACGATGTGGGCTATTTCCGATGACTATCACGCTCTTTGGACGTTGCTTCCGCGTAGTCCCGATGACGTTGCCGCATCTGCTCGCCATGCTCTGGCCGCTTGAGCTCTCCCGCTTCAAACGCCTCAAGAATTTCGCGCTCTTCCTGATCCAGTTTACTCACGACGGACCTCCAATCTGGATTCTCGTGGCCATTCCTGCTCAGAATGGCAGCACAAATTATCAGAAAAGACTGCCCGGCGCATTCAGATCCAGTTCGACCTCCGGCGGGGTGATGTCCGGCAACGGCGCCACCGGATGCACCTGCAACACCCGGGCCCGCTCCACGGGGGAACGCACCTCCAGGATGAGGCGGTAGGCCTGGCGCACCGGCGGCGCGTCCTCGCTATCCTCCTCCCCGGACTCGGGACGGGGATGGACCTGGACGGTGTAATAGCTGGAGGTGTTGTTGCCGATCCAGGGCGACAGTTCGGCCAGCTGTTCCAGTGGCACCACGCGGCCGACCTCGCTGCGGTTGCGGAAGTCGCGTTGTTCGCGGTAGGCCAGGATGCGCTCGATGGCTTCGTCATCCAGGCCGGGCAGCAGCTGCATGGCCTCGCGGCTGGCCAGGTTCAGGTTGACCCGGCGGCCGGACCCGTAAATGGTGAAGGCGGCCTCCAGGTTGAAGTCCTCGAACAGGGCATCGAAACCACGGATCAGACGCAGCTCCTCAACGCTGTCCAGCTCCGGGTTGTTGCGGGCCCGGTAGGGCGGATCCAGTGACTGGTAATAATCATCCTCGGCACCGCCGGGCTCGGGCTGGTCGTTGAGATCGGTCCAGTCGGTCCAGGCGGCCAGCAGCTCATCGACCCGGGCCGGATCGGGGTCCGGGCCGAGGCGCTTCTCGATGATCTGTCGCAGGTTGCCCCGGGGAATCCGGTTCAGGTTGATCTTCCCGGCGTGGTCATGAATGCGCACGACCCAGTCCTCGTCGGTCGGGTAATGCAGGTTCAGTGCCTGGCCATTGAAGCGGTAGGCCGGAATGCGCTGCATGCCTTCATCGTCCAGGTCCATGGGCAGGTCCGGTGGCGGTGGCATGCGCTCCATGATCAGTTCCATCTCCGCCTTGTGCAGCGTGGACAACTGACCGGCGAGGTCCTCGCTGCCGGTGCGGTTGTGCCAGGCGGTGGTGGCGGACAGGCGCACGTTGGCGGCCAGTACCGTGACCATGATGGTCATCACCACGGTGGTCCACAGCACCATGATCAGCACGGCGCCACGGCAGCGACCGGGTGGACGTACGAAGCCGGGCATCACAATCCCACCAGGGGGTTCGGGTTGATGGTCCGATGCGTGTGGGCCGGTATCGGCGCGACGATGTCGAGTCCGGTCTCGCGGCTGCTGTCCTCCAGTGGCGTCAGTCGTACATGCACCGCCAGTGGCAGGCCCAGACGCTCGGCGCCGTCCCAGGTGTCACGCCATATGCGATCCTCGTCGCCTTCCTCGAACAGGTAGCTGAAGGTGGCCCGGTAGCCGGGCAGCAGCAGTCGCTGGCGGGCCTCGTCCAGCAGCGGGCCGGGATCATCGCTCAGCGCCGGGGCCAGTTGCAGATGCACCCCGCCATCGGCCTCATTGTGCAACCGCCAGGCGGTCAGTCCGCTGCCGCGCTGCGGGGATACGGTGGAGACCCAGGACAGGTCATCCTCGCTGCCACGAAAGAAGATTTCACGCCCCATGGTGTCGACATTGCGATAACTGTGCGGCGTGGCGCCCTGCAGGGCGCGTTCGATCTGCAGCATGGCCACGGTCTGGTCCAGGGTACGATCCAGTCCCTCGTGGTTGTTGTCCCAGTCGCGCATGACCTCGAAGGTGCCGGCGCTGAGCAGGGTCAGCAGCATGGCGGTCAGGCTCAGCGCCAGCAGCAGTTCCAGCAGCGTGAATCCGGACTGTCGGTCAGCGTGGCACATCGGACCTCACCCATCGGCTGCCGCTCAGGGTCTCGTCGCTTTCGGTGTCTTCCAGCCGGTATGACTGCAGCAGCCATTGCGTTGGCGTGGTGCGACGGATGGGATCGGGCAGCCAGTCGCCGGCACGGCTCTCGAAGCGCCGTGGCTCACCGCCCGGCAGCGGTTCCAGACGGTCGGGGATCGGCTCCAGCTGCGCGTACTGCAGGGCGGCGCGGCGCTGCACCGCCTCGTGCAGGGTCTCCTGCGCGGTGACCGCCAGGCGCTTGCTGCCGGCGGACAGGGACAGCAGTCCACCCAGCACCAGGCCGGTGATGGTCAGCGCGATCATCACTTCCAGCAGCGTGAAACCACTTTGTCGGATCGGCTGTCGTCTCATGGCATGTCCTCCGGTGCGCCGGTCAGGACCCGGCCGGAAAAGGCATCGACGCGGATCACGCCCTGCCTGCCCTCGTCGCGGAGCAGGACGTCACCGCCGGTGGCCCCGCCTTCCGGAAAGAAGCGCAGCATGATCTCCGATTCCGGTTCCGCGCGGTCTCCCGGGGTCTCCCGCCAGCCCAGCTCCATGCCCGCACTGAAACGGTACCGGCTCCCGCGATCGCCGCGTTCTGCCTCGGGCCCGCGGTCTTCTTCCTCCGCCACCAGCAGTTCCACCTCCGTGACGTGACCCTCCACCACGGCCATGCGCCGGGCGTGATTCAGCAGACCGGCGGCCTCGCGCATCTGGGCATCAAAACGTCGGGCGCCGATGCCGGACAGATTGGGTACGATCAGACTGGCCGCCACGCCCAGTATGGCCAGTACGATCAATACCTCCAGCAGCGTGAAGCCGCGAGTGTCACAGCGACAGATCGGCGTCATTGTCCTCCCCGCCCGGACTGCCGTCGGCCCCGTAGGACATCAGCTCGAAACTGCGTCCGTCGGAGCTGTACTCGTAGGGATTGCCCCAGGGGTCCTCGGGTACCTCACCGCGCAGGTAGGGCCCGTTCCAGGTGGAACGCCCGCTGGTGTTCTCCTGCAACCCTTCCAGTGACTCCGGGTAGCGCCCGGTATCCAGGCGGTGGGCATCCAGCGCGCTGGTCAGGGAGGACATCTGCGAACGCGCCGCGTCCTGGCGGGCGCTGTCGGCCTGATTGAACAGATTGGGCGCGACCATGACGGCCAGCATGCCCAGGATGGCCATCACGATCAGCAGTTCGATGATGGTGAAACCGCGCTGCCGACGCCGCGCGCTGCCTGTGTTCGGGTGGTTCATCGGAGTTTCCTCTGTCAGTCTCTGAAGGATCAATGGATCAGAAATCGGACGCCTCGATCATGCTGGCGGCCTCTTCGAAGCGTTCACGGATCTGCTGGTAGCGGTCTGTCTCGGGCTCGTTCAGATCAATGATTTCCGGACGCAGCACGATGAACAGTTCCTGTCGTTCGTTGTTGTTGCGCTGATACGAGAACAGACCTCCGATACCCGGTATCTGGTTCAGCACCGGCACGCCGCTGTTGAGCCGGTCGTTGCTGTCCTGGATCAGGCCGCCCAGCACCACATTCTCGCCATTGCGGGCCACCACGGTGGTCTCCATGTTCTGGTTCTGGAATATCGGGTTTCCATCGACACCGGAATTCTCGGACAGCGACGACAGACTCTGGCTGATGGTCAGGTTGATGACGCCATCGTCATTGATCCGGGGCGTGATCCCCAGGGTGATGCCGGTATCGCGGTACTGGATGTTGGTGGTGGTGCCGACGCTGGTGGCGGTCTCCCCCATCCGCACCGGCACCTGGGAGCCGATCTGGATCTGGCCTTCCATGTTATTGACCACGGTCAGCGAGGGTCGGGCCAGCAGGCGCACATCGTTGTTGGTGGCAATCGCTTCCAGCGTGGCCTCGATGCGGGCGGCGCCGTCCAGGAAGGAGCGGTTGAACAACAGACCGCCCAGGCCACCGCCGTCTTCGTCGCCGGCGGGCAGAAAGGAGGTGGCCACGGTGGCACTGCCGCTGCCCAGGTTCTCGGCCACGCGGCTCCAGTCCACGCCGAAGGAGGTGTCATCGGTCAGCGTGATCTGGGCGATGGCGGCGTTGATCATGACCTGCAGGGGGACGGCATCGAGCTGGCTGATGGTGGCCAGCAGCTGTCGGTAGTCACGCGGCGTGGCGCGGATCAGCAGAGTGTTGGTGGACTCGTCGGCGACGATGCCGACGCGAAGGTCGGCGGACACAGCGATCTGGGTCGCGGGCATGGAGCGACCACTGGCACCTTCGTCTTCGCTGGCATCGTCGGCACCGTCATCGCCGCTCTGCCCCAGCAGATCGCGCCGCAGTTGCTCGGCCGGCGTCATGGCTCCCTCATCCTCTTCGTCGGGACGCTGCTCGTCTTCCTCTTCTTCCTCGTTGCGCTGGAACACTTCACTCAGCGTGGCCGCCAGCTCGGTGGCGTCCAGGTTCTTGACCCGGTAGCGGAACAGCTGCTCGGCCTGCTCCTGGTCGGCATCGTCCAACAGTCGTACCCAGCGGCTGATCTCGTCGAAGCCACGCTCGGCCGGGGCCGTCACCAGCAGGGCATTGATCCGCTCCAGCGGCTGGACCTGGTAGGCCGGGGAATCGCCCTCGATCATGGTGAGCACATTGTCCAGCTCTTCGCCGACATCGGCGGCACTGGCGTTGCTCAGCTGGTAGAGGCGGATGCCCTGGTTGCGGAACGGATCGTCGTCGATCAGGGTCAGCAGCTCATTGATCCGCGCCAGCTGGGATTCGTTGGCGGTGACGGCCAGCGTGTTGCGGTTGCCGATGCGTTGCACCTGCCCGTCCGGCTGCACCAGGGGTTCGAGCATCTCGATCACGGGGCCGACGGACACATAAGTGACCGGAGTGATCTGCATGATGGTGCTGGCGGCACCGGCATCACGATTGTCCGGCGTGGTGATGGCCATGGGCAGGGTGAGATCGGAGGGCCGCACAAAATAGACATTGCCGACCTGCTCGACCACGACGCCGGCCTGCCGTGTCAGCAGCCGGAACAGGGGCCAGATGTCCTGATAACGCAGTGGGCGGTTCTGCGCGGTACGGAGGCTGACCTGCTCGTCGATGGTGGGATCGACCACCATGGAGATGTCCAGGGCATCGGCCAGGTCACCCAGAATCTCGCGCAGGTCGGCCTGTTCGTAGTTCAGTTCCACCACGTCATTGTCCGACGCCTGCGCGGGGGTCGGCGCCGTCTCGCGGTACCCGTCCCCGGCGGCCACGCGCCCGTCCCGGTTGATGCTGTCGATCAGCTCGCGGCGCTCGTCGCGACGGGCCTGGGCCTCGGCGGACGGCTGCGGCTGATTGCCCAGTTGCGTCGTGCGCGGCGTGGTGGCTTCGGTGGTGGCGCCGTCGGCGGCGTCATCGCGATCTCCAGCGGAGGCGTCCGGCGAACGACCCGTGGTGGCACAGGCGCTCAGCAGCAGCATGGCGGCGACCGACACGATCGGGGCACATTTCCTCATTCCTTTCACCCTGTTTCTCTCCAGTTTCCGGGAAGTCGGTGGACTCCCCCGGCAGCCCGCGGGCTGCTCAGAATTCCACGGCATTCATGCTGAACACGGCCGACAGCATGGTGATGGTGATCCCGCCCACGGCGATACCGAGGAACAGGATCAGGGCCGGCTGCAGCGCCGACACCAGGCGGTTCATCCGGTTCTTCACCGACTGATCGAAGGTGTCGGCGGTTTTCAGCAGGATGGGACCGGTGCGGCCCGATTCCTCCCCCACCGCCACCAGCTGGTGCAGCAGGGTCGGAAACGCGCCGGTGCGCTCCAGCGACAGCCCCAGTCCGGCGCCACCTCTCACATCCTCTTCCACCTGGCGCAGGTGCTCGACCAGCGCGGCGTTGCCGATGACCTCGCGGGCCACCCGCAGGGCCTGGATCAGCGGAATGCCGGCCTGCAGCAATGAGCCCAGCGTGCGCGCGAACAGCGCACAGTCGCGGTACAGCAGCACCTGGCCCAGCAACGGCCAGTGCAGCAACCAGCCGTGCTTGCGCAGACGCGTGCGCGGATCACGGTCCAGCCGCCGCCACCAGGCCACGGCCAACAGAATCAGCACCACCACCACCCAGCCCCAGCGCTGGATGGCCTCGCTCAGGGCCAGCAGCACGGCGGCCGAGGTCGGGATCGCGGTGCCGGCGTCCTCGAACATGACGGCGAACTGCGGCACCACAAAGGCCAGCAGCAGGACCACCGACACGATCCCGGTCACCAGCAGCACGGCCGGATAGATCATCGCGGACAGGATCGCCTGGCGGTTGTTGGCGGCCGTTTCCAGAAAGTCGGCCAGGTCCGGCAACAGCTGATCCAGAATACCGCCTTCCTCGCCGGCCCGCACGATGTTGACGTACATGCGCGAGAACACATCGGGGCGGCTCTCCATGGCCACCGCCAGGCTGCGTCCTTCCTTGACGTCGCGGCGCAGTGTCACCACCAGATCCCGCATGGCGGGAGACTCGGTGACCCCTTCCAGCAGGCGCAGGGCCCGGTCGATCGGCACCCGCGCCTCCACCAGCGTGCACAGGCCGGTGGTGAAATCGAGCAGGTCCGAGGCACGGATGCGGCCGCTCTTGCGAGCACCCGCCGGGGACGTGGAGGCGGTGGCCGGACGCACCTGCACCGGAATCAGTCCCCGGCCCTGCAGCACGGTGACCGCCTCGCGCTCGGACTCGGCGGTGACGCGGCCATTCTGCAGTTCACCGCGGGCGTCATAGGCCTTGTAGTCGAAGTATCCCGCTGTGTTCATATCGCGCGCGTCACCCTGACGACCTCCTCCGGTGTGGTCAATCCGGCGGCGAGCTTCTCCAGTGCATCCTCGCGCAGGGTCTTCATGCCCTCCTGCCGGGCCTGCCGCCGGATCACATTGGCATCGGACCGGGTGGCGACCTCGTGCCGCACCGTATCGGACAGCACCAGCAGTTCGTAGAGTCCGATGCGGCCCCGGTAGCCGGTCTCGCCACAGCGTTCGCAGCCCGCTCCACGCCGGATCACGGGATAGTCACTGCGCGTGACACCGAGCACCGTGGCCTCGTCCTGGCTCAGCGGCACGTCCGCGGCGCAATCCGTGCAGACGCGGCGCACCAGGCGCTGGGCCTGTACGGCGAGCAGACTGGAGCTGATCAGATAGCTTTCCACCCCCATGTCCTGCAGCCGGGTGATGGCGCCGGCGGCGTCATTGGTGTGCAGGGTGGAGAACACCAGGTGGCCGGTCAGCGCCGACTCGATGGCGATCTCGGCGGTCTCGTGGTCGCGGATCTCACCCACCATCAGCACGTCTGGATCCTGGCGCACGATGGAACGCAGTCCGGTGGCGAAGGTCAGGCCGATACCCTGGTGGGCCTGGATCTGGGTGATGCCCTCCAGCTGGTATTCCACCGGGTCCTCGATGGTGATGATCTTCTGCCGCTCGCTGTTGATCTTCTCCAGCGTGGCGTACAGCGTGGTGGTCTTGCCGCTGCCAGTGGGGCCGGTGATCAGGATCATGCCGTGCGGCTGGGTGATCAGTTGCTCATACTGGCGACGCAGGTGCTCGGGCATGCCCAGCTGTTCCAGGCTGACCGCGGTGTCGCTGCGGTCCAGGATACGCAGCACCACGGACTCGCCGTGCACGCCGGGCAGGGTGGAGACGCGCATGTCGAGCTGGCGGTTGCCGATGCGCGAGTCGATGCGGCCGTCCTGTGGCAGGCGCTTCTCGCCGATGTCCAGGCGCGCCATCAGTTTCAGGCGCGATGCCACGGCGGTGGTGATCTTCACCGGCAGACGCTCGATCCGGGTCATGATGCCGTCCACCCGGCAGCGCACATCGAGGTGATCTTCGTTGGGCTCGAAGTGGATGTCGCTGGCATTCAGGTCCAGCGCCCGGGCGAACAGGTGATTGACCAGGCGGATGATGGGCGCCTCGGAAGCCAGATCCCGCAGTTCCTCGTCATCCTCGAAACCGGAAACGAACACATCATCCGATGTCTCGCTGTCGATGGCCGGCGACAGCGTGGCGCGCCAGTGACGGATCAGCCGGCCGACGGCATCGGTGTCCGCGCGCTGGAAAGTGACTTCCGGCCCCATGGCGAAACGGATGCGGCTGCGCAGCTCCGGCGATGGCAGCCCCTCGCACATCAGTACGCCGCTGTCCTCGTAATCGCGGGCCGGGGCAATACCCTCCGGCTCCAGCAACTGGCCGAACAGCGGCAGGGTCAGGTGGAATGCATTCTGTGTGCTGGCATCACTCATTGCGGGTCAGTGCGTCCGTTCCGGTCCCTGTTTCATCCGTGCGGGCGAAGCCGACCACGGTCAGTTCGCCATTGTACTGGCTGCGGTTGCTGTCCAGGCTGAACTGACTGACCGCCACCCGGGGCTCGGCGTCGCGCAGGCGATGCAGGAAATCCAGCACGGCACTCTGCTCGTCCAGGGTGAAGGAGAGGGTCTGTTCGACCAGCAGCCAGTCATCGGTCCGCAGCGACTCCGCCAGCCGGGTGGCGTTGATGCTGAGCCCGGCGGCGGTGGCGTGTTCGCGCACGTGGCGTTGCAGGCTGGCGCTGAGCAGGGGCGCCGTGTTCTCGGCAAACACCTGGCGCTGCAATTCCTGTTGGCGTTGCTCGGTCTGTTCGCGCCGCGTCCGCCACTGATCGCGGTCGTCCACCAGCCGCTGCTCGCGTTCCACCTCGACGCGCAGTGCCTCGATCCGCCGGTCGCGGTCCTGGTACAGGCCGTTCAGGGCCGGCCAGACGTTGACCGCCAGGAACACGAATGCCACCAGGGCGCCCAGGGCCAGGATGCGTTGCTCGCGTTGTGTCAGGGCCGGCCATTTCATGGATCAGCGTCGCTCCGGAAAATACCAGTCGTAGTAGGCGGCGAAATCCACGGTGGTGAGGCGCAGATCGATGGAATAGCGGTTGTTGCTGGTGGCGGCGGCGAAATCGACCCCGGTGAACCGGTCATGGGCCTCCAGGTCCTGCAGCAGTCGCTGCGGATCGGAGCTCTGGCCCTCGATGTTCATATGGCCTTCGTCCAGTTGCAGTGATCCCAGCACACTGGGCAGCAGCACCTCCTGCAGATCCAGCAACACTTCGTCGACCGCCTGACGGGGGAAACCGGTCAGCACTTCCCAGTGCGTCTCGAAGGCGCGCACGGCGGCCTGGTCCTCGCGGGCATCGGCCGATTCGGCGCGGACGTCGGCCAGGCGAGACTCCAGCCGGGCCATCTGCACGGTCTGCCACAGGAACGGCAACGCCGCCACCAGCAGGGCAGCGATCGCGGCGGCGCCGGCCCCCAGTTGCAGGCGCTGGCGGTGATTACGCCGGGCGTGATCGAGTGCGCCCTGTGGCCGGAAGCGGTAATCGTCGCCGGCGTCCCCGGTACGCAGCCGGTCCCGCCAGGCCGGTCCGGTTTCCAGCGTCAGGTACTGCCCGCCGTCGGCCTGCTCCAGCAGGGACTGCCACTGTTGCCGGAAATCGTCCTGCTCCAGATCGCGGCGGTGGACCTGGTGCCAGGCCCGCAGCGCGCCCTGTTTCCAGTGCAGCAAGGTCTGATGGTCGTGGTCGCCGTCCAGCAGCCAGGCCTCGTCCAGACCGGCGACCGCGGCGATGTTGCGGGGCTGCACGGCCACCAGCAGCAGTCCGGCCCGGTCGAAGGCCCGGTACCACTCCTCAAGCCGGGACTGTGGCATCCACAGGGCCACTTCGCTGAGCGCATCCGGATCCCGTCCGGGTCGCACCGCCAGCGCCAGCGGCCCTTCATGACCGGGCAGCAGACTGTCCGCCTGCAGTCGCAGGGCGGCCGGAACCGCTTCGGGTGCCACGCCCGGCAGGGTGACCGTGGTGGCCACGCAACAGCCCGGCGGCAGCAACAGCTCCACGGCGGGACGTTGCTCCGGCAGCAGCCGCTCGCGCCAGCCGCGAGTCCTCGCGGCCTCCCGGTCATTCCGCAGCAGGGTGGCCGCGGCCCGGGCGACGGTCTCCGGCTCATCGGCATCCACGCCGGACTGCCAGCGGCCGCTGGCGACATCGCACAGGCCCTGTTCCGTCAGCAGCAGACGATAGTCGGCGCGTACTGGCGCCGCGCCACGGCGGTAACGGGCCATCAACTCGGGCAGGGCGGGCTGCCAGCGTTTGCGTTCAGACATCTCAGGATTTCCGGTCGGTGTTCCGTGGTGCAGTGTACGGAATGCTCGGCGCTTCGGGTAGGTCGATGTGCCGGGTCGAAAAGTTTGCCCACGCCCGTCACTGTCCGGGTTCGACCTCACAGCGGTTGCGACCGGCGGCCTTGGCCCGGTATAGGGCCCGGTCGGCCCGCTCGAACAGCCGATCGGGGGTGTCCCCGGGCTGCCAGGCGGCGATACCGAAGGAGACCGTCACCGGGACATTGTCATCGCGGAAGTGGAACGGCATCTGCTCGACCACATGCCGCAGGGCTTCCAGCACGTCACCGGCCTGCTCCAGCGTAGTATCCGTCAACAGGATGACAAACTCTTCTCCACCATAACGGGCCACGAAGTCACTGTCGCGCAGGCGGGTCTGCAGTTCACGTGCCAGTACCTTGAGTACCCGGTCACCGGCCAGGTGTCCGAAGCGGTCGTTGACCTCCTTGAAATGGTCCAGGTCGCAGACGGCCAGACACAGGTCGGCGTCTCCGCCGCGGGGCTCCCGGCCCTCGGCATGGCGGCGGGCCTCCAGGACATCGCGGATACGCCGGTCCCAGGCATCGCGGTTATACAGGCCGGTCAGCTTGTCGCGCAGGGCATTCTCCTGCTGACGCGACAGGTATTCGCGCAGGTGCCGGGACTCGTCCTCCATGGCGCTGATGCGTCGGGTCAGCACACGCAGCTCCTGTTCCAGTCCCTGCGAGTGCCCCTCCTGATCGCCGCGATGATCATCCAGGGCCTCGATGATGCTGTCCAGCTGCCCCCGGACCGACTGCTTGAGCTGATCCAGGTCCTGGCTTTCCTCGACGCTGCGGCTCATCTCGTCCAGGCTGTGCCGCATCCGGCTGTCCATCTGTTCGCTGGAGTCGCGGCTGTGCGCCCGGGCCTGATCGGTGGAGGACAGGGCGGAACGGACCTGGTCCAGATTCTCGTTGAGCTGCCGCAGGAACTGCTGGAATTCGCCGCGTTCCTCGTCCCGGGACTGGGAGATCAGCGTGACCAGGTCTTCCAGTACCGCCACGAAATCATACCAGTTGAGGCCACGCTGCACGGTATCGCGCACCGACTCCGCCAGCCGCAGGGACTGCCCGGCGATGTGGATATTCTCCAGAATGCGCAGCAGCAGGGGTTCCACGTGATCGGCTATATAGGAGAATCCGGGTTCGGCGAGGCCGCTGCCACCGGCACTGCCGCCACGGAGCAGTTCACCCTGGACACTGTCATCGGGGGCTGACTCCGCCTCATCGGCCTGTTCCGCTTCGGGTTCGGCGACATCGGGACGGGGATTGAGCCGGGCCATTCGCGGTTCCGGTTCCGGTTCCGTCTCTGGTGTCAGATCCGTTTCCGGATTGCCCACCATTGCCGGCTCCGGCCCGGAGGCCGCCTCGGGATCTGGCCCGGGATCTGGTTCGGGCGAGGGAGTGACGTCCGCGGCGGCTTGCGCGCGGCCGTCGGTGGCGCCGGTCAGTCGTGACCAGAATCCGGAACGTGTCGAGGATCGTGGCGTGGCGTGCCGGGATTCGGCCAGCACGTCGACCACCAGGCCGCGTAATAGCGCGATAAAGCCAGCCACATCCTGTTGCAGGGACTCATCGGAACCGGCACCACGACGGTGCTGGCGGGCAAACTGCCTGAGCTGGCGGCGCCGGTCACGGGGCAGATCGAGACCCTGCAGTTGCCGCAGGCTCAGATCCAGCGCCTGTCTCAGCGCGGCGGATTCTTCCTGTCGACCGGTGTCCAGGCGCAGCACCGAGGCCTCGATCTGCTCCAGCAGCGCTTCCAGGCCGGACTCGTGGTCGCTCTTGCGCAGCAGCTTGCGCAACTGCTCCAGTTGCCGGTCCAGTTTCGGATCGACGCCGTCGCCGGCCAGACTGACGCCCAGCAGACCGCGCCGCAGCGTCCGTATCCGGTGCTGCAGCGACTTCTCGCGCTGCTCGTGCTCATCCAGCGCGTCCAGAAACTTCTGCTTCCAGCGCGCGGCTTCCTGATCATCGGCAGTCGAGGCGCGTCTGACTGGACTCATCGCTGCATTCCGGCAACCCGGTTCCGAGGATCAGAGCGCGGCGCGCTCCTGCTCCACGAGAAAGTCGACCACTTCCAGCATCTCCTGCT
>JBNJGU010000026.1:0-20979 GCA_051747985.1 Pseudomonadota bacterium | reverse complement strand
CGCCCGGGCAGCGCTGAGTCCGGCGCTGGCTTCAAGCAGGCGGGAGCGGGCGGCGTCGCGCTGGCGGATGAACTGGTCATACTCCTCCTCTCCGATCAGCCCCTGGTCGAAAAGCCGCTCTCTTCTGAGGGCTTCGCGTTGGGCACGTTCGAGCGCACTTTCCGCGTCTTCCCGCGCCGCTTCGGCTGAACGCACCCGCGCCTGGCTTGCCTCCAGATTGGCCTCTATCGCGGCCCGGTTGCGGGGGTTGTCGGGCGAGACCGTAATCCGTGCCAGTACCTCGCCCTCCGATACCCGGTCTCCCGGTAATCGGCTGATGCGTTGCAGCTCTCCGGCGACCGGGGCGTGCAGTACAAACGGTAGCCGGGCCCTGGTGCGGCCCTGTTCACTGATGCTTACGGTCAACGTGCCGCGTCGCACTTCCGCTGTGTCGACCGGAATGGCGTCCGGCTGTAGCGTCAATGCCAGCGCGGTTGTCAGCAACACCGCTGTCGCCGCGACCACCAACCATCGGGTCTGCCTGTTCATGTCATCGGCTCCTTCCCATGGTTCACTCCCGGGTTTTCAGTACCTGTACCAGATCATAGCGATGCAGACGGCGGCGCACCGCCATCGCACTGACCAATGCCGCGGCCATCGTGATCAGCGCTGACCAGAGCCATGTGCCCGGCGCCACCACGTACGGTATCCGGAAGGCCTCGGTCTGCATGGCATCGGTGATGGCCCCGGCCATGGCATACCCGATCGCCCATCCCATTGGTATGGCCAACACAGTGATGATGGCCTGCTCGCCCAACAACAACGTACTGACCTCGTGACGGTAGAATCCCATCACCCGCAGGCTGGCAAGTTCTCGCCCGCGCTCGGACAGGGCGATCCTGGCCCCATTGTAGATGACACCGGTGGCGATGACACTGGCGAAAGCGGAGAGGAATCCCACCGATATGAAAATGCCGCGGGCCATCTCCGATTCAAACGCCGCCAGCATGTTGGCCGGCGATCGTGCGCTGGCGACATCCGGCATGTCTTTGAGTGACGCCAGCAAGGCATCCCGTTGGTCCGGCCTGACCCGCAGCCAGGCACCGCTGCTGATATCCGATTCTCCACTGAGCCGTTCCAGGGCGGGCATGCTGATGTAGGCATTGAGCCCCAGCAGGTCGTCCACCACGCCACTGACGGTCAGATCGCGCCGCTGGCGTCGACCTTCCTGCAGCCGGACATTGACCGTGTCGCCCGCGTCAACCCGCAGGGTGTCGGCCAGAAGGCGACTGAGTACCAGTCCGCCGGCGGGCAGGGTATGCTCACGACCGTCCACATTGATGATGCGACGCATGTCGGAATCGGGAGGCAACGCCTGCAGGGCCGTGTCCCGATGACGGTGGCCGGCCTCGAGTCGCACCGGCACCGTGCGGTACAGCTCCACGCCGGTGACACCGGGAAGGCGTTGCAGTTCGTGCCTGACCCGCGACGAGCGTTGCTCCATGAACACCACGCTGACATCCTCGCGTTGAATCTGACGGAACTGGAGATCCATCATGTATCGTACGCCATCCAGCATGAAGAAACCGACCACCAGGATGGCCACGGCCATGGCCACGCCGACCGCGGACAACAGGCTCTGCACCGGCTTGCGCTCGACGTTGCGCAGGATCATGCGACCGGCGGGAGGCAGCCAGTGTCCCATGCCGATGCGCTCCAGCCAGCCGGCCCGGAAGCTGGCCGGCTTCTCCGGGCGCATGGCTTCGGCGGGAGGCAGCAGCACGGCTGTCCGCACGGCTCCCAGGGCACCGGTGACGGCGCCCGCCATACTGATGGCCACGGCGATGCCCAGCAATGATGGACTCAGTCGGTATTGCAGACCGGGCAGGTCGAAGTACTCCCGGTAGATTTCAATATAGGCATCCCCCGCCCAGAGTCCGCCGAGAGTGCCGATGGCCGCTCCGGACAGCCCGGCCACCAGTGCGAACAGCAGGTAATGCGCTCCCACGTCCAGGTTGCTGTATCCGAAGGCCTTGAGTACGGCGATCTCTCCCCGTTGGGTGCGGATGAGTCGTCCCAGCACCAGGTGCAGGAGAAACACGGCAACGGCCAGGAAAATACCCGGTATGATGCTGCCCATGATGCGGTTCTGGTCCAGTTCGCCCTGTAGCATCATGTGCGAGGCCTGGGTCTGACGGGTATGGGCGCCATTGCCTCCCCAGGGTTCCAGCCATTCATCCAGTGCGCTCATCACCGGCGCGGATGGCGCTCCCGGTGACAGCCGCACTGCCACGTCGTTGAAAGAGCCTTCCATATCGAGGGCGGCCGCAAGCGCCTGGCGGCCCATCCACACGACCGCATAGCGCTGATCATCCGGCATCAGGGAGCCGGGCGGGACAGGGTAGCTGTACTCCGCGCTGATGCCGGTCCCGACGATCCTCAGGTCCCTTGCCCGACCGTTGATGATGGCCCGCAGGGAATCTCCGGGCTCGAGCCGACGGGCCTCGGCAAATTTCTCATTGAGGATGATCTCGTCGTGACGGTCATTGGCGGGGTGGCGTCCGGCGCGCACGATCACACGGTTGAGAGCACCCTCCGATTCCGGTGGAATCGACACGAACTGCCCGATGGCCGGAGCGGCAAGGTCTGGGATATCCAGTGAAGCCAGCATGGTGACCCGCGTATCAAGCTGTTGCACTCCCGGGATGGTGGCGAGTTCATCAGCCAGGCTTTCAGGGGCCCTGCGCAATGAGACCCAGATGTCGGCGAAATGGGTGTCCTGGTAATAGCGTTGCTGGGCGTCCACCAGGGACTCATAGCTGCCGCGCATGGTGATCACGGTCATGATCCCGGTGGCCACGACGAGGGCAATCGAGAGCAGCTGTGTCCGCAGTTGCCAGCACTCTCTCAGGAGTTTGTGGTCCAGTGCCTGCATGGGATCACCAGTGGATGTCAGCGACGTCGGCTCTGGCCTGATTGTCGTGTTGCTCGAGAATGCGCCCGCTGCTCATCCGGATGACGGTGTCGCCCAGCGCACCGATGGCCTCATTGTGGGTGATGATGGCGGTGGTGGTGCCCGTCTGGCGGTTTACCGTATCAAGTACCGAGAGTACCAGTCTGCCGGTCTCTGCATCCAGGGCGCCGGTCGGTTCGTCGCATAACAGCACATCCGGACGCTTGGCCACGGCGCGGGCTATGGCCACGCGCTGCTGCTCCCCTCCCGAAAGTTGAGAGGGAAAGTGATTCATGCGGTTCTGCAGGCCAACCATGGACAGGGCTTCCTCGGCCGGCATCGGATCCGGTGCCACATCCGTGACCAGTGCCACATTCTCGCGAGCAGTGAGGCTGGCAATGAGATTATAGAACTGGAAAACGAAGCCCACGTGTTCCCGTCGGTACCGGGTCAGGCGTTGATCCGAGGCTCCGGCAAGCGGTTCCCCGCGGTAGAACAATGTTCCGCTGTCGGCGACATCCAGCCCACCCAGTATATTGAGCAGGGTCGATTTTCCGCTGCCCGAGGCGCCGAGAAGCACCAGCAGCTCGCCTCGATGCAGCGACAGGTCGACATCCTGCAGGGCGGTCACGGTGATTTCGCCCATCTCGTAGTGTTTGCACAGGCCTTCGGCCTTCAGAACAACCTCGCGGTCATTCACTGGCAACTCCCTGGCAGTTCTTCGATCCAGCGCCCGATCAGCGTCAGGGCCTCCTGCTGGACCAGACTGCGCCCCAGTTCCGGCATCATGACGTCCGGCTCGGTGCTGGCCATGCGGTGGTACAGGATCGATTGCCGCGGTGCGCCCGGTTGCAGGGAAAAGCGGTGGCCACCCGTGCCCCGGCCGGCAGCCACCGGTGGCTTGCAGTGGCCCAGCCGGACCCTGTCCTGCTCGAACGAGCCGAGGAACAGCCCCGAGTTGTCGGCCGGTCCGCCAGGCTGGTGGCAATGGGCACAATTGATGTCCAGCCAGGCACGGGCCCTCGCCTCGGTGCGGTCGGTGGCCGCGGCGTCCCATACCGGCAGGGCGGGAATGGCGTCATGATCTTCCGGCAGCCCTTCCAGCAGTCCTCTCTCGGCCCAGGTCCGCAGCTGGGGGGCGGGCCCGGTGCGGTAGTGATCGAAGCGCCGGTTCAGGTGTCTGGCGGCCGGCCCGATCGGTTCAATGCGGCCGGTGCTTTCTTCGGTGATATGACAGCCACCGCATTCATTGCGATTGGGCACCAGATAGGCAAATTCATGCTCCGTCCCGTCATCATCCCGACCACTCAGCCGCCGGATGTCACCCTGCCGCCGCAGCGTCGCTTCACTCTGATCCGGATTCCATACATAGGGCAGGGCCGTCCAGCCATCCCGCTCGCGCACAAGGAGGCGGGTCTCGATCAGCTCGACCGCGGACAGGTCAAGGCCCCCGTCCCGGAGCTCCGTTCCCGACGTCGCTGTCAGTTGCAGCACGCCGTCCTCATCGATGGGGTAATAGAAGGTCTTGCTGAGCACGGTGCCCTCGGGAAACCGGAATGGTTCCTCCGGTCGATAGGAGGCGGACCTGCCGGCCGGCAGGCGTACGGTGCGGAGCTTCCGGGCATAGTCGCTGAACAGTGGGGTCGCCAGCTCATAGGGCAGCACGTCGTCGGCCAGCCGCAATTGTTTCTGTCCGGCACTGCCGGTCACGGCCAACAGATTCCACTCTGACAGCTTTTCGGGAGGGGTGTCCGGTTGGCAGCCCGCCAGCAGTGCCAGCAGCACCGCGCCTGTGCAATACCGGAGGTGCATGGTCATACGTGCGGCAATTCAATGGGCGGTAGCGCCTCGACCGTACAGCGATGCCCGTCCATTTCGACACGGGGGTTGGCGCCCTCGTTGCCGGCGTCGATGTTCAGTACCTGCGCCCCTTCCTGCTGCACACAGATCGCCGGGGCGACATTGCCCTCCGGATTGACGATGCCGTCCCACAGGATATCAGGCAGGCGTCCGTTCTCGCCGAACAGGGCGGTTTTCAGCTGACGCAGTTCGGGCCGGCCGGGAAGCTGGCCCGACGGGCCGAAGCGGTTGTCACGGATGAAGATGTTTTCCGGGTACGGATCGAATACACCGGCGGTCTCCCGAGGGGCGTAGCCGGCGCTGAAATAGCTGGATACCAGAATGTTGGCCGTATTGTTGCCCGCGATGTCGTTATTGAAGATCTCCACCCGGTCATTGGAGTTGATCAGAATGCCAGAGCCCGATGGCACACTGGATACCGCTGTGCCTGGCGGGGCGAAGTTCCGGGTGTTGTTGCCCATCACCTGGTTGTCATAGACGCGGGTGCTGTGGCCCTCCACCGGGAGGTTGGGCATGTTGAACACCAGGATGCCACCGGTGTTGTCCGTTGCCACATTGTCATGGACATCCGCGCCGACCGTATTCTCGATCTCTATGCCGGCCACATTCAGGCTGGCGCGGTTACCGCGAACGATGACGTTCTCCGACTGCCCCACGTAGATGCCGGCATCGGATGCGCCGATGGCCACCGAGTCCTCGATCAGCGTATGCCGGGTCTGCACGGGGTAGATGCCATAGGCGCCATTGTCCGTATCGGGGCCGCCCGTCCATTCCGTGCGCACGCGCCGTATGATGATGCGTTCTCCGTCCCGGACTTTCAGGGCGTCACCCCGCGTGTCCTCCACCGCGATATCCTCGATGGTGAAGTCGCTGGCCGTGACCAGCAGTCCTTCCGCTCCGCTCACCTGATCGGCAAAATTGAGAATGGTCTCGGCCATGCCCGCCCCGCGCAGCGTGACGTCATCCACGGTAAGTGTCAGGCCTCGATCCAGAGAGAAGGTCCCCGACGGCAATTGGATGATGTCACCCGGCTCGGCATCCAGCAGGGCCAGCTGCAGGTTTTCCTCGACCCCGGTCACTTCAATGACCCGGCCGTCCCGTGGCCCGCAGGAGGCGACGGTCAGCCCGGCCAGCAACAGCAACGACATCAGACCCGGGCGGATTCGGGGGCAAGCGCGTGTCGAGATTCTCATTATTGTCACCTCGTCCCAGTGAAAGGAGCCGGATTACGGAACTGTCAGCATAATTCAATCCGGGCAGGCTGTGAAGCGCTGCCGACTGGCGGCGGCCCCGGCCTGCTGCTATTCTTGGCGCAATGAATACTGCACCGAGAAAGTCGACACAGCCCGAGTGGATCGAATCACTGTACGAGCGGCTGGCCGAGGATGACGAAGGCCGGGTCTGCAAGGGAATCAGTGATGAAGCCTGCCGGGAAACGCCAGGTAACTTTCTTTTCACCCTGGTGGCCAATGCCCTCAGTAATGTGGCTGACCGGCTGGCCAGTGCGAAGACCACATTACCATGGCTGCTGATGCAACTGGGTGGCCCGGCCTGGGCGATCAGTGTGCTGGTTCCCATTCGCGAGTCCGGGTCCATGTTGCCACAGATGTTGATTGGCGAACTGGTCCGTCGCCAGGCCGTGCGTAAATGGGTCTGGGTGGGCGGAGGCGTGCTGCAGGGGTTCGCACTGATGGCCATGGGTGGTCTGGCGCTGGTGCTGGACGGGCTGGCGGCGGCGCTGATGATCATCGCGCTGTTGATCGTGTTCAGCCTGTCGCGTGGCGCCTGCTCGGTCGCGTACAAGGATGTGCTTGGCAAGACCATTCCCAAGACCCGGCGGGGGCGACTGAGTGGCTGGATCAGTGCGCTGTCCGGCGGTGCGGCCATGGCGGCCGGCGTGGGGCTGGGAACGCTGGCCGGGGAAGAATCCACGCTGCTCTACGCGGGGCTGGTGGCGACAGCGGGCGCGCTGTGGTTTCTTGCCGTACTGTCATACTCCAGAATCATCGAGTTTCCGGGTGCCACGGAAGGTGGGGCCAATGGCATCAGCGAGGCCGTGGCGCGACTGGTTCTGCTACGCGAGGATGTCCCGTTCCGGCGATTCGTGATCGGTCGGGCCCTGGCCATGGGGTCAGGGCTGGTGGCACCGTTCTATGTGGCGCTGGCGCGGGATGACCTGGGCGGTGCCGTCTCCCTGCTGGGCATTTTCATCGCCGCGGAGGGTCTGGCCGGACTGGTCAGTTCGCCGGTCTGGGGCCGTTGGGCGGATCGCTCCAGCCGACGGGTGTTTGCCATCGCCTGTGGCCTGTCCGGCATACTGTCCCTGACCGTCGTGTTGTGGTCGGTGGTCGGTTTTTCCGCCGCTGCCTCGCAGTGGTTCTATCCGTTGGCGTTTTTCCTGCTCGGTGTATCGCATGCGGGAGTGAGACTGGGGCGCAAGACCTATCTGGTCGATATGGCCGGTGGCAACAAGCGCACCGACTATGTGGCGGTGAGTAACAGTGTGATCGGAGCACTGTTGCTGGTGGCCGGTCTTCTGGGTGCATTGACGGCGCTGATCTCGATACCGGGGACCATTGCATGGATGGGAGCGGCCGGGCTGCTTGGCGCGGCGATGAGTCTGCGGTGGAGAGAGGTGTCCGGTTGACGGGGTGAATGGTCGCTCTGGTGGCTTCTCAGGAGTGTGTCCTGCCCTCCAGGGCCGGATGCGACGGGCCGGGCCGATCCATATGGTAGCCCTGTGCCATGTCGACGCCCAGGGTGCGGAGCATGTCCAGGGTCTGCTCATCTTCCACGAATTCCGCCACGGTCAGCTTCCCGAGTCCATGGGCCACGTCCACCATGGCTTTCACGAAGGCCTGGTTGTCGCCGTGATTGTGAAGGTCGCGTATGAATATGCCATCAATTTTCAGCGCCTGGACGGCCAGATACTTGAGATAGGCGAATGTGGAAAAACCGGTGCCGAAATCATCCAGGCAGACCAGGCAGCCAAGCTGCTGCATGGCCTCGATGAATCGCTGGGCATCCTGCATCTCTGAAACCGCCGCCGTTTCCGTCAATTCGATCACCAGCCGGGCCGGCCGGATGCCGGATTCCCGTAACAGTTCCTCAATATAGCGGGCCAGTGACGGCTGGTCGAAACTGCGCCCCGAGATGTTGACGGCCAGAGCGGTCAGTTGCGGGTGGTCCGCCAGGGTCATGATGGCATTGCGCAGTACCCAGCGGTCAATTTCCAGGATCTGCCCGCTTTTCTCGGCGACCGGAATGAACTGACCGGGCATGATCAGTTGTTCCGGATCGGCCGGATCACGCATGCGGACAAGCGCTTCCAGGTGTCGCAATTCGCGGTTGGTGCAGTCGTAGACGCCCTGGAAATGCAGTTCCAGTAATTCACGTTCAAGCGCCTGGGCAATCCTGGATACCCAGGTCATGCGGATCATCATGTTGGCCGAATCATCCCGGTCGGCATCATACAGCCTCCAGGTATTCTTGCCGGCCTTCTTGGCCTGGTACATGGCGGCATCGGCATGCGCCACCAGATCTTCCGCGTTGTCGCCGTGCTGCGGATAGGTGGTGATGCCGATGCTCGTGGTCAGTCGCAGATTGCTGCCCCGGAAGCGGAACGGGATCGAGGAAACCGTGCGACTGATGCGCTCGGCCAGGCGGTCGGCGTTCGGTGTCGCGTCCGACAACTCGGTCAGGATGGCGAACTCGTCGCCGCCCAGACGGGCGAAAACCTCGCCGCTACGGACCAGGCTGGCGATCTCCCCGGCCGTGCGGACCAGCACGGTATCACCGGCCCGATGACCAAAGCTGTCGTTGATGTACTTGAAATCGTCCAGATCGAAATACAGCACGGCGAAGCGGGTCTGGTGTCTTTGTGCGCTCCGGATCATCCACTCCAGGTGATTCTGGAACCGGTGGCGATTGTACAGCCCGGTCAGCGGATCGTGTTCGGCCAGATAGACCAGCTGTTGTGCGGTCTGGCGCTCGTGCGTGACATTCTCGTACAGCCATAGGCGGCCGATGGTGCGTCCGTCCTCCTCGTTCACCGGGTAGGACAGCTGCGTGAAGATGCGACCGTCGTACAGGTCCAGCTCGAAACGCTCGCTGATTTCCTGGGTGTCCAGTACGTGCAGGACGTGCTTTGAGGCGTGATCGGGTCTGGCGAAGCGATGCGTGGAATGTTCCAGCACGGCGCGAGTGGGACGCCCGGTAAGATCAAGCTGTTCGTCGATGCCCCACATACGCTGGAAGGCCGGGTTGACATACTCGACCCGTCGTTCATGGTCCTCGAACAGGATGCCGATGCTCATGGCGGAGAGCAGGGCCGCCATGCGGCTCTGTTCGCGCCGCGTCAGCGCCAGCAGCTCACCCTGGCGTCGTTCCGACTCTTGCAGTGCCCGCAGGGACAGCTGCATGTCGGTGACATCCTGCAGTGTCCCGGCAAAACGGATCTGGTCTCCGGCAAGGTCGCGCACCAGATGCCAGGTCGGCTTCAGGTGTCGGACGGGGCCGTGCTCAGGGTTCGTCCGGTAGATGCGTGCCACGGGATGGTGGCCTTCCGCCATGTCGATCATGGCCTGCTGGACATAGGCGCGGTCCTCCGGGTGGATCAGATCCAGATAGCTCAGCGCGTCCGGGATGCCCTGGTCGGGATCCGTGTTCAGCAGCCGGAACATCTCGCGTGACCAGTACGCATTGTCGCCATCGGCATCGTATTCCCAGTGACCCAGCGAGGCCTGGCGCTCGGCGCGTTCGAGGCGGTGCCTGGACTGCACCAGTTCCGAGGCATCCATGATGTGACCCTGCAGGTACAGCAGCGTGCCATTCGCACCGAACACGGCCTGTCCCCGTTCCTGCACGGAACGGACCGTGCCATCGCGTGTCACCAGCTGGTACCAGAGTTCATAAGTGCCGCCGTCATGGCGTATCGACTGCTGTACCTCCTGCCAGACCTCTTCCCGATCCGACGGGTGGACGAGATTCGCCAGTCCCCGATCCTCACTGTGCAGAAGCTGTTCCATGCGGTATCCGGTGACTTCCTTTACATTACCGTTGAGATAAAGGAGGGTCCAGTTCCTGTCATTGCGACATCGGAATACGAAACCGTTGATGATGTTCAGCACCCGATCCAGGTCCATCATGTGTTGCGCGTTGCTGATCCGCGTGATCGCAATCAGTGCAACGGCGGCCAGGAGAGCGCAGATGGCCATGGGCAGCTGTATCGGTACCCCGGTAAGTACGTAAATCTCGCGCTCGTCGGGCAGCCAGGCTGGCAGTGCCGGATCCGGGTGCATGGAAAATAACGAAAGCAGACCGTACAGAAGAGAAGCGATTGCCGCGCCGGCAAGCCAGGGTAGCATCTCACGGGCACCGGGTTGTCGGGGCAGGCTCCGTATGGTCTGTACCATCGCCAGGCTGGCCGCCACGGCGGCCGGCACGCCGATGAAAAGCCGGCTCGCATTGGCCAGTGCCAGCGCCGGATTCGGCGATTGCAGCGCCGCAAAGGCGGTCAGCAGGAGCAGCAGGGCCGGCAACCAGGGTGAGTTCATGGGGCCGGGAGAGAGCGAACGGAGTGACCGTCTGGCGAATTCGAGCAGCGAGAGGAAGGCAGCGGTGGAAACCATGCCCAGCGTCCAGTCCAGCCAGTCGGATTCGGTGAACTCGCGTTGCCAGTCCAGGAAGTCGGTAATGCCGTAGAGGACGCCGAAGATGCCCACCAGCCAGAGATGGCGGGTGAAATCCATGCGATTGTGGTCGGTTGGCAGCAGCAGTGCCACTACACCCAGAACGATGAACGCCACACCCGACGTATAGAACAGGTAGGCCAGGTTCGGATCCAGGGGCATGGACGGCATGGGCCGACTACATCCTTGAGTCGATGAAGTCGCGCAGTGCTTCGGCTGTCGCGGGACGCACCAGTGCATCCACTGCCCGACCCTGGCCATCCAGCAGTACCACCGTGCCATCGCCCGCATTGTGTCGCTCGGCGAAACGCCGCCCATCCGGGTGGCCGGTCTGCACGACCAGAAAGTCCATGGTCTGTTCATAGTCCGGGTGGATCTGGTCCATCAATTCCATGACCTGCTCTCCGCCCATGATGCCCACGTCGCGCACCATCACCAGGGCCGGGCGTCCCTGGCCGGTCAGGGAAAGATCACTGGGAAAGGCGCCTCGCGGTGCCAGTTGCCAGAGTACACCCAGCACCACGGCCAGGCAGATACCGGTCACCAGCCACTTGAGCCAGCCGGGCATGGTTGTACGTAGTTCCTCGCTCATTTTCTGGGTTCCTTGTCAGTGGTCACGGCGCATTTCGGATGCACCCGGACGGGCAACTTACTGTACCCCTTGACGAAACTGGAGTAAATCCGCTCCGGCTCGCCGGTGACTTCCACGCTGTCGAAACGAGCCAGGATCTCTTCCCACAGAATCCGGAGCTGCATCTCGGCCAGGCGATTGCCCATGCAGCGATGTATGCCGGTACCGAAAGACAGGTGCTGGCGCACGTGGGGGCGGTCGATGATGAACTCATCGGGATGCTCGATGGCGCGTTCGTCCCGGTTGGCCGAGGCATACCACAGTACGACCCTGTCGCCAGCGCGAATCGATTCTCCGCCCAGTTCGGTATCCCGGGTCGCGGTGCGGCGCATGTAGGCGAGTGGCGTCTGCCAGCGCACAATCTCGGAGACCATGCCCGGAATCAGCGACGGGTCATTCTTGAGCTTGCGGAATTCCCGCGGGAACTCGTTCAGTGCCAGCACGCCCCCGCTGATGGAGTTGCGTGTGGTGTCATTGCCTCCCACGATCAACAGGACCAGGTTACCCAGAAACTCCCGCGGAGACATGTCACGTGTTGCCTCGCCGTGGGCCAGCATCGAGATCAGGTCGTTACCTGGCGGTGCGTCCGCTCGTTCCCGCCAGAGCCGGCTGAAGTACGCCAGGCATTCCTGCAGTATCTGGTATCCTTCCTCGTAGCTGTCAATGACACCGGCGCCGGGAATGGCGGTGGCCACATCGGACCACCAGGTAAGCTTGTGGCGCTCTTCGAAAGGAAACGCGAACAGGGTGGCCAGCATCTGCGTGGTCAGTTCCCGCGACACGAGTTCCACCCAGTTGAATTCCCGGTCCAGAGGCAGTCCGTCCAGAATGTCCGATACGCGTTGACGGATCAGGCCTTCCAGGTTTTTCAGATTGGCCGGCGCCACCACGCCCTGCACGGTCTTGCGTTGTTCGTCATGCCGGGGAGGATCCATGGCGATGAACATCGGCAGCGTGTATTCTGGAATGACATCGACGATACCGATGGTCGGCTCGGACGAGAACAGGTCCGTGGCGGCCTCCACGGCCATGATGTCGTGGTAGCGCGTCACGGACCAGTAAGGGCCCACGGCGGAATCGGCACAATAGTGTATCGGTGCATCGCGGCGCAGCCGCGCCAGGAATGGCAGATGGACGCCGGCGTGCCAGATGCCGGGGTGAGCCAGGTCAATCTCTTCCAGAAGCATGGTCCAGGGGTCGCGCCCCACCATGCTGCGATCGCTATGTCTTCGGCGTATCGGGGCGTCCGTGGTGGACATGGTCACTACCTCGGTTGTCAGAACTGGAACTCCGGAAGCCGCACGACCAGTCCATCCAGTGCTTCGCTCACCGTGATCTGGCACGACAGCCGTGACTCTGGCCGGCGATCCGGATTCAGGTCCAGCATGGGCTCCTCATACTCGCCGGCTTCTCCGGTGGCGGCAAGCCAGGCTGGATCGACGAAAACGTGGCAGGTGCCACAGGAGCAGGCGCCGCCGCAGTCGGCGTCGATGCCGGGCACCATATGATTGATGGCCGCCAGCATCACGCTCTCTCCGGAGCGCGCGTCGACTTCGTGTCTGGTACCGTTATACTCGATGAATGTGATGCGTGCCATGAAAACTCGGGTTCCTCGCGATTCTGACAGGTAGCAGGCTGCCAGGTGATCAGTTCAATGAATGTGTATCATTCACCTTTTTTTTCAGGCCGTGCTGGACTCGCGTTGACGCATACGGGCATGCCAGTTCTTCAGGTTCACCTGCTCAGGCTGCAGACGGATATCATTGACCCGGTTGAATTCCAGTGTGACGAACGCATTGATGTCGGCGACAGTCAGTGAGTTGCCGGCAATCCATTCCCGGCCGTCCAGATGATCCTCCAGGAAGCCCAGGAAGCGGTGAACGCCCTTGCGACACTCCTCGCCCCATTCCGGTAGCGGATTCATCCGGTCCTTGAAATAGCCGCTGGTGTGCTGGAAACACATGCCGGTGGGCATCATGAAATAGAAGTCGATCCATCGCGTCCATTGTTCGATCAGGGCCTTCTCCCGGGCGTCCCGGCCAAGCAGGGGCGGCTCCGGGTGGAGCTCTTCGAAGTACCGGCAGATCGCCATGGTTTCGGCGATGCAGTCACCATCATCGAGCTCCAGCACGGGCACTTTCTTCATCGGGTTGCGTGCCGTGAACTCCGGTGTGAGATTTTCCCCCTTCTGCAGATCCACCTGCACGCATTCCACTCTGTCCAGCAGGCCTTTTTCGGACAGGAACATGCGTACGCGGCGAGGGTTCGGGGCAGTGCTTGTCTCGTACAGTTTCATACCGGTCTCCAGTGGCGGTCGGATATTCAGGGGCACCCTGGGGCCACCTTTCCCGGATTATGGCGCAGATGGCAGCCCCCTGGCCAGTCCGTCAGAACCGGTATCGGGCATTGAGCATCGCGGTGCGCCCGTGCATGTTGAAACCGTCAACGACTTCATAATCCCGGTCAAACAGGTTACCCAGTTTCAGGTTCAGATCCAGCCGGGCATCGATCCGGTAGCCGGCGGTGGCATTGACGATGCCATTGCCCGGCACTTCCGAGGGACCGAACGTGACCGGATCGAGGTCGCGCTGGGCCCCTCGCAGCTGCCAGTTCACATGGAAGTGCCAGCGGGACATCGAGCGGCCGGCGGAAACGGACAGCATTTCATCGGGGCGTCGCGCCAGCGGCTCGCCGGTGGAACGATCTTCATGATCGAGCAGCGTGAGCTCCGCCCGCAGTGACCAGTCCTGCCATTGTGTTTCGGCGGATGCCTCCAGGCCACGGATCCGTGCCTGGCCGATATTGGTCAGGCTGTCGAAAGTGCTGTTGGTGGTGATCAGGTCGTCAATGTCATTCTGGAACAGATTTACAGACCATGTGGATGAGCTGTGCCGCCCGTCGACACCGACCTCCATGTTGGTGGCGGTTTCCGGTGTCAGGTCCGGATTGGCGAAGAAGAAAAAGTCCGGGAAATCCACGTACAGGTCCACCAGGTTGGGTGCCTTGAAGGCGGTGCCCCACGAAGCCCGCATTCGCAGGTTGTCGGTCAGGTCCGTTCCGGCAGCGATGCGTCCCGTGGTGTGGCGCCCGAACTGCTGGTTGTCATCAACGCGTATCGACAGTGTGCTGTCCAGTCGGCCGACGGATCCGGTGTGGACCGCGAACAGGCCGGTGTTGTCGCGGTCGGTGTCGGTCTGACTGGCGCCGCTGCTTTCGTAGCGCAGTCCGTCGCTGTCGTGGTCGACGCCGACGACCAGATCACCCGCCGATCCGGTCGTCAGCCGGTTCTGCCAGGTGACCGAGGTGCGACGGGTGATGCTGCGTCCCGGGTTGTTTCCGATGGTGAGCTGGTCGTCGCGGAAACGGGCGACCTGCAGTCTGCTGTGCCAGTCATCGGTGATGACCAGGTCGGCGTCCGCGCTCAGCGTATGTCCCGTGGTTTCCGATTTGCCGCCATCAAAGTCCAGCGAGGCATCGGTGCCGGTCCAGGACAGGGACAGGTCGCCATGGCCTGCCAGCTGTCGGGTCACGTCGACCGTGGCTGACAGGTTCTCGTAGCCACTGCGCTCGTTGCTGGGCTGGGGCGCGCTACGGGGGCGGATACCGGCGGTGTGCCGATGGCCGAGACTGACGTCGACCTGTGTCGCACCCGAGGCGAATGCCAGTGATGCACGACCGCGACTGGATTGCTCCGTGCCCAGGCCGGCGTCGAGTGTACCTCGGAGGCCCGGCTCGCGATCCGTGGCCGGCTGTGCGGTGAAGATCTGAATGACGCCGCCAATGGCATTGCTGCCGTACAGGCTGGAGTGTGGACCGCGCACGATCTCGATACGCTCGATCTGGTCCGGTGACAGGTGTTCGAGTCGCGCGAAGCCATCGCTGGCGGTATTGATCCGGACACCGTCCAGCAGTATCAGCGTATGATCCGACTCGCTGCCACGCAGGAACAGGCTGGTCTGCGCGCCATGGCTGCCGGTGCGGGTGGTCTGGATGCCGGCACGGGTGCCCAGCAGTTCAAACAGGTCGCGCGGCTGGCTGTTGTCGATATCCTCGCGGGTGATCACGCTGGTGGCCGCAAGGGTCTCCGACTGTAACTCGGGAAGACGGTGGGCTGTGACCAGCACTTCCTCGCCTTCCGGGATGTTGTCGGGGGACTGCGCCAGGGCGGTGCCCGGCAAAAGGGTACAAAGGCCCAACAAGGGCAGGGTTCTGAAACAGGGCATGACATGGTCTCCTGAGCACTCTCACCCGAGTGCCTGGGGATGATTTCATGTCCCGGCGATCACGGGCGGGAGTCCGACCGATATCATGTCGGTCAGCGCCTCCGCCCGCCGCAGAGACTCCGGTGCATCAGGCCGGTCTCCGGGCTTGCAGGTTGACGATCTTTCGATCGTCCCGCCAAGTCGCCTTCCCATCCCGGCCGGTATGGATACCGGAGTGGACAGTGGCCTGTGACTGACAGTGAGCCTGCTTACCGTTGCGGGGGCAGCGTCGGACTGGATCCATTTCGTGCGGATCGCACCGACTTCCCGTTTAACCCGGCCGGAACCGTCCGGCGGGGCACCTGAAGCGCCGCCGACGGTACGGTAACGGCGCACTGAAGTCAATCGCAGCGACGTTTTGCGGTCTCTGGTAACGCTTGCTTTGGGTGTCCGGAAATACCATAGTACGCGCTGTCGGAAATCAGGATGTGGTGCATGCGTTGGCCTTTCAGCAGGACTCGTGAAAATGCGGCGGATGGCGCTGTGCGGGGCGCAACCGGCGGCGGTATATCGCTGAATCGGGACGATAACGAGCGCCTGGAAAAATTTGCGCGCAGCGCCCGGCGCATCCGGGTATCCCGCAGTCTGCTGGGACTGGCCTGGACGGCCGGACCGGTGACCGCCATGGGGCTGTATGGCGGATACTACATCGGATTCGGCTCGACCCCCTCCAGCGAGCAGCTGACCTATTTCATCAGCTTCACGGTGCTGAGCGGCCTGATCGCCCTGGCGGCCAAGGTGGTCTATGACAGTACCTGGGGGTACGCGGGTGAGCAGGCGGAAAAGGATGTCGAGGAAGTCATAGACAAGCTCGGCAATCTGCTTCTCGCTGTGCGGGATCTGATGATCACCAGCTATGAGGGGGAGTCCCGGCGTCGTGAAGCGGCAGTCCAGCTGCTGGAGCGCGTCAACCTGTCGCCCGGAGGGGTCGCGTTCGCGGCGGAGGAGCTGACCGGCGACAGGGAGCTGGGCCAGCTGTTGGCGCAGGTTGATACTTTCCGCCGGGCCGGTCTGTACTCGCGCATCCAGGATCTGCACCGGCAGTACGGTGAGCTTTTCGACCGCCGGATCGCCGAATTGCACCAGGTGTCTCCGGTGGCCGCCGATACGTTGCGTCAACGTTATCAGGGCGAGGCGGCGGACCTCCATCATGGCGTGCCCCGCAACGAGCATTTCATCGAACGGGTGCTGGCCGCGATCGAGCAGGACAATCTGCTGCTGGTGACGATGGCGGATGTCGAGTCCATGCTGGTGCTGGCGTTCGAGCTGATCAATGGTCGACAGATCCCGATGCTGATCTTCAATTATCGCGGCCGCTGGCGGCTGGCGTCGGCGCTGCACCGGATGGAGCGGCAGCGCTCCAGGTACCGTGTTGCGCAGGCATCCGCCAGCAACCGGATCCGGGCACTGGCATCGTGGCTGGTGGAGATCGATGCCATCAGCTATGACGATGTGCCCGAGGGACTGTCCAGTGAGCTCCTGATCGAACGGGTGATGGATGCCCTGGATCATCTTGATGAAAAACTCCGTTCATTGATCCGAAGTCTGCGTCGCGGCGAGGCGGAGGTGCGCCATCAGTTGCGCCAGCAGGCCGAGACCATGGCAACGGCATTGCGGCTGTATCGGGCCGCGAGCACCGATTACGAAAAGATCGGTCGACTTCACGCCGATTTCCTGGCCAGTGTGAACGAGTGGAATCGCCTGCTGGAAGCCGCCCACAACCGCCAGGAGGTGTTGCGGGTCGGCCCGGGCCGCCGGGGTCTGCGGATACAGGAAAAGCTGGTCGAGCTGGGTGAGGATGAACGCAAGGCGGTCTGTCGTCACCTGGTGCGATATCTGCGTGATCAGAAACTGGAGGCCCGCGAAACCAAGAGCGGCTTCGGCCGCAAGCCCATGGAGACCCGTCCACTCACCTTCGACAGTGCCCGTCAGCTGGCCGTGGAGGTGGCTTTGGCGCTGGAGCCGCACATCCACCTTTCCTATCCGGGCGTGCAGCGTGGCATCGGGGCCACGCGCTCCAGTTATCTGGGGGATCTGGAGCCGGGCATGAGTGCCCGTGAGACGCGTCGCCTGGGAGAAACCATGGCACAGGATGTGGATGAAGACATGGGACAGGCGGCGGAGCAGCTGGCGCTGGCACTGGTCCGTCACTACCGGGTGGATCTGACCGATGACGCCCGGCGGTTTCTGCATGAAACCTACGGTGCCCGTGACAGCGTTCTCGACATCCTGGCGCAATACGATGCCGAGGCGCCGGCCGCCATGAGCCTGTTGAGCACCCGTCCCACCATCGTGCCGGCGGCCGGCCGACGCTGGTACCGGACCCTGGTGCATGCCAGGCGGCTGGTGGGTGACGACCGGTTCACGCCACCCTGGCTGGAGCGCCTCTATACGCCGGAATCAGATGACGGCTCATCGGGCCCGTGAATCGAGGATGGCGTCGTGGACGTCGTTCTTGAAGGCTTCCCGGAAGCCGTTGCCTCCGGCCGGCGAAACCTGGGCCATGATGATGGTGATCATGTTCTCCACGGGATCGATCCAGAAACGGGTGCCCGCCGATCCATCCCACCAGAACTCGCCCTGACTGACACTGTGTCCGTATACGGACGGATCCATGGCCACCGCGAATCCGCCTGCGGTCCAGCCAGAGCCGGGCCAGTACGGGCTGCTGCCGCCATCAATGGGCAGCAGCTCGTCGGGGATGGCGTTTTCCGCCGCCAGACGGACCGTTTCGGGGCGGAGCAACTGCTTGCCGTCCACCTCGCCATCCTGCAGGAACAGCAGCGAGAAGCGCAGGAAGTCCTCGGTGGAGGACACCAGGCCGACACCGGCGCTGGTCAGCGCGCGAGGCGCTGTCACGGCAATGTCCTCCATGCGATGGGGTTGCAGGTCTCCTGCCTGATCCGGTCGGTATACGGTTGCCAATCGGTCGCGCCGCGATTCATCCACATGGAACACGGTGTCGGTCATGCCCAGGGGGCCGAAGATGCGCTCCTGCAGGAATTCCGGCAGTGACTGCCCGGAGACCGTCTCGATCACCCGGCCCAGCACTTCGGCATGCAGGCCGTATCGATATCGGGTACCGGGATCCTCGAACAGCGGCAGGGCGGCGGCATTGTCCACCACTTGCTCCAGGGTCTGGTCGTAGCTGAAAACATCATGATTGCGGTACAGGGCGGAGTTGCGGCTTCCCAGGCCCGATGTGTGCGTAAGCAGCTGCAGCAGGGTGATATCGCCGTTGCGCGGCCGCACCCGGGAGGTATCCGGGTCATCGGCATCAACCAGCACCGGCTGATCCGCAAACTGCAGCAGGTGGGTCTGCACCGGATCATTGATGTCGAGCAGGCCGTCGTCATGCAGCATCAGAATGCCCAGCGCCGTGACGGGCCGGGTCATCGAGTAGGTGCGGAACAAGGCATCGAAAGGCATGGGGTCCCGTGCCTCCAGGTCCCGATAGCCCAGTGCCTCACTGTAGACGAGCCTGTCATCGCGGAGTACGGCCACCACGGCGCCGGCGATGTCACCACGATCGATTCTCGCCTGGAGTTCGTCGCTGGCGCGGGAAAGGCCCGCGGCGGACAGTCCCACCGATTCCGGAGGTGCGGTCTCGATGTCCGCCTGGGCCTGGATGAGCGTTGGCGATGTCAGGCCGGCCACGAGTGTCAGTGTGGCGAAAAAGGGCATTCTCATGTGTTATTCTCCAAATCAGGGTCCTGGTCTGCTCCCGTTAGTGGAGGCAGTCTTTTGTCGACAGAAGGAGCCAGTATAGTGAACCACTTACAGCAATACGAGAATACGCGCCATGTTCTGGACGAAATCAAACGGTTTCACCATGGTCTGGCGGAACTGTATGGATCCCTGGCGAGGCGGGCCTCGGAGCCGCGGGCCGAAATGTTGCTCGATTATATGAAGAGCCGCGAGCAGGCGCAGGCCGCGGTGATCGACCTGTACGAAACGGATGCCCCCGCCAAGCTGCTGGATGCCTGGTTCCAGGTGCCCAGTCCGGAAAATCTCAATGAGTTCATGAGCCTGCTGAAGACGGACGCGGACCTGACGGTCGAACAGGTGCGGGATCTGATCATGGAGGCCGATGAATTTCTGATCTCGCTGCTGGATCATGTGGAGCGGAGTGTGCTCAACACGGAAATCCGGGCCATCTTCGAGGACCTGAAAAGGCTGGAGCTCGAGGAAGAGAAAGCGCTGACGGGGGCGGTGAATTCTTTCTGGTGATCCCGCAGGCCGGCCATTCAGGGATTCAGACTTCCAGCCACTCGCGGCGCACCGCCTCGTCGCTCCGCAGCGAGTCCGGCGTGCCCTCGTAGACGATCTGCCCGTGGCCCATGATGTACAGGCGGTGTGACAGTCGCATGGCGATGGTCAGTTTCTGTTCCACCAGCAGTATCGATACGCCGCGACGGGCAATCTCCCGTAGCAGATCACTGATCTGTAGCACCACCTTCGGCGCCAGTCCTTCGGTGGGTTCATCCACCATGATCAGCCGTGGTTCTCCCATCAGTGTGCGGCAGATGCACAGCATCTGTTGTTCCCCGCCGCTCAGGACGCCACCCGGCACGTCGGCCCGTTCCGCCAGGTTCGGGAACAGGCGGAACACCTCGTCCAGTGTCCAGCGTCCTTCCGTCTTGCGGGCCTGTTTCTGACCCAGCAACAGGTTCTGCCGCACGGTCAGTGTCGGAAAGATATCCCGCCCCTCCGGGATGTGCCCGATGCCCCTTTGGGCAATCTGGAAATTCTTCAACCCGGCGATCTGTTCTCCACGGAAGCGGACCGAACCGGCTGGTGCCACTTCACCCATGATCGCCTTGACCGTGGTGGAACGTCCCACGCCGTTTCGACCCAGCAGGCTGACGATTTCCCCCTCGCCAACATCCAGGTCGACACCGCGCAGAATGTGACTCTTGCCATACCAGGCCTGCAGGTCGCGGACTTCAAGCATCATCGATCACCTCGCCCAGATAGGCTTCCTGCACGGCCCGGTTGCCGCGGATCGCATCCGGCGTGCCACTGGCTATGATCTCGCCGTAAACCAGCACGGAAATGCGGTCGGCCAGATCGAACACGATGTTCATGTCGTGCTCGACCATCAACAGGGTGCGGCCTTCCGTCACGCGCCGGATCAGTGCCACGGCGCGCTCGGCCTCGCTCAGACTCATGCCGGCGACCGGCTCGTCCAGCAGGATGAGTTCCGCTCCGCTGGCGATGGCCAGACCCAGTTCCAGCGCGCGCTGGTCCGCATAGGCCAGCTCGCCGGCCGGATAGTTGCGCAGGTCGCTCAGTCCGAGCTGCTCCAGTGTGGAGTCGGTCCGTTCATTGAGTTTTCCTTCTCGCTCGACGAACCGCCAGAATGAATAGCGGTATCCCATGGACCACAACAGCGCACAGCGGATGTTCTCGAATACGGTCAGGCGATGGAAGATGTTGGTGACCTGAAAGCTGCGGGCCAGCCCCAGTCGGGCAATTTCATAGGGCGGGCGGTTGTGGATCGCTTCTCCACGGAAGCGGATCGCGCCGCCACTGAGGTGATGGCGGCCGGTGATGAGATGAAACAGCGTGGATTTTCCGGCGCCGTTGGGTCCGATGATGGCA
>JBNJGU010000025.1:0-21034 GCA_051747985.1 Pseudomonadota bacterium | reverse complement strand
CACCAGGCCCGCCTGCTGGAAATCAAACTGCAGGCGCACCAGATCCCGTACCAGATCACTGGCGGCACCTCCTTTTTCTCGCGCAGTGAGATCAAGGACATCATGGCCTACCTGCGTCTGCTGGTGAACCCGGACGACGACAATGCCTTCCTGCGCATCATCAACACCCCGCGCCGTACGATCGGCCCGGCGGTGATCGAGGGCCTGGCCGGGTATGCCAGCGAGCGTGGCGTGGGTCTGTTCAGCGCCTGTGGCGAAATGGGACTGGAGCACCACATGGCCGCTCCCCGCGTGGCCAAACTGCGCGAGTTCAGTGAATGGATGAACCACATCGGCGAACAGTGCCAACGTGGCGAACCGGTCCGCATGATCCGCGAAATGATCAGCGACATGGATTATGAGAACTGGCTCCACCAGACCGCCAACACCCCCACGGCCGCCGAGCGGGCCTGGGGCAATGTCGAACTGCTACTGGGCTCGCTGCAGAAAACCCTGCAGAAGGAAGCGGAGGACAATGACGGCGAAGAAGACATCGAGGCGGCCATCAACCGGCTCATCCTGCGCGACCTGATGGAACGCCAGGAAGAAGAGAAAGAGGCCAGCAACCAGGTGCAGTTGATGACCCTGCACGCGGCCAAGGGACTGGAGTTTCCCCTGGTGTTCATCATGGGCATGGAAGAGGAACTGCTGCCACACCGCAACAGCATCCAGAACGACGACATCGACGAGGAGCGACGCCTGGCCTATGTCGGCATCACGCGGGCGCAGCAGTCACTGGTGTTCACGCTGGCGAAGAAACGCAAGCAGTACGGAGAGACCTTCGTCACCACCCCGAGCCGGTTTCTGGACGAACTGCCCGCGGATCAGCTGGTCTGGGAAGGGCGGGAGGCGCGCAGCGAGGAACAGCGGCAGGAAGACAACCGCTCGGCCGTCGCTGATCTGAAAAGCCTGCTGGGGGCATGAAAAAGGCCGCCACCCTCCAGGGGGTCGCGGCCTCTCTTACTGCCGATCGCGCGTGGCTCAGTCCTGGATGCTTTCGTCCAGAATGTACTGGACCACTTCGGCCAGCTGCTCGTCCGTGCAATCGAAACACATGCCACGCGGCGGCATGATGTTGTTGAATCCATCAATGGTGTGTTCCACCAGCGTGTCGAAGCCTTTCTCCATGCGGGCCGACCAGTCATCGGAGTTACCGAAACGCGGTGCTCCGGCGGCGCCGCTGTTGTGACAGGCGGCACAGCTCTGCGTGTAGGTCCGTGCCGGATCGAAATCACCGGAGGCCTGCGCCAGCTGTACCAGGGATTTTTCTCCGGCGGAAACAGAACCCACAGCCATCGCTGCAGTGACCAGCACGCCGGCCACACCGGCTTTCATCAAGGTGGAAACGTTCTTCATCACAGTCTTCCTCTCTGGTTTGCCTCGCTACGGATTCTGTCCGCTGGAGGGTATAGTGCCTTTCTCAGGGAACAGTATCTCCCGTCCGGGCTGAACGGGAGATGAACAGGAACGATCAGAGAACGTCCCGCATCAGGTACTCGACCACCTGACGGACTTCGTCGTCGGTGCAGTCGTTGCACATGCCACGCGGCGGCATGGCGTTTACGCCGCTGATGGCATTGGCCACGAGACCGTCCAGACCGTCTTCTTCCAGACGGGTGTTCCAGTGATCGGCATCATCCGGCTGGGGCGCATTGGCCATGCCAGTGTCGTGACACATTGCACAGTTGTCTTCATAGACGCTTTCCGGGCTGAACTCGTCGCTGGAGGCCTGTGCCACGCTCATGCTGGCACCACCGGCGGAGCAGTCCTCGCCCTGCAGGCAGACACGGTCGGCGCCCTGCAGGCGCTCGCCGATGATGGCTTCACGGCTCTGGGACTGGGCCCACAGGGATCCGGCCACGGTGACACCGAGGACCAGCAGGATGGCGTGCACGATTCGGAACTTCAGACTACTCATATCGTTGGAAACTCCTGATATTTATGGGTTTGTGCCCGGAACCGACCGGATCGGACAGCGTCCGGATGCAACACTGCGGACGCATTATAGCGCGAATCACCCGGTTCCTGAAATGTTCTACGCAAGCGGCTTTCGCGCGGACCAGCGCTCGACCACGAGTTGCTGCAGCAGATGCAGCACATTCGCCATGGTCCAGTACAACACCATGCCCGCCGGGAACGGATAGAACAGCAGCATGAAGGCCAGCGCCATCAGCACCTGCAACAGGGTCTGCAGCCGCCGTCCGCGGTCGTCGGCCGCCGGCGCCGGGGAGAGACGGATGGTGGCCAGGGTGGTCACGGCCATCAGCACCGGCAGCAGGTTGAACCAGCTGCCCAGCAGTGGCAGCGTCACGCCAAAGGAAAACAGTCGGTCCGGCTGCGACAGGGTGTCGATCCAGAGGAATCCGGCCTCGCGCAGATCCCACGCCTGACCCAGTACATGGAACAGCGCCACGAACACCGGCAGCTGGATCAGCACGATCAGCAGCGGTTTCATGCCCGCCAGGGGGCTGACGCCGTGTTCCCGGTACAGGTCGAGAATACGCTCGCTCTGCTCCGCGCCTCTGTACTCGCGCTTGATCCGCCGCATCTCCGGCTGGATGACCTGCTGCACTTCGGCAAAGGCCGCCTGGCTCCGCAGGGCCCGGCGGGCGATCGGGTACATCGCCGCCCGCACGAGTATCGCCAGCACGATGATGGCCAGTCCCCAACTCGGGATCAGCGAGTGCAATGCCGTCAGCAGCCAGAGCAGTCCGAAGGCCAGCACCCGCATCCATTGCCACAGGCCGGGAAACAGCAGTTCATCGTAGCCCTGGCGCTCCGGGGTCGCCGCGGCCAGGGACGACCGGGTCTTGGGGCCGGCAAAGACCTCGAAACGCCATTCCCGCTCCGCCCCGGGCGCCAGCCCGTCCAGCGGCAGGTCGACGGCCAGGGAAGGCAGATAACGTGGCTCCACCGGTGCGTCCGTGGATGGCGTGGCCGTACGCACCCGCCAGTCGCCGGTGCGGCCCTCCAGCGACTGCAGCAGCAGGGCGAAATAGCGGCTCTGCAGACCACCGCGATCGGGGCGATCACCGTCCGGCCCACCCACGACCCGCCAGTCGTCGGCTGCCTCCGGGTCAAAACGGCGCAACTCACCGTCCGACCATGTCACCGGCTGCACATAGGAATAGAGCGTTTCCGCGATGCCCAGACCGGTGATCGGCGTCTCGCCCAGTCCCGGCCCCAGTGTCAGCTGCATGGGCGCATCGGAATCCAGCGGTCGGGCGCCGGTATTCTCCACGCGGATGCGCAGTTGCAGGCGATGCCCGTCCGCGCCCGGCGCCAGGGCCCAGGTCACCAGCGTGTCGGCCCCGCGGGCCTGCCAGCGTACCGCGTCTTCGCCGGTCTCGAGACGTTCCCAGCCGCCGCCATCGGGTACCAACAGATCCAGATGCCCGGCATCCACACCGTCCTGGCTGAGCGTGGCGATATCGGCCGGGCCGTCCCCGACTCTGACCGACCAGCGCGCTGGCGCCGGACCACTGCCCTCCCATTGCAACTGTTGCAGACCGGACTGCCATTCCTGGGCCCGGACCGGGCTGACCGCGATCAGGCACAGACAACACAATAACAGGACGAGACGCACTGAAGGCGCCAGTGCGCCGGGGGATACAGGACAGGGCGGCTGAGGGAGGTGCCGCTGGTGCCATCGAAGCGGCCTCGGCCACATGAGAATGGTTCCGAAGTGGTCAGCGCTGCCCGGAGCGGGAGGTCGTGGGCTCATCCGCATCGCTCTCCGCGGATGATTTCCGCGCCGGCTCACTGCGCTGGCCATCACGCTTGCCGCCGATGCCGAGCAGACGCAGCAGGCGATGCCAGTACAGCTTCAGGGTCACCACCAATGCCGCACCCGCCGCCAGCAGGCCCTGTATGATGGCACTGCCGGTACCCGGATCCAGATAGGCATGCGCGGGAGTGGCGGTCAGCAGGACGGCCACGGCGGTCAGCAGGATCAGGGGCAGGCGGTTCATCGGTCACTCCATGTCGGTTATGCGACGGAACTGTAACAGATGACCGACGGTCGGTCGAGTCGGCACCACCGGCCGTGTTCACTGCAACAGCCGATGCAGCCAGTCCGCGGCCACGCGACCGCTATCCCCCGGATTGAACACCCACTGCCGGCGCGCTTCGACAATGGCCTGCTGCCACTGATGCGGCTCGCGCAGTACCGCCTGACAGACCGGGCCCAGCGACGGCAGTTCATCGGGCGCCACGACCCGGCCGATCTGTTCGCGGATGCGTGCCTCCAGCGGCTCGATGTCCAGTGCCTCATAGTCGGGGTTGTTGACCTTGCGCGGCACATCCACGAACACCACCGGCCGCTCCAGACCCAGCGCGAACTCCAGCGCCGCCCCCGACCAGTCACTGACCATCAGGTCGGAACCCAGCAGGTACCCCTTGCCGTCCGTGTCCACATCCAGTGTGAAGGCCTCGTGACGCTCGAACTCACGCACAATGGCCTCCACCACATCGGCCGCATGCCGGAGCGTACGCGGATGCGGGCGCAGCACCACCTGCAGACCGGCCTCCAGCAGCGGTCGGATCACCGCCGCGCCGTGACGCTCAAGCAGCGCCTGCGGCCCCCAGGACGGTGCCACCAGCACCTGCGAGGGTTCATCGTCCGGCCGCGCCAGTGGACCCGGTACCGACTGGGCCAGGATGCTGTCCAGCCGTCCGTACCCGTGTTCCACCAGCTGTTTGGCGGGCAGGCCCTGCTGGCGCTCGCGGGCACGGATCTCCTCGATGTGGTGCGGGCCGGCGCACAGCACCGTGTCGAAATGATCGAAGGCCGCCGCGCGGTAGACCATGTGGGTACTGACCATGGAATGGTGCAGGTACACGTAATGCACACCGTGCGGAGAGCGCTTGAGCTGATAGCTGTGCAGGTCGGGCAGGGTCATCAGCAGGATGCGGCAACGCAGGCCGGCAAAAAACAGGGTGCGCACACTGCCATCACCGATCCAGAATGGCTCGAGCCCGTCCGGCGGCGCCGCAATGACCGGATCGTCCTCGTCCGAGGTGACATACAGCACACGCTCGCCGCGATCGCGCAGCAGTGCCTCGATCACGGGCTCGAAGTGCGTCCAGTAGCCCCGCCCTTCCGAGTACACCACGATGCGACGCTCCTCCACCGGAACCGAGTGGAACCGGCGGGCCTCGGCCCGTTGACGCCGCAGACGGCGCCACCAGGCGATCATGGCGCCAGCCTGATGAAGGACCGCAGGCGACCCTCGCGCTGCAGGGATTCATAACGGGCCAGGTCTTCCACGGTGTCGACCTCCAGCCAGCCATTGTCGGTGAATGCGGCACGCACATCCCAGTCACTGTCGATGAGGTGCTGCAGGTAGCTGGTCATGTACATGTTGTCGAAATCCTTTCCATCATAGATCGCCTGACGATCCATACTGTGCCAGTGTTCACAGAACGCGTCACGGTGATCGCCGCGCAGCTTCATCAGGCCCATGTACTGCCCCTGGATGTCGGCATAGCTGTACGGCTTCTTTCCCATCTCGGTAATGCGGTCGCCATCCACCAGGCGCAGTGTCTCGGCATCGCTGAGCGGGTCATCCATGCGCAGTTCCCAGAACGCGCGCCACTCACGGTCCACCGCCACGCACAGCGGCGCGGTACACTGCAGCACCGATTGCAGGACCCGTGGCTCGTAGACGATATCGGCGTAGGTGATCAGTACATCGCCCGGCGCCTCGCGGATGGCCGACTCGGCGCAGAACAGCGTGCTGACCATATTGGTCTCGGCATAGCGCGGGTTCTCCATCAGGCGTACGCCCGGCATGCGCAGCTGATCGCCGCGATAGCCACTGACCAGCACGATGTCATCGACACCGGCGTCTCGCAGCACCTCGATCTGCCGGTGCAGCAACGGCCGGCCGGCCAGCTCCACCATGCCCTTGGGGCGGTCGTCGGTATGGGGTCGCAGCCGGCTGCCCTGCCCGGCCGCCAGTATCACGGCTCGCATGTTCACTCCCTGTTCCGTCTTTGCGGTTCAAACAACGCACGGATCAACGCGCGGTCCTGCACCCGGAACGGTGACTCGCGTTCCGGGTGCCACATGATGGCCAGCCAGCCCAGTCCGTCGTGCCGCAAGGCTTCGATGGTGCCATCGCCGGAACGGGCCAGTGCCGTCAGCGGAGCGGCCAGCTCCCCCGGATTCAGCGCCCAGTCATGGTAGCTGTTAACCTGACCGAATTCGTCGAACCGGGCATCATCCGCGCAGGCCTTCAATGTGTGATACCGAGCTACATGCCCTTCAACCGGTGACTGATGCCCGCCGAAATGATGGTTGATGAGCTGCAGCCCGCGGCACACGCCCAGTACCGGCAGAGCCCGCGTGGCGGCCCAGTCCAGCAGCCGGTTCTCGGTGGCATCACGCTCCGGTGCGATCGCGGTGGCGCCCGGCAGATGCGCCAGGTCATTGCCGCCACTCAGTATCAGCCCCTCCAGGCCCTGTCGCTCCGCCCAGGCCGTCACATCTTCCAGACCATTTGGCACCGGCACCGCATCCAAATCCAGCGAACCCAGCAGCTGCGCCCAGCGCTGGTCCAGGCAGTCGCGCCGCTCACCCCGGTCCGGCAGGGATTCCACCCGCTGCGTCACGCCAATGCGCTTCATCATTGCACCACCTGGATCTGTCGGTTGCCGGCGTCCAGGCGCAGCACGGATGCCTCCGACAGGTGCTGATAGCGGGTCTCCCCGATACCGATGGCGGCCGGCAATCCGAACTCGGCGGCACGGATCGCCATGTGCGAATTGGCCCCTCCATACAGCGTGATCAGCGCGGCGATGCCCTGACCGAACAGCCAGTCATGGCCCGGATCGGCCTGGGGGATCATCACCACACAGCCCTGCAGCGATCGCTCACCGGCGGTCTGCCCGGCCAGATCGACACAGGGGGCGGTGACACAGCCACTGCCGACGAAATTGGGCTGGGAGGAGGGATATTCGAAACCGTCAAAGTCCGACTCCCGACACAGCAGTGGTGGCAGTTCGATCCGTTCGGCCAGGGCCCGCTCGGCCGCGCCCTCGGCGGCCCGGCGGGTGACCCAGTCCGCGGCCGCTTCCGGATGAGCGGTACCGGCGCGCAGCGCCAGCAGATCCTCCAGCGTCACATCGGCCAGTGTGTCCCGGCCCAGTCCCAGCGAGCTGCCCCAGTCCGCCAGCGCTTCCAGTGCCGCGGACAGGTTGCGGCTGAAGGCGAACTTGGCGTACTCGCGCCCCTCGATGGCCGTGCGCAGGAACATCTCCACGGCCCCGGCCTCCGCCGGCAGGCCCAGTTCGGCCAGTGCCTCCAGCAACCGGGGCCGCGCCTGCTGCCATTCCACGCCGGGTCCGCCGCTTTCGGCGTCCCCCGCACTGTCCGCCAGGCGTTGCAGCAGGGGATCGAGATAACGCCCGGGCTCGGCCGCGTAGCACGGCGAAGTGATGTCATAGGTGCCGGGTCGCAGATGACCGTAGCGCTGCACGAAATCATCGCGGGACATCCGACCCGATCCAACAGCCCCGGCATCCTCGTTGAGCCGATGACTGACCGTGCGCACGCTGCCCAGGAATCCGTCGACGGCGGCCCGAGGAATGATGCCGCGCGTCACCGCCGAGCGCAGCAGGGTCACGGCCACGAAGGCGCTGCGGGCCAGATGGGCAAATGGCAGTGTCCCGAAACGCCGGCAGTCTTCCAGCAGGACCGCGGCGCGGTCCAGCGGCGCCATCGGTGCGGCCATGATGCGCTCGAAGCGCTGCTCCAGCTGTCCGATCTGACGCGCGTCTCCATCGCCACGATTCATGGCCTCTTCCGTGATACTGGCCAGGCCCTCCCGCAATGCGGCCACCTCTTCGGCACTGAAGCCACCGTCCTCGATAAAACGCTGCTCCCAATGCGGAAAATCCAGGGCCAGACAGGTGGGGATGACCTCGAATTCAAGCTTGTCGTGCAGCGAGGGGTGTTGCTCCAGCCAGTCCAGGCAGAAGTCCACCAGACGAGCGGCCAGCGCATCATCCAGACCGGCGGGCAGGAACGACGACAGACTGGCCCGGACATCGATGTAGGGGTGTCCGGCAAAACTGTGCAGCAACGGCTGCGGGCGCACGTCGCGATAACCATAGCCGGCTCGCTGCGCGGCCCAGGTCTCGTCGGTGATCAGCCAGCGGTACAGACTGGTGGCCAGCCGGCCCGGTCGGGTGCCGATGATCTCGGCCGGGTTCCAGTCCGGCATGATCCCGAACACCGTGCGCCGGCCGGCCACGGAGGGGCCGGGTGTCTGTAATTGCCGGAAACGGTCCCGCGCCTGCTCCAGTTGCCGCAGCACCTGGCGATCGCTGTCCGGACTGCTTTCATGCCGCACCGCGATCGGCCGCACCTGCAGCACATGCACCAGGCCCTGTGTATCACAGGCAAACTCCACGTCCAGCGAATCGTAGCCCAGCAGCGATTCGATCTCGCGCAGCGCCGGCAGCAACGCCCGGGCCGGCGCCGGTATGTCCAGCGCCTCCGACCCGGCATCGCGGCGTATCATCACGGTGCGGTGGGCGCTGCTGCTGCCATCGGTGATCGAGGCGGTGCTGCCGCTGCAGTCATCGTAGTTGATCACGTAGTAGGGGGCGCCACGCGACAGGGTCCGGGTGAAGGCCACGCCGCTGGCGGCGACATCGGTGAGCATGGGCTGGACCAGCACCTGGTCGTCGCGATCACCGGCCGGATAGGAGGCGACCACGTCCCGGATGGCACCTTGCAGCGCCTCACGATCCGCCACCGGCACGTCCAGCACCGAGGTGTAAGCCCCGGCATTGGCCGAGGCAAAGCCGTCCTCACTGAGGGCGCTGCTGCGCACGACGACCCGGGCCTCGCCGAAGCGGGCCGCCACGGTATGCAGTACGGTCTCCGGGGCGCTCTGCCAGTCACCCACCGTGAAACTGACCTGGTCCTCGATCCGGCTGCATTGCACCAGACCCTGCAGACGCTGCAGGGTCTGCGCCTTGGTGCCGAGGACGAAGTGGGCCAGATCACGCGGCTCGTTGAGTTCGGCCCAGTCCCCGGCCAGGTCCACCGCCCGCACACCGAACCCCTGCATGCGCAGCCATTCAATCAGTCCGGCCAGCTTGGCGCGGGAAAAGCGCTCCACCAGCGTCTCATTGTGGGCCCGCAGCCACTGCATCACCGGAGCGGACAGACGCACCAGCCCGGTGAACTCGGCGTTGGCCAGAGCCGGATCCAGGTCCGCGCCCAGACGACTGATGCCATCGGGCGTGTAATGCACCTTCTCGCAGCGCGCCAGATCCTCTTCGGTGCGACCGGCGTAGCGCCGCCGCCACTGTGAATCCACGGCCACGACGATGTCGCCCCCGGTCGCGGCCAGACGATCCACGGCGTGGCGATGGAAGACGATGTCCGCATAGGAAACCAGGCAGTCGTGCCGGGTATCGACCGGCGCCAGCAGCAGGGAGCGGGCGGCGCCGGTGCTCTCCCAGGCGGGATTGTGCGTGTACCGCAGCCGCGGATACTGTTGTTGCACTTCATCCGCGCGATACCCGCTGATGAAGTGCACCCGTGGCCGCAGATGCTGCACGGCACCGAGCAGCCAGTCCAGCACCCGGCCATTGCGGGAACCGCCCTGCCGCGTGCTGTGCAGCACACTGGGCTCGGCGCCGCTGAACGGCCGGCCGGCGCCCAGAATGATCATCTCGATACCCGACTGCGCGGCCTCATTGGACATGTTCGATCACCAGCTGTTCGGCCATCATGCCCAGCATCCGTCCGTCGGGAGAATCGCTGACCGAGGAAGGCGCGGTCGGGTCACTGATGCGGAAGCGCAGCGCCACGATGCCATCCTCATCGATGAGTCCGGCCGGGATCACCGCCTCGTGCCAGTCCTGCCCACTGATGTTCCAGCGCGCCACGCTCTCGTCACCGGCCAACACGGTGACCTGCTGGTGTTCCAGCGCACCACCGGCCAGATAGGCACGGGCCTGCATGCGCAGGCGCAGGTCGCCGTCACCGGGCCTGAAGGTCGTATACAGCCGCAGGCCGGCCTCCTCGCCCTCGGTCCAGCGCAGATCCCGTTCCGCCCCACTCCAGCCATGGGTCACATAATGGCGGGCGTCGCCGTTCTCGCCGAAGGCCAGGGCTTCTCCGGGCCGGTATACCGGGACAGACCCCAGCACCAGTTCCTGCAACGCAATCCCCAGCTGCCGGGTGTCGGTGCTGCGCAGAAACTGTGCCGGAGCCGTGGCGTCGGGCAGTGTCAGACGCAACCGCAGGGTTTCGGCACCGCCATGCTCGGCCGCCGTGACCAGCACGGTCTGCGGCCCACGGGCGGTCACGTTCCACTCGGCCGTGTCCACGCCATTGACCGACACGCTCACACGCTGACTGTCCAGTTCGCCCTCCACGGTGTACGGATACAGGAACAGCGACAACTGCAGGTTGTCCTCCAGGGGCTGCTCCAGCGGCACGTCGATGCCAGCCTCCGGCGCCGAGGTCCATACGCCATGCGGCTCCGGCTCGGCCCAGCCGGCGCGCAGATACCCGGAGTTGCGTCCGCTCTGGTCGAAACGCAGCACATCCCCGTCGCCCAGCGCGGCCAGCTCTTCCTCCGGCGCGGCGGCGGACGGCTCCTCGGGGGGCTCGAAACGGCGACCGGTGGGCTCCCAGGTCTGGGGCAGCCAACTGTGACCCTCGACCCGGTACTCGACCATGTCGGGTAGATAGTCGCTGACCCAGCCGTCAAATTCGTAGAAGCGGTACAGCCGTGAACGCGATTCGTCCTCGTCCACCGCCAGCATGTCCCGGCCCGGCGGCAACGTCTCCAGATCCGCCGCCGCCGCGATGGTGGCGGCCAGGTCGCCCACCGACACCGGGGCATCATTGATCACCGGAGGTCCGTTGCCACCGGCCGGTTTGACCAGCATCAGCGGCAGCCCGGATTCGTAGTGACTGGAGGGCATGCGGGCGGCTTCCGGCGCCGGCATCGTGTCCGGCAACAGGTCGGTGTTCACGCCCAGATGATACTCACCGCCGCCATGCTCGGAGACGATGGCGATGAAACTGTCGTCATAGATCTCCAGCTCCCGCAGACGGTCCAGGAACCGACGGATCAGCTGCACCGTGGCATGTGCGTGACGGCGGTAGCCGGCCGGGTTCAGCGGCAGCACCTCCATCTCCAGTTCCTCATTGATCAGGTGCGGGGCATGCGGCGTCAGCAGGTGGTAGAAGCGGAAGGCCGGTGCCGGGGTCCGGGTGTCGCCCAGGGTTTCCACGTTCTCCAGCCAGCGCAGGGCCTCGTGCGGATGCTCGCTGCGCGGCCCGTCCGGCCCGCCACTGCCGGGCACCGTATCACTGGCCGGCAGGTTCTCCACCCAGCGCCGCATGCGCCATTCGTGATCGTTCAGCCACAGCGGCTTGAGCACGTGAGGCAGAGCGCGGAACACGCCCACGTCGACGAATTCACCGAAGGCGCCCATGCGGTCGGCGGAACTCAGCGAACGCACAAAGTTGTCGGCCACCGATTCGTCATAATGCACGGTGCGCTCGAAGTAGGGATAGAGTCGCACATCCCAGCCGGCGTCGCGCAGCTGTCGCGGCAGGGACGCTTCCAGATAGGCATCGGCCAGGAAGTCGGTGATCGGGCGGTCGTTGTCGTACCACTGGCCGGTCAGCATCAGCGGGATGGACGGGTAGGTCTTGGCGTAACCGGACAGGGCGTTGCGGAAGTAGTGAAAGCCCTCGAAGTCCTCGGCGTACTCCGGGTTGTCGACCATGATCTGCTGGAACACATCGGACTGAAACGCATCCAGCACCAGCACGATGGCGTTCTGCTCGGCCGACCAGGAGAACTCGCCTGCTTCCAGCTCGCTGAAGTAGTGGTGGCTGGGCGGCTCCGACGCCTGGCCCGCGACCAGCACGGCGCTGACCGACTGCACCGCGATCAGGGCCACGGCGATGGTGGCGGCCTGCGGGGCAATGCGTTGATGCAGGAACCAGCCGGCCGCCAGCAGCCCGATCCAGGCCAGCAGCTCGAGGGCCGCGCGCCCGCTGTAGGCGCCCCAGTCGATGGCGCCGCCGTCCAGTACCCCGTAATCCCAGACCAGCAGGCTGGACTGCAGCCAGAAGGCCACGCCCAGCATGGCCAGCAGAGCCAGCCAGCGCGACCGCGCGCGCCCCCGCAACCGCCAGCCGATCAGCACCGGCACGGCGGTGACCACGGCCAGCAGCACCAGCGCCGGCCACAGCAGATCACCGATCCCGGCGCTGTAATCGAACACGTTGGCGTAGTAGACGGTCAGGGCCGGGAAAAACAATGCCGTCAGGGCCACGGCGGCGGCCGTCAGTATCAGTGTCACGCGGCGGAACCTCTGAAATCCTGTTCTCGGTTTTGTGACAACATGGTACACCATCCGTACCCCCGGTGGCGCGCGGTCACCGCCAGCCCTGCGCGTTCCGCCGCATTTACGCTACACTGCCTTGAATACACTTTCGATCAACGGAAACGGACGGCTTCCCGAATGATTCCAGTGATACTGTCCGGCGGCGCCGGCACCAGGCTGTGGCCCCTGTCCCGCAAGCAGTACCCCAAGCAGCTGCACCGGCTCACCAGTGACGAACACACGCTGCTGCAGCAGACCGCGTTGCGCGTGCAGGGACTGCAGCCCCCGATCGTGGTCTGCAACGAGGAACACCGCTTCATGGTCGCCGAGCAGCTGCACGGCCTCGGCATCACTCCGGCGGCCATCCTGCTGGAGCCGGCGGCCCGCAACACGGCTCCGGCCATTGCTCTGGCGGCGATGCAGGCGCTGAGCATGGATCCGGAGGCGACGCTGGCGGTGCTGCCGGCGGATCATGCCATCAGTGACACGGCCGCGTTGTTGCAGGCGCTGGAAGTGGCGGGCGAGGCCGCTGCCGATGACAGCCTGATCACCTTCGGTGTGGTGCCCACGCACCCGGAAACCGGCTATGGCTACCTGCAATCGCGGGAAAAAAGTGGCCATGTGCGCCATGTCAGCCGTTTTGTGGAGAAACCGGACCGCCCCACCGCCGAGCGTTACGTGGCGGCCGGCGACCATTTCTGGAACAGCGGCATGTTCGTGTTCCGGGCCCGCGCCTATCTGGACGCCCTGATCCGGCATCAGCCGCGCATGGCCGAGGTCTGCCGCGAGGCCTTCGACAATGCGTCCTCCGACCTGGACTTCATCCGGATCAGTCGGGCGCATTTCGAGCCCTGCCCCTCGGACTCGATCGACTACGCGGTGATGGAACAGGCCGGGCAGGTGCGCATGGTGCCACTGGACGCGGGCTGGAGTGATGTCGGCAGCTGGAGCGCGCTGTGGGAGATCAGTGAGCAGGACGGGGACGGCAATGTCTCGGTGGGCGACGTCATCCACCGGGACAGCCACAACACCCTGGTGCACGGTCGCGAGAAGCTGGTGGTGACGCTGGGTATGGAGGACACGGTGGTGGTCGACACCAAGGATGCGCTGCTGGTGGCGCGCCGCGACCGGGTACAGGACGTCAAGGAGATTGTCGCCCGGATCGAGGCGCTGGGCCGCACGGAACACCTCAACCACCGCGAGGTGCATCGGCCCTGGGGCAGTTACGACAGCATCGGCCACGGCGAACGCTACCAGGTCAAGTGTATCACCGTGAAACCGGGGGCCTCGCTGTCGCTGCAGATGCACCATCACCGCGCCGAGCACTGGGTGGTGGTCTCCGGCACCGCCATCGTTCAGATCGGCGAGCAGGAACAGATGCTGACCGAGAACCAGTCGGTCTATATTCCCATCGGCGAGACGCATCGGCTGACCAATCCCGGGAAACTGCCGCTGGAGTTGATCGAGGTGCAGAGTGGCAGTTATCTGGGGGAGGATGACATTGTGCGTTTTGAGGACCACTTCGGACGTTGCTAGGGCGCTGTGCGTTGATGGGGCCGGAGGCTTCCGGTTCAGCGCGTTACCGCGCTGCTCCGGAACCTCCGGCCCCCTCTGACGGCGTGCCGACATCCAGCGAGCGGTAACAGTTGACCGGGCGATGCCGGGTAGAGAAGATGGTCTGTGAAAAGAGGGACTGTCCCTCTTTTTTATTCGGAGGTTACAACAATGAAAAAACGTCTGATCCTCGGAGTGGCCACCGCTGCCGCGCTCTCTGCGTCACTGGTGGTATCACAGAATAATGACATGAGTTTCTTCATCACCAGCATGGGTTCCGGTGACGGGGCCAACCTGGGTGGGCTGGAAGGCGCCGACGCGCACTGTCAGGCGCTGGCGGCCGATGCCGGTGCCGGCGGCAAGACCTGGCGGGCCTATCTGAGTGCCCAGGCCATGGGCGGCGAGTCAGCGGTCAATGCCCGCGACCGCATCGGCAGCGGGCCGTGGTACAACGCGGAGGGCACGATGGTGGCGCGCAGCGTCGCCGACCTGCACAGCGACAACAACAATCTGGGCAAGGCAACCTCGCTGACCGAGCATGGCGAACAGGTCAACGGCCGCGGCGACAGCCCCAACCAGCATGACATCCTCACCGGATCCACGCTCGATGGCATGGCTTTCAGCGACGGCGCCGATCACACCTGCAGCAACTGGACCAGCAACAGCGACGGTTCGGCCCAGGTCGGGCACCATGACCGCCAGGGCGGGGGCGCGAACCCGACCTCCTGGAACAGCGCGCATGGCTCGCGCGGCTGCAGTCAGGAAGATCTGGTCGGCACGGGTGGCAACGGCTACTACTACTGCTTCGCCATCGACTGAGCGAAACGCTCGAATTCCGGCAGGCGTTCCGTGCACAGCGCGAACACGATCTCCCAGTTGATGGTTTCGTAGCTGTGCACGAGGATATTGCGGAAACCGACCGCTTTCCGCAGATTCAGCGCCAGTTCGGCGTCGATGACGCCGTATTCCGCCAACAACCGGAAGCTCTGCCCCATGGACTGAGGCGCTGGAATGTCGGGATGACCAGCGATGTAGTGGCTGGCAATGTCCGCCGCCAGCTGGATGGCCCGGGTCAGATTCAGGGCGACGATATCCTGCCGGTCCGGATCATTCCGAAACCCCTCTGGCTGCTCGGGCAGGTGCTGCCGGATTCGCTGCAGACAACGGCGCAGCAATTCCAGCTTCTGCGCCATCACCGGTTCAGCCATGCGTCCCTCCGGCTGTCCAGAATCCGTTGTTGCATGGGGACAAAATCCTCCTGATCCATCATGTTGCGGAATATCAGGTTCCCCCACCGTTGATCACTCCCCCGCACCCGGATGCCTTCAGACAGAATGCGATTCAGCAACGGCTGTCCGACATCGTTCAGGTCGATCAGGTCCACGGGACGATCCAGCAGCACGGTCAGCGACTCAATGATACGCATCCGCTGCGGCGCGGTAAGCCGACGCTCCGACTGCACCGCCACATCGGCGTCACTGTCCGGGCGGGCACAGTCCCTGGCCAGCGAGCCGAACAGAACCACCGTATGCAATGCCGGCACATCCTCGGGCAACGACGAAAGCGCGGCATTGATGTCGGCACAGAGGCTGGTGATCTCAGGGTTCATGGCGCGAGTATAGCGCAAATGCAAAGGACAGGCGGACACAGAGCGGCGGAAAAGAGCGGAAAAGAGGGACCGGAAAAGAGGGACAGTCCCCATTTTTGGAAAAATGGGGACTGTCCCTCTTTTCCGGTCCCTCTTTTCCTATTCCACGATAAGGTTGATCGGCTGGCTGTGAAAGTACAGTTCGTCGGGATCACTGTCGACGCCGTAGCCGATGAAGAAGTCGACCTCGATGTCGTCGATACCGATGTCCTGGGCCACCATGTTTTCCAGGACGTCGACCGACTCCACCGCGGACAGTACGCGTCGCTCGGCGACGGGCACCCGGGTGATGTCGGGGCGGTAGGGCACGAAGGCGCCCCGCGGGTTCCTGACCAGGGTTTCTCCAGCGTCGGTGATGCCGGCCATCACCAGGAAACCGGGCTGACCCCGGTGCACCGGGTCGATCTCGATCCGGCCTTTGACATCGAAGGGCTGGTTCGGTCGCACCCGGCCCTGGTAACTGACGCCATCATTCACCGTTACCCCGCCGAGGAAACCGGCATCGGCAATACCACCCTGGAAACTTTCCCCTCCGGGCAGAGTAAGCAGGCGCTCACTCTCATAGCTGACCGACAGGCGATAGTCGCCACGCACGGACTCGCCGCAGGGCGGCGAAGCACCCGGAGCCACATCCCAGGTATTGACCAGGACCACATAGTCGCCGGCCGGCACCCGCCGACGGATGACCGGATCGCAGGAGCCGCCACTGTCCGCATCCATCGCGATCACCTCCAGTCCGGGCGTGGCCAGCAACAACACGCCATCCAGGGCGGTGGAGGTCAGGCGCAGATCCAGCGTGGCCTCATCGGCCAGCGACAGGGTATGGACATCGACCGGACTGTCATCGCCGCCGCCCGACATCAGTCGCCGGACCCGGCAATCCCCGTCTTTCAGACGACCCTCGTACCGACCGAACAGGATCGGCCGCGACGGACAGTTGGCCGTGCCCGCATACAGGGCACTGGCACCCGCTATGTCATCTTCCTGCAGACGGTCCAGATCTCCGATGTTCGAGGACATGATGGCCGGCACCCGGTCCTCGTGCCCCAGACCCAGCACGTGTCCCAGTTCATGTAACGCCGTGCGGCGGAAATCCAGCCCCGCGAACTCTGCATTGCCGCGGGTCAGCGGACCGTCGTAGATGTCGAAGCTGATGTCCGCATTGTAGACGACATCAGCCTCCACCAGATTCAGGGTACCCAGCGTATTGGACTCAAAGTACTGGAGCGTGACCGCCACCGTGCTGTCGCCGAATTCGTCGCCGCAGACTGTGGTGGCGAATCCCTGGCCGTTGAAGCCGTCGCCCGGGAAGAATGCGTCATGGCTGGCGCAGGGGTTACGGAATACGGGCAGGACCTCGAACCGGAAGGGCGTGTCCACGGACCACTGCCGCGCCGCATCGACAATGGCCTGCTGGAGGGTTTCTCCCGACGCCGTCGTATTCGGCAACCCGGCATAAATGGAGGTGGTGGCACCCGGCCATTTCAGCGCCGTGCGCTCGTCGAAATCGTAGGCGAAAGTCGCTGATGACACCCCCGTCAGTAACAGCAGCGCGATCCCGAAAAAGCCCGCGGACCGACGCCAGACGCATGACGATCGGCTCATGGCGACATCCCCGGTTCCGATGAGTCGGGCGCCATCGTCTTGCGCACCAGCGCCTTGAAATCACTGGCCATCATGGCAGCTTCAGGCACGTCCAGTGCCATCACGTTCAGTCCGCGCGCCGTCATGTCATGATCCGCCGGCTCCGGTGCCGCTGCACTGCGCCCCGGCTCCACATCACGGCCGGCCACCGGTCGCCGGTCGGCCGTGAACACCCGCTGCTCGCCACCGGCATCGGGCTCGACCCGGAAGTGCCCCTGCGACCAGCCGACCAGTGGATGCACCAGCGGGCGGTCCATGGACTCCACGAAGTAGATGCCGGTCTCGCCGACCTCGGGCAGGCGCATGTCCGTGACCCGCATCCGGCGACCATTCACGCTGCCACCGAGAAACCGTAATTCCAGTGATCTGTCGGAGTAGTCTCCCTTGACCACGTCCAGCACCCGGAAGCGCACGAACGTATGGATACGACGCGGACCGGTCTGCCTGGACTCCACCGACTCGACCCGGCCCTCGAATACCAGTTCGGCGGATTCCACCACCTCGGGGAATGCCAGCGAAACCACCGAACTGCTCCAGGCAGCCGGAGGCAACGCCATCAACAACGCGGCAAGCCAGAAAACTCTTTTCATGTCATCCTCCCGAAAAAGAGGGACGAAAAAGAGGGACAGTCCCTGTTTTTCACATGGTCTGCAATACATCCACCAGCGCGTGCCGCCAGTGCCGGGGCTCGATACCCAGCCCCTCCCGGGTGGCCGATTTGTCCAGCACACTGAAAGCCGGCCGACGCGCCGGGGTCGGATAGTCGCTGGCCGGAATCGGGCTGATCGGGATGGCCCGCTCCAGCAGCCCGTAACGCAGCGCCTCGTCCTGGATGGCCACGGCGAAATCGTACCAGCTCGCCACCCCGGCATCACTCCAGTGCAGGATGCCGGTCGGGCGTTTCTCCACGGCCGCTTCGATGCAACACGCCAGGCCATCAGTGGAGGAAGGTGTACCAATCTGATCATCCACGACAGTGAGCGCTTCCTTACTTGCCATCAGCCGGAGCATCGTGTCCAGGAAATTCCCGCCATACCGGGAATAGACCCAGCCGGTGCGCAGGATCAGGCTGTTGTCCGGCGCCAGGTAGCGCACATGCAGCTCTCCCTCCAGCTTGGTGCGGCCATACAGATTGACCGGATCCATCTGATCCTCCGGCGTCCAGGGCCGACCCGAGCGGCCATTGAACACAAAGTCGGTGGAGACCTGCAGCAGCCAGGCATCGTTGGCCGCCGCCCAGCGGGCCAGATACTTCGGCCCGTCCGCATTGGCGGCCCGCGCCGCTTCCTCCTCGGTTTCGGCCCGATCCACGGCGGTGAACGCGGCTGCGTTGACCAGTACATCCGGCCGCAGCTCGTCCAGTTTGCGGCGCACGGCCGTCTCGTCACTGATGTCCAGCGCCACACGGTCCAGCGCGATCAGTTCATGGTCACGGGACAGGGCACTGTGTTGCAGCGTACGGCCGAGCTGGCCATTGGCGCCAAGGAGAGCAATTTTCAGTGGCATCGGGGGCATCCGGGCGAGAAAGGAAGGCCAATGCTATAGTCTTCAGTAGTCACTGACAATACGATAAGGGAACAGGCGATGAGTGGTTCCGGACATGGCGACAACACTTCTCCAGTTGAAGTGACCAATATTTCAGCGCATGGCATCTCACTGGCGAGTCATGGGAAGGAACTGTTCATGTCCTATGAAAACTTTCCCTGGTTTCGGGAACAACCCGTCAGCGCCATCCTGAAAGTGCAAGAGCCCACGCGAGGGCACTACCACTGGCCCATGCTGGACATTGACCTGACGGATGAAATCATCCGGTTCCCGGACCGTTTCCCTCTGGTTGCCGACCAGACCTGAGCCTCGTCTTCTATCGGTATACTGGCAGATCCTGCAACGACCGCCCCTGGCGGTCCTTTTCAGAGAGCACCGGCTCACCGGCCCCGTCCACCAATGGCCACTCGATACCCAGTTCAGGATCATTCCAGAGTAGCGTGTACTCGTCATCCGGCGCGTAATACTCCGAGCACTTGTAGACCATCTCCGCCATCTCGCTGATCACGTAGAAGCCATGGGCAAAACCCGGTGGCACCCACAACTGGCGCTTGTTGTCGGCGGACAGGTGCACACCAACAACCTTCCCGAACGTCTTCGAATCAGCCCGCAAATCCACCGCAACATCGTAGATTTCGCCAGAAACCACCCGGACCAGCTTTCCCTGCGGTTGCTCCAGCTGGTAGTGCAGGCCGCGAAGAATACCCTGCCCCGACCGGCTGTGATTGTCCTGCACAAAGCGCGTACCCGGCACCAGCTCATCGAACAGGGACTGGCGCCAGGTTTCCATGAAGAAGCCGCGCTCATCGCCGTGGACGTCCGGCGTGAGCAACAGCACATCGGGGATATCGGTGGATGTCACTTCCATTTCGGGCGAAAACTCCTCATCCGTACTACAGTGTGTTCAGGGAACCAGGCAAGGGAATGGCTGATGCCCACTAGAGGCAATAGTACTGAATTGGGCAAAGCATCACCAATTCGCGTTACGCCGGAACTGGAGGCTGGCCCGCCAACACAGAGCGATGCTTTCCCTGGGAGGACCTGAGTGATATGCACACCATGCAGAAAGTACGGAAAGTGAAAGCGCTACCAGACTACGAGCTTGAAGTGGAGTTCGATGACGGGGTTCACGGCAGAATCCAGCTCAAGGACCGCCTGTACGGGCCGATGTTCGAGCCACTGAAAGACCCCGATTACTTCCGTCGGGTTTCAGTGGACGAATTCGGTGCGATCTGCTGGCCCAACCAGGCTGATCTGGCTCCGGATGCACTCTACCGGGAACTGACCCGGGCGAACGCCTGAACCGGCCAGGACGCCGCATCTACCGTTTCAACAATCGCAGAAGATAGCGACCGTACCCGCTTTTTGCCAGCGGTTCAGCCAGTTTTCGCAGCTGTTCGGCGCCGATATACCCCTGCCGCCAGGCCAGCTCCTCCGGACAGGCGATCTTCAGCCCCTGCCGCTCCTCCAGCACCCGGATGAAATTGGCCGCATCCAGCAGTGACTGCACCGTGCCGGTGTCCAGCCAGGCCGTGCCGCGCTGGAACAGCTCCACCTGCAGACTGCCGCGACGCAGGTATTCCCGGTTCACATCAGTGATTTCCAGCTCGCCCCGGGCCGAGGGCTTCACGCCTTTGGCGATCTCCACCACCTCGTTGTCGTACAGATACAACCCCGTGACCGCGTAATGGGACTTCGGCTGCTCCGGCTTCTCCTCCAAATCCACCGCCGTGTTGTTCTCGTCCAGCGATACCACGCCATAGCGCTCCGGATCGTTCACGTAGTAGGCGAAAACCGTGGCGCCGCTTTCCTGCCGCACCGCGCGCTGCAGCTTGTCTTCCAGGGCGTTGCCGTAGAAGATGTTGTCGCCCAGGATCAGACAGACACTGTCATCACCGATGAATTCCTCACCAATCAGAAAGGCCTGCGCCAGCCCCTCGGGCTTCGGCTGTTCGGCGTACCGCAGGCTGATGCCCCACTGCGAACCATCCCCCAGCAGTTGCCGGTAGAGCGGCAGATCATCGGGCGTGGTGATGACCAGGATGTCACGGATGCCGGCCTGCATCAGCGTGCAGAGCGGGTAGTAGATCATCGGCTTGTCATAGACCGGCATCAGCTGCTTGCTGACGGAAATGGTCATGGGATGCAGGCGGGTACCGGTGCCACCGGCCAGGATGATGCCCTTGGTGGTCGACTCCATGGTCTGGCTGTCCTTGTTGTTTCATGAGG
>JBNJGU010000024.1:0-21107 GCA_051747985.1 Pseudomonadota bacterium | reverse complement strand
GAACTATTACTGAGTTTCTGATTTTGAAATATGGATTTGCTGAACTGGCTGCCACTGAGCAATGCATTCCACAGGATGCGGGTGCCGCCCAGCTGCTCGTTGTGTTCGGTTTCGTAGCCGGCCGCCTCCAGCGACTGGCTGGCCAGGTGGCCCAGCAGCACGTTTTCCGTATACAGCTTGCTGCCGACGCCGATCGGTTGCGCGGCGGTCATGACCGGAAGCAGGGCGGTGAGGAAAAAAATGTAGAGGAGTCGGTACATGTCAGAGATCCTGCAGCGGGCTGCGCTGGGCGGTGACGAACTGTTCCACGAACGGCGTGGCCGGGCTGTCCATCAACTGGCGTGCCGTGCCGTCCTGGATCACCTCGCCGTCCTGCATCAGGGCGATGCGGTCGCCCAGAAAGGCGGCCTCGCCCAGATCGTGCGTGACCAGCAACACGGTCTTCTCCAGTTTGCGGAAGATGGCGCGCAGGTCGTTCTGCAGCTCATAGCGCACCAGCGGATCGATGGCTCCCAGCGGCTCGTCCATCAGCAGGATGGGCGGGTCCAGCATCAGGGCGCGCATCAGGCTGACGCGCTGCGCCTGCCCGCCGGACAGCCCTCCCGGGCGGCGCTCGAGCAGTGTCCGCTCGATGCCGGTCAGGGCGCACAGGGTTTCGATACGTTCTTCCACCCGCGATGCGTCCCATCCCAGATAGCCAGTGACTAGGGTCAGGTTGTCATGGGCGCTGAGGTGGGGGAACAGGCCGCCGCTCTGGATCACGTAGCCCATGCGGCGGCGCAGGTCGAGGCGGGTCTCCGGGCGCATGATCTCGCCGTCCAGTTCCACGCGGCCATTGTCGGCCTCGATCAGTCCCATGACGATGCGCAGCAGTGTGGACTTGCCGCAGCCGCTGGGGCCGATCAATGACAGTGTGGTGCCGGCCGGTACGGTCAGTGATACGCGGTCGAGCACCGTGGTCTGGCCGTAGGTCTTGCTGATGTCGCTGATCTCGATCATGTCGGTACCCCGGCACAACAGCTCTGGTACAGTTTCAGAAAGACGATCCCGGCTCCTCCAGAAAGGCGACTTCTTCCTCTGTGGAGGTCCGGCCCAGTATGGCGTTGCGGTGGGGGTAGCGACCGAAGCGTTCGATGATCGCTTTGTGTCGGAGTTCAAAGTCCAGGTTGTCCTGCAGCCCGTTGTCCCGATACAGCGGCACCGCCTCGTCGTGCACCTTCAGGGATTCGCTGTGCATGTACGGCATGTACAGGAAGCTGCGCTCGATGGGTTGCAGGGGCTGGTCGGCGGCGCCCGCAACGGCTTCCTGCGCCAGTGCCAGAGCCTGCGGGTCGGCGGCAAAAGCGGCCGGTGTGTCGCGATGGATGTTGCGCGAGAACTGGTCCAGCACGAGGATCTCGGCCAGCCGTCCACGCGGCGTATCGCGCCATTCGAACAGCTCACACTGCACCGCGCTGTCGTGCAGTGTGCCAAAGCGGTCGGCGATGAGCCGATCGAAAGACGGATCCTTTTTCCACCATTGCCTCGGTTCAATTTCCTCGAACCAGAACGTCAGTACATCCTCGATCATGTGCGCCTCTCGGTGTCGTGACAGTCGGACTCCACAGCAGTCAGAGCATGAGTTGCCAGTAGCCCACATCCACCCACTGGTTGAGCTTGTACCCGACTTCGCGGAACTGTGCCACTTTCTCGAATCCCAGTTTCTCGTGCAGGGCCACGCTGGCGTCATTGGGCAGGGCGATGCCGCCGATGGCCGAGTGCATTCCCCGCTTCCTGAGTATATCCAGCAGTTCGCCATACAACTCGGTGCCCAGGCCACGGCCGGCCACGTTGGCTTCCAGGTATACCGAAGTTTCCACCGTGTAACGATAGGCGGGACGGCTTCTCCAGGCAATGGCGAAGGCGTACCCGGAAACGCGACCGTTCTGTTCGGCGACCAGCCACGGCAGGCCAGCGGCGATGGTCGCATGCACCCGTTCCGCCATGACCGTCGAAGACAGGGTGGATTCCTCGAAGCTCACCCGGGTCTCGCGCACGTAATGGTTGTAGATCCGGCACAACGGGGCCGCATCCTCGCCGGTGGCCGGGCGGATCATTGTCTGACTGACGTTGTCACGCAGGCCCTGATCATGCACGTTGCTATCCTCTTCAATCCAGTATCACACGGAATATAGGCGGCTGCCGCCGTGAAGTAAATGGCCACCGCACCAGGGACCATACCTGGATATCCGACTCATGCTAAAATGGTATGCATTATCTGCTGACCGAGAGGATTGACACGATGGCCGAGGAGGGGATCGGACTGGTAGCGCGGTTGGCCGCACTACGACGCTGGGCGCTGCAGGAGCGAGTGCAGAATGCCGCGGTATCGATCGTACTCGTCGCCGGGGCCACCAGCCTTGCATTCACGGGCTGGCGTATGTGGCCAGAGGGCCCTGCCTCGGTAGCACCGAATTTCATGGTCTATGAAGACGTCAACGAACGCAAAGCCGTGTTTTTCAATTATTTCCTGCCCCTTGTTGTGGAGAGTAATGAAGAGGTTCTGGCACTGCGATCCGAACTGATCGACCTGTTCGAAAAACGTAACTCCCTGTCGTCACGGGAAACGCGGCGTGTGCGGGAAGTGGCGCTGGAGTATGAGCTGGAGGAATTTGATGTCGCGTCTTCGGACGACTGGGATGTGTTGCTGCGCCGCGTTGATATAGTGCCACCGTCTCTGGCGCTGGCGCAGGCAGCCAACGAAAGCGCCTGGGGTACGTCCCGGTTCGCTCGTGAAGGCAACAACTACTTCGGTCACTGGTGTTTCGTGCCCGGCTGTGGCCTGATTCCCAACTCCCGTGCCGAGGGGGCCAGGCACGAAGTGGCGGCGTTCGACTCGCCGCTGCACTCGGTGCAGCGCTATATCCGTAACCTGAACAGTCATGACGCCTACACCCGGTTGCGCATGAAGCGCCTCGATCTGCGTCGTAGCGGTGAGCCGATCACGGGACTGGAACTGGCCGGGGAGCTGGATCGCTATTCAGAAAGAGGTGAGGACTACATCGAGGAGTTGCGGTCCATGATCCGCAGCAACGAACTGGATGAACTCGACGGCCTGGGACTGTTTCAGACATCCATCCAGTGAGCAAGCACTCACTATCCTTTCCTGGCCAGGGACCGCGCCACGGCAACCGGTCTGCCGTCCGGATCATCCGTGTGTTCCTCACGGTACTCCACCACGGTAAGGCCGGCGTCCACCAATGCGCTGCGCAGGGCCCCCGGCGCCGCCCGGAAGTCCGGATTACGGGGGCCAGCCACCTCCCGGTCGGATTGAAGATGGACATCGACCAGCAGATGACCACCGGTTTTCAATTGACGGGTGACTGACGGAATCAGATCGAGATCAAGATAGCGGATCATCAGGATGAGGTCGGCCGTGGGCAGTTCCGCGGGCAGTCCATGATCCAGATCCCACTCCACAAAACGGATTCGGGTGCTGTCCTGTTCCCGGCCTCGACGCAGCGCTTCGTCGGCAATATCCACCGCATACACTTCATGACCCTGCGCGGCCAGGTACAGTGCATTGCGTCCGGCGCCACACGCCAGATCCACCGCGGTCGGCCTGCCTGTCATGCCTGTCGCGGCGCCTGTTCCGAGCCGTTCCAGACAGTGCACCAGCCAGTCCGCCGGATGGTCCCGTCCCGCATAGGCGCCGTCGCGATAGCGTTGATTCCAGCGCTCCCGATCCTCGTCGCTCATGCAGGCAATGCGCCGATCCGCTGCAATACACGGCGGGTCACCTCCATGCGGGCGGCACCGAACTGACCACCTGGCTCCCGGCTCTGTAGTACCGTGGCAAAGAACCAGAGCGAGTTGCTGTCCTTGACACGTCCCACCCACCAGCCGGTGTTCAGACCCGTGTCGGTCACCGCCCAGCCGGTCTTGGCATGGAGATGGTGCTCCGGTCCCCGCTCCGCGCTCATGATGCTACGCACACCGGCCATGGTTTCCGGCGAAAACGGCAGATCTCCCCGGAACAGCCGAAGCAGAAAATCGACCTGCTCCACCGGCGAGATGCGCAGCCCTCCGTTCAGCCAGAACTGTCGGACGCCGCCGGACACGGAGCGGTTCCCGTACCCGACCTCGTCGATGAATGACTGTACACGGGTGATACCCAGTTCGCCGAGCATGGACTGGTAGTGGGGGACGGCAGAAAGGCGGAAAGCCTCCCGTAAGGTCAGGTTGCGGTTGATTTCGGGTCGCCCGCTGTCCTGACCATCCCACGGAACCAGCGCATCGGCATGGGCCACGATACCGGTCTCCAGTACCATCAGGGAGCTGAGCACCTTGAAGGTGGAAGCCGGAATGAAGCGTTGTGAAGCCACGGTGGGGTGACTCGCCATCCAGCGGCCGGATTCCGGGTGATGCAGGACGATCGTACCGCCGAAACCGGTGGATTCCAGTAGACTGGCCGCTCCGGGGAACGGGGTGAACACGAATGGAACGTCTGCCATGGGAAGGCTCCTTGGGTGGTGGTCAGGGGCGTCTGGGCTTCAATAACAGATCACTGGACCAGTGCGCCAGACTCCAGCCCGCGTGCATAATTCGTCACGGCATTGGACACATTCTGTTCCGTGTCGGCCAGGAAACGGGCCCGCACGTCGAAGTTGCCATTCAGTACCAGCAGGTCACCGACACGCACGGCCGTGCGTGGGTCGCCCCGGGCCGCCAGATTGTCGAATGCCAGTCCCAGAGAACAATGACCACCGCCAAACGGCAGATAGTGGTTGTCGCCATCCTCCGTGGCATCCTCGAACAGGGCCGCATTCTCCGCGGAGGCGAAACACCAGGTGGCGCCTTTCAGTGTCACCTGATGCGCCGAGCAGTCCGCCATGGTGATGCTGTGGTTGTCGTAGGCCTCGACCAGATCGTAGGCGATCACCTCATCGTCCGCGATGCGGGAAAAGCCGATCCCTTCATTGGTGATGATGGCCGGATGTGTCTCATCCTGCGCCTGGACGTTCAGGCAGAGCAGGAGCAGGCCGAGGCCGGTTGCCAGTGAGGTCATTCTGCGTGCGTTCATCGTTTTTCCTCTTCGGTTTGTTGCTGGTCAGAAACGGGTGCAGTGCGCACCGCTCGGTTGTTGCCCGGAACCCAGCGCTACCGGCGGCGGCGCTGCATGTGGATTGATGGGTAATGACTGCCGATTGTCCAGTATCAACAGCAGGCCGATCAGCGCAAGGGTCAGCAGGCCTGTGGCAGTGCGTCCGGGGCGGGGAAACGCGTGGATCATGATCGTGCCCCCGTGCCCGGTGTGGCAGTGGATTGTAGAGACAGCCAATGCAACAGCCTCGGCCGGACATGCAACGCGGCGGCGGAACCGGCAAAGGCGGCGGCGAACCAGGCCCAGCCATGCAGGCTGCCGGTGGCGATACCGCTGAAATACGCGCCCACGTTACAACCAAAGGCAATGCGTGCACTATAGCCCAGTATCAGTCCGGACAACAGGATGCCCATTCGCCCCGGTCCGCTGCCGGGCGGGACCTGTGCACCAGGGTCCGGCCGCCAGCGCATGGCCAAAAAGGCGCCGACGATGATGCCGATATTGGTCAGGCTGGTGACGTCGGTCAACAGGCTCTGCTGCAGCCGCTCGGCATGGGCCGGTGCCGACCAGAAGGCCGTCGCCAGCACATCGGCGCCCGCGGCTTCGCCAAGCTTGGCGCCCCACAGTCCCAGGCCGTAGACCACGCCCCAGGGTTGTCCGGCCACCACCAGATTCAGTATGCCCAGAACCGCCACCAGGACGGCCGCCAGCCACAATCGTGGCGAAGGCGCCCGTTGACCCGGTGCCGAGCGGAGCAGTACCAGCCCGGTCAGCACGGCCAGCCCGGCCAGTGTCAGCCACAGCCCCGCCGACTCTCCGAAGATCCCCTGCAGCGTATAGACGGGCAATGAGCCGAGCGCGGTCCACCAGTCCAGGTGCAGTGTGCCGAAAAAACTGCCAGCCACGAAGCCGAGCAGGGCCAGCACGGCCATCAGGTTGCCGCTGCCGGCGTTGACCAGCACGCCGGAGCCGCAACCGAGCACCACCTGCATGGCGGCGCCGAACACAAAGGCCCCGCCGACCATGGCAATGCCGACAGGCGCATGAGCACCGTTGAGTTCCCCCGGGAAGCTGGCCAATAGCGGGAAGGCAGCCAGGGCGCATAGCCCGATGGCCAGGAACTGGGCCAGCAGGCCACGACCATCCCGCTCACGGATCATACGCCGCCACGGGCCGGTGAATCCGAAGCGCAGTCCCTCCAGTACCAACCCGAGGCCGAGTCCGATCATCACCAGGAAAGCCGCGCGTGGCCCGGCCAGCGCGAACGTGGTGGCCACCAGCACCAGGCCCAGCAGCACCAGACCGGAACGGGTGGAAAACACTCGGACATCCATCAGTTCAATGCTCCCACAGTCCGGAGAACCACTCCGCGGTCATCTCCCAGTAATACGCAAGCCGACTCGGCTGATTGGCCATGGGGCGGTCGGCCCGGCTCCACTCCGCCATGCTTTCCGCGTACAGGCGTGTACCGGGCACACCGGCCAGCTCGCTGAGCACGAACCAGTTGATCGAGGCCCAATGACCGGTGTTGCAGAATGAGACCGCCGACGAGGTCTCGGGCAGCGGGCTTGAGGCCAGGGTCTGGCGGATTTCCACGGTGGACTTCATCCGGTTACCGTCAAACCAGCGCTCGAAGCTGAGGCTGGTGGCTCCCCGGATGGTACCGGGACGGGCAATGGAAGATTGCGAGCCCTCGAAAAATCCGGAGGGTCGTGCATCGATCAGACCTGTGGACGTGTCATCCAGCCGCGACTCGATCTCCGCGGTGGTGATCCGCCAGTCATCATGCCAACGGGGTGACCAGGCACTGGACGTGACGGACTCCGACCTGGTGCTGACCGGCAGTCCGGCCTGCTGCCAGGCGGTGAAACCGCCATTCAATATGGCCAGGTCCTGCAGGCCCAGTGATTTCAATGTCCAGTAGATTCTCGTGGCGGTGCCCATGTCGGAGGGGCTGGCGCCCTGATGCACCAGCACCACCGGCAAGTCCGGAGTCAGCCCCAGGGAACGGACGGTACCGGTCAGGCTGTCCAGCGCGGGCAACTGACCGGGGTTGTCCGCGGGGCCGCGGAAATCCCCATAGTCAGCGGGTACGGAGCCGGGGATATGACCGGCGGCGTGATCACCGCTGACGCGCAGAATCCGGATGGTCGTGCCGGTGTCCAGCAGATCCGCCAGTGGCCGTGCATCCATCAGCGGCGCCCACCCTGTTGGAGTGGCCGCCGTCGCCGGAATGGTGGTGCTCAACATCAGCGTGAGCCAGAGTAAACGGAGGATCATCATAGGGTCAGTATACCAATGTTGCGCCGGACATCATCACCGCTCGGGCGTGTCAATCGGCAACAGGCGCAGGCCCGGCACGTTGCGTTCGGGATCGGTGAGGTGGAATACCGGGCCATCGCCGAGCTGCAGTGACTGCCAGCGTGGCGGGACTGTGCGGATGTCACCTGCCCGCAGGGCCTGCTCGGTGGCCGGTGTGCGGGGCCAGCCCAGGCCGGTGAGCCAGCGCCAGTCGCCGTCTCCGGTCCGGTGTGTCAGGCGGCAGCTGATGCTGTCGGACAGAGCCAGGTTACACAATAATCGTTCGTCCCGCCCGTCGTTGTCGGCATCGACACGGACCACCAGACATTCGGCGTCTTCACCCGAACAGTTGGCCACTGCCCCCGGGTCACGTTGCAGAAACCGCAGGTAGGCCTCATCCATTGCAGGATCGCCGTCCGGAACCGTCACCCGCAGTGGTTGATCGGATCGAGGCAATGGTATCGGCGCGACGGGTGCGACGGGAGGCAGAGGCTCATCGGATTCCAGCAGGCGGGCGATGTATTCCGCCAGCTGGTGGTCCTCGTTCCGCTGCGCCGCCTCGCGCAGCGAGACCAGCGCGGCCGGGCCGTGACGACCAGACTGGAATCGCAGCCAGTTCAGGTCCGACACATCCACGTCCTCCGCCGGCAGCTCGCGAAGCCGCTGCAGCTGCCAGTCGGCGGCCAGGCGATGTGGGTCCAGCAGCGGGGTGTTGCCGGCAAGGACGACGGCCATCAATGTCACCGCCATGGCCACATTGACCCGTGGCAGATGTCCCAGCCAGCGCTTGTGCGGAACCAGCTGGATCAGGGCATAGCCGGCGCTGTACAGGCTCAGTATGAGCAACGCCACCGCGGCCCAGTAGCGCGGTGCGGTGAGGCCATGTTGCTCAATCCGCAGCCACAGCGCATGCAGAGCCAGTGCCGCGATCACCGGAAGGGCCAGCAGGGCCATCTGGATCACCCAGCGGAAAAACCGCGGGTAGGGTGCTTCCCGGTCCCCGTCCTGGTATACAGCGTTGAGAAACAGGATCTGATGGGCCAACAGCAATGACAGCACCAGCGTCACGCTGGTGGATTGCCAGAGGGAGCGGGTACTGTCATCCCATAGTGGCTCGACGCCGGTGACCGCCAGGCTGCCGAGAAAGACCAGGATGACGATGGACAGCACCGGCAGCAGTCCGGTGAACAGACCGACCAGGATGTGCAGCAGAGTTCGCGCCGTGCGCTGCTGGATGCGGGCGATGACGATGCCGATGCCGAACAGCAGTCCGGTGACCAGGGCCGAAAGCGGCCCGGGTTGCAGTAAAGTATCCAGCCAGTCGATGTCGATCAGTTCGAACAGCCGTATGGACAACAGCAGCAGGCCCCAACCCAGCCCCACGAAGATGGCGGTCAGCAACAGGGTCAGTCCGTTCTGCCAGCTGTATTGCACCAGCAGGGCGTAGGGGACCCGCCACCGCCCCGCGGTGAGCCGGGCCTGCAGAAACGGCATTACCACATACAGGCCGAGCCCGAGCGACAGGGCAAACGGCAGCAGCACCGGCAGCGATCGTACCGGCGGGTCGCCCGCGACATGCCACGCCGCCCAGGCGGACAGGCCAGCCAGCGTCAGCAGCAATCCGCCCACATGTTGCCAGAAGCGTGCATCATCCATCCGCGTAAGGGACAGCATCATGACCAGCGGCAGCGCGGTGGACAGGGTGAACCAGTACACGGCGGCCCCGGGCGTGGTGAACGGCCAGAATGGTTCGCGCAGCCCCTGCCAGCCTGCGTATAACAGTAGGCTCTGCAGCATCGCCATGATAATGATCAGCAGTCGCTCCAGTGAACCCGGGGTCGTCATGCTCAGTACTCTGTCTGTTTCCGGCAGACGGCCAGGCTGGTGCCGCGCACATAACGGATGGGCAGCCCGTCCTGTTCCGCCAGGGATTCCAGCGTGGTGGTGACATCCTGCCAGATGCCGTAGTCATGCCATACCACCAGTCCGCCTTCACGGAGCAGTCGGAACGCCGCCCGGGAATCCGACCGTACATAGTCCGCGGCATGAGAGCCATCCACGAACACCAGGCCACAGCGGCCTTCATGGGGAGAGAAGTCGAAGGTGCCCGAGTCGCCATACAGCTGGCGGATCCGCGCGGCAAATGGCGCTCCTGTCTCGCGGTAGCTCCGGATGCGCGCGCCCGATTCGGGTTTGTCCACCATATGACGCTCTCCCGGCGCCAGCGCATGCGCGGTGTCCACATCGGGTGGCAGGTCGAGCGTACAGACCGTGCAGCCGGGCGGCGAGGCCGCCGCCAGATTGACGGTGGTGCGGCCATCGAAGGTCCCGATCTCGAACAGCATGTCGCCATCCGGCACGTCACCGGCCAGGGCATTGAGAATGGCCAGTTCACTGATCCGCACATTGCCATTGGCCTTGGACGGTTCCAGCAACCCGGGCCAGCGCCGGCCTGTCAGCTGCTGCCACCGGACCGGCGGCAGCCGCACGGGTTGCAGGCCACGATCGCGTTTGCCACGGAGCCGGCGCGACAGGCGTCGCCAACTTCGAGCCAGTCCGGACATTGGCAGCTGCAGGTACAGGGCCAGTGCGCCTTGCAGCTTTCCGTTCATGAATCGGGTACCGGGTGTGCGGGGTTCACAAAGCGTCTCCTTGTCTGGACCGGGTCGGGTCATCATTGTTGGCTGTCCCGGGGACACGGTCAACCGCTGTCAGCCGGCGGTCGCTCCGGTCAGTATCAACCATGGCGGCATGATGATGAAGGCCAGCAGCGACTGCACACTGATGATGTTGGCCATCATGACTGCGTTGCCTCCCAGCTGCCGGGCCAGTATGTAGGCCGAGGTGGCCGTTGGCAGACAGGCCAGCAACACCAGGATCTGCCGGCTCAGCGTGTCCAGTTGCCACCACAGGGCCAGTCCCAGAACCAGTGCCGGGAACACCACGAATTTCAGCACGCTGGCGCCGACGATGGCACGCCAGTCCTTGCCCACGGTACCCGGCCGCAATGCCACGCCCACCGCCAGCAGACCCAGTGGAAGCGCTGCCGCTCCGAGTCGGGCCAGTGTTTCTTCGGTCCAGCCGGGCAGGCCGATACGGGTGACATTGAGTGCGACACCCAGCAGGCAGGCGACGATCAACGGATTGGTGACGATACCGGTGAGCAGGCGGAACGGGTCCGGACGCCTGCCGCCGTTCACCAGGGCAAAGTTCAGCACGCTCAGGATATTGACGAGGGGGATCATCAGGCTGACCGCGATGGCGGCCACCACCAGACCGGCATCGCCGTACAACGAGCTGGCCACGGCCAGTCCGATATAGGTATTGAAGCGGATGCCGCCCTGGAATACGGAGGTGAAATCCGGACCGTTGGCGCTTACCAGCGGTCGAAGCAACCAGGTCAGGCCGCCGGTGATCAGGAGTGCGCCGACGATCACGGCTGCCAGTTCCGGAAACGCGGCTTCGCTGAAATCGGCCAGCGCCAGGCGGTGCACCAGCAGCGCCGGAAAGGCGATGTAATAGGTCAGACGTTCGATGCCGGGCCAGAAGGTGGCACCGGGAAAATCCAGCCGGCGCAGCAGGGCACCGGTCAGGATCAACAGAAAGACCGGGCCCAGTGCACTGGCGATCAAATTCCACTCCGTTTCCGGTCAATGGTTGACGGGTTGACGATCAGCGTCCGAAAATACCCCGGATGCCATCGCGGATACCGTCACGCACGCTTTCCGTGACGCCGCGCTCGGTTTCCTCCTGGGCTTCTTCCGCCGCGCCGCGGCCCACTTCCTCCGAGAAACTCTCCAGCCAGCTGCCAGCCGCATTGGTATCGACATCGGGCGCCTCACCTCCATTGCTGGCGGCTCTGTTTCCGCCACCGCCGCCGAAGCCGGGGATGGTGGTAGGTTCGGCCGGTAGTACGAAGTGATTATCTGGAATCCGGCCCTCGTCGAGGCTGACAAGGCGCCAGTCATCATTGGACCGCAGTACGGCACGGTTCTCGCCGCCGTAGGCTGTGTCCATCAGATCACCAAGACCCTGCTCGCCCGCCATGGCACCCATGGCACTGATGATCGAGATCATGCCCCGATGGGCCTGCACGGCACCCTCATGATCGGTCAACACGACCTCCGCGGCCACTTCCTCGTCGCCCCAACCATCAGTCTCGATCACTTCATGCACGTTGCCTTCAATACCGGCAACCACTTCCGTGCGACCGGTATCACGGAAGTCGTAGGATTCTTCCGTCTCCGTCGCGGATTCCTGGCCGGAGTTGGCCATTCCGCCCATCATGGCCGCAAAATCACTCAGGGCCAGCACCTGCCAGTCTTCACCCTGACGACTGATTACATAAACCTCGTCATTCTGTCTCATGAGGTAGCTGTCGCCGGGAGCACGCATGCGTACATTCTGGTCGTCCCGGTATTCGATGGTCACGGATTCTCCGTCCAGATCGAAGACCGCGGTCACATCCGCGGCCACCAGAGCCGGTGACATCAGCAGGAAGAAACCGGCAATGGCTTTTCCGGTAGCGCTGAAGCATGAGTCATTTACTTTTGATTTCATGGGATTTTCCTCCATATCACAATCTGCGGTCATCATGGAATTGCCAGGGAGTGCAGGCGACTGGCCCCGAGGACCCGCCCCTCACCATCAATGGCAACCAGTCGCCAGTAATAACTCTCTCCGGGCCGCAGCCGGCGCGCCACGGCTCTGCCCAGTCGGGCACTGGACTGTCTGCCATTCACCATCAGGCCGGTACTGGGAGACAGGGCGAATCCGGCTTGCTGTGTCATCGTATCATCAACCCGTCCGTCCGGTAGCTCTCCGTCGGGCCATTGATCATAAAACTCCAGTCGATAGACATCGCTGCCCTGCACCGGCTGCCAGCGGAACTCCGTATTCTCGTCAATGGACCGGATCTGACGCGGCGGAGCCATATCTATAGTCGGTACACGCTGCCGCTGTTGTACCGACTGCTCCGTGACCCGATAGGTCAGCAATAATTCATCAGTGTCGAGTGAGGGTTCCAGCACGCGCAGCCTTACCCGGTAAATTCCGGCCTCGCGGCTGGGCAGAACGGGAGATTCCAGGGTGACTTCCCGCGTACCCGCCAGATAATCACGTACCCGGGCGATCGGCACGAAGAAGGGGTTGCCCTGGATGCTGGCAGGCATGGCCACTTCCCATACCGCGTTGATGAGTCCGGCGCCCTGATAACGGATACTGGCCTCGGCCCGAAGTGTCTCGGCCATATCGATGGTTTCAGTGACGCTCGCCCGGTCAAACAACAGGCTGATACGTTCCAGTCGTACGCCGGTAGACCGAGGTTCCTCGTCTATCCGCGCAGAGATGTCCCGGCCGGGAACGGATGGCTGCAGGGGGATGGTCTGGAAAGCGATCATGGTTGCATCGCCTCCCATGCTGAACTGGCGGACAAAGTGAAGCTCGGTAGCGCCCGCGTCGGCCGCGCGCCGGCTGACCTCGGGAGGAACCCGGACGGTTTCATTCACGGTGAAACGGATGGCTTCCTTCTCTCTCTCCCTTCGCCCGCCAATGGTCTGGAACAGAGGCGACTTCACAGAGCCCAGCGTTTCGCCTTTCCGTGGATCCCCGATGCGGAACAGCCCCTGATCCGAGACCAGTCTTCCTCCAGTTGGTGAAGCCACGATCGCCTCACCGCGCCAGCTCAGCATGACCCGGGTATCAATGCCGACGGCAACTCCGCGATTGCTGCTGCATGCGTTCATCCCCTCGCACAGGGAGATGATCTGGGCATGGGCACTTGACCCCGTCAGCCACGTCGCCACTGCAAGAATCCATGCCATCGATACGATTTTCATGATCCGCCTCCGGGATACCGGGTTGGCAGGGTTGTCCGCAGCTCCAGCCAGACCTGATGGTCATGCTGCGTCGGGTCGTTGTAAAGCCGGTCCCGCAGCGTGTTGCGACTGAAAGAGAGGGACAGGTCCAGTCCCGGACGTCGCGGACGGGCTTCGCGGATATGCCAGTGCAACTGGCCGCTGGTATACAGTGAATCCTGGTATTGGGCGAAGAAGGGATCTTCCTCTGCATCATTGCGGCTGAAGTTCAGGTCCAGGCTCACCGAAAGCCTGCCGGGGATCAGTTGCGAGTTGCCACCGACCGTGTAGATCTGCTGGTTGACCCGTTCATTGCCCGCCCGGTATCGGGTCTGGTCCAGTTGCCAGCCTAGATTGAGCTGATGGTGGTCGCCGATGTCGATGCCGGCCTGCCATTGCAGGAACCGGGTCTCCGTGTCCGGTTGCCAGCCCGTGTTATCGGTCAACCTTTCCTGGCCCAGCCCGGCCGACCAGTACCCGCGCTCGCGGGCAAAGCTGGCTTCGAGACGGGCGCCCCCGCTTTCGAGGTCATTGGGCCAGTAGCCGAGGGGTGTGTACTGGTCCTGGCGTTCCATGTCGTCCAGGGTCAATGTGTAACTGGGTTGGCCCAGCCACTCCAGCAGAGAGCCTTCAGCCGGCATTTCATAATCGCTATAGCCCAGCTGCATCGACCATTGCCGGGTTTCTGTCCTGGCATAGTCCGGATCGTGGTCCAGGTTGTTTCTTTCTTTCAGGTAATCGACATCCACTGACCATTTGTCCCGCTGCACTGCCCCGAAGAATTCGATGCTGTGCCGGTCACCGGAGAGCTGGCGGTTGGCGAGGCTGCGGAAATAACCACCGATCTTGCGCGCCTCCGCGCCCAGCTGCCAGTTGATGGGAGTGTCCTGGCCCATCGGCGCGGGGTCCAGCACCACGCTGCCGGACCAGGCATCATCGCTGATCGGCGCAAAGCCGAAATCGTGGCCGTCGAAATCATATTCGCTGGCGGCCCGTTCGCCGCGCACCTGCAGTGCGCGGTCAAAGAAGCTGCCATCCACGGTGGCATTCCATGCTTCTCCATCGTTGACGCGAGTGAAGGAACCCGAGTTCCAGGTGCCGGCGTCCGCCTGACTGATACGCCCGGCCACGCGGGTGGCGGAGAGTTGAATCGCATGGCCCTGACCGGGCTCCCACCAGCTGTCCCAGCGGGCGCCGTTGATGCGGTCGTCGCTGTCGCTCAGACCCAGACCATCCTCGACCCCGGCGACGCGTTGCCCGCTCATGCTGAACACGCTGACACGGCTGTTGAGCGTGTCCAGTTCGACATCCGAGGCCACCCCGCGCTGCTGGTATCCGTTCATGACCAGGCTGGACTGTCCCATGCGCTGGTCACCGACGGCCACGCGCAACCATTCGGATTGGGCCTGCATGGAAAAGGAGGGCATATCCAGACGGTTGCCGGTGATGCTCTGCTGGCGTCGGTTGGCGTAGGCGATCTCCGCCTGGCTCTGCAGGTGCCAGCGGTCGGTTTCCACCGCGCCCGACCATTCGCTGTATGCCTGCACATTACGACCACTGGAGCCGGAGTTGTTGCGCTCGTTGAGGCGAGCATTTGCGGTCACCTCGGACTGACTGTCCAGCGTGACCGAGAGCAGGGCGGCCGAATGACGGACTTCCAGCGACCAGCTGCCGATCTCGTGCAGCTGGTCGTTCTCGTCAAAGTAGATCAATCGCAGCTCGTGAACGCCGGGAGTGAGACCATGGGGCGGTTGATACTGTAACCCGCGTGGTGTCCACCGGGTCAGATCGGACACGTCCACCGCATCCAGTTCCAGATACATGTGATTGAGCTCTTCCTCGGCCACGCCCGGAGAAAAGGCCAGCTGGAGACCTTCGCGCGGCTGGAAGAACGCCCGATCCTCGGGCATCCGCAGTTCCGCGTTCCATTGTGCGGGTTCGGGCTGCGCCATAACGGTAGAGGAAAGACACAGTGAAAGGCCGGGTACCAACAACCAGGCGCGGATGGGTGATTGCCCGGATTCAGTGCTGTCGGGAGGCTTGTGCATCGTTGTTTTTCTCTCCTGGCATCTATCCCTGCCGCTACGGGCAGTCCCCGGTTTCCCTACCTTCCATTCTCAGTGTACCTGTTCCAGTGGAAAAATGCAGAAACGTGGGGTTGCGTTTACGGTTGGCCAGGCACCGCCGGAAAGCGTACCATCCGCAACATCATCAGCGGAGGCGTCATATGGAAACCCTGGCCGCGGCCGTCACCCTGTTCCTGATCATGGACCCGCTGGGCAACATTCCGGTGTTTCTCAGCATCCTGTCCCGTGTTCCCGAGTCGCGTCGGCACCGGGTCCTGGTACGCGAGTTGCTGATCGCGCTGGCATTGATGCTCGCCTTCCTGTTTCTGGGCCCGGGTTTGTTGCACCTGCTTGGGCTTTCCCCGGAAGCGATCGCCATCGGCGGTGGACTCGTGCTGATGATCATCGCCATCCGCATGATCTTCCCGTCGCGTGGCGGCGTCATGGGCGACGATGGCAGCGATGACGAGCCGCTGATCGTGCCGCTGGCGGTACCCCTGATCGCCGGGCCCTCGGTACTGGCCACGCTGGTACTGTTGGCCGAGACCGGACCGGAGCGAAACGGGGACTGGTTGCTGGCGCTGATGGGTGCCTGGCTGGTCACGGCCGCGATCCTGCTGGCCTCGCCGAAGCTCTACGGCATTCTGGGGTCACGAGGCCTGAAAGCCATCGAGCGGCTGATGGGGATGATCCTGGTGTCCATCTCCGTGCAGATGCTGCTCGATGGCTTTGCCGGCTATCTCGGCTGAGCGTTCACTCCACCGCGTACTTCGTGAATGCTCCACCCGCCTGGCTCAGCGAGTTGGGTCCCTCGGCGGCATAGACGTTGCCATCCTCGTCAACCGCGACCCCTTCACCGGCCGTGCCCTGCGCGAGGCGGTCCGGTCGCTCGAATGGCGGGATGAAACCGGTCACATGGTCATGGTCCACATGACCGATACGCACACCGTTGAGCCAGCCGGGATGGTTGGTCGGGCTGGATTCGGAGTCGATGGCGTAGAGCAGGTCCTCGTCCGTGATGAAAATGCCGCTGACCCGGCTGAACTGGTACCGTGATTCCAGATAATTTCCATCCCGGTCGAAGATCTCCAGGCGATGATTACCCCGGTCGGCCACCCAGAGTCGCCCGTTCGAATCAAAATCCAGCGCATGCGGGGTGCGGAAGTTACCGTGCTCGAGACCGATCTCGCCCCACTGCATCAGGAAGTTGCCGTCGGGGTCGAACTTCATGATGCGGGCGGTCAGGCCCTCGGCGCGGCCTTCCTCGATCGCGTCACGAGTGGTCATGCCCTGACCGCTGTGACCGTCCGCCACATAGATGTTGCCCTCCGGGCCGACGACCACGTCGTTGGGCTGGTTGAAGTGATCGCTGTCGTTTCCAGCCTGACCGGCCGTACCCAGGCTCATCAACAGTTCCCCGTCCGGACTGAACTTGTGGACCTGATGGCCCTTGGTGCCTTCCTCGTTGACGGCGAAATCGGTCACCCAGACATTGCCGTCGTCATCCACGTGGATGCCATGCGGTGTCACCATCACGTCGCCACCGAAATTGGCCAGCACCTCGCCGGTGTGCCGGTCAAACTTGAAAATGGGATCGACGGGATTGGTATGACAGTTGATGGTGACGCCAGACCCGAAGGTGTTGGCGCCGCAACGTTCGTAGGCCCAGACATGGCCGTCGTTCGGATCGATGTCGACACCGGCCGTGGAGCCCCATTCGCGACCCTCGGGCAGTTCGCCCCAGTTACGGTTCACTGCGGGCGCCGGATTCGGCAGGCCTGCACCGGTGATACTGTTGCCGACCGGGTCGGACACCGTGGATTGCTGTGCCGGGGCCGCCGAGGCGGCCAGTGTGACCGTGCCGGCGCAGAACAGCACGGGAATCAGTTTTCTTTGTATCGCTGTCATGGTGTTCTCCTTATTATAGACGCTGACGCTTCGACTATACGTCCACGCGGGAATCGTGTAAACGAGGAAGCTCATCGGCCTGACTACCGGATGGCAATGGGGTTGACCACCACCTGGACGGCGCCCCTGAATTTCGGTTGTCCCAGCACGAACAGGAACTCCTGCACGCCGTCGGCGGCCAGCTCGGCGGTGTTCATGCTCTCCAGTATGTAGACGCCTTCCTTCGCCAGCAGCGTCTGGTGCACCGCAAAAACCCGGTCCGGATTCTCGAAAGGAATCACTTCCAGTGCCGGTGTGTCCGCGCCGATGGCCACCACACCCAGTCCGGCCAGATACTCGGCGCCTTCCACGCCGGGGCCGGGCTGCACGGAAATGAAGCGTTCCGTGTCGGTATCGAGCAGCTGCATCCAGCCGGTATGGAACAGCACCACATCACCTTCCCGGATCGCAATGTCCTGGGCGCTGGCGGCGGCCTCGATTTCAGCCCGGTTGAAGGCGGTGCCCTCGCGCACCATGTCGACATCGAAATGCTCGGTCATGTCCAGCAGTACACCACGTGTGACAATGGGGGGGATGGTGTGTGTGCCCAGTTCGACCAGACCGTCGTCCCGCACGATCTGCTCCGTGGTCAGACCGTTATAGTACTGGTGGCCGATGCCCAGGTGGCCCAGCCCGTCGATCTGTGAGCCGATGCCGAAACTGGTCCGGACCCGCTCGTCATTGGAGGTGACCACATCGGCGCCCACCGGGATTTCGTCGCTGCCGGCAATGATGTCGATTTCGTAGGTTCGCGTGCCATAGGCGGGCGAGTCCTCCGCCGTCTCGATTCCCAGTGAATAGACCTTGCCGGTGGTGACCAGTTCCGCGGCCTCGACCACGCGTTCAGGGCTCAGATGATTGGCCGCTCCGATGCGATCTTCCGGGCCGTGGCGGGACGGTACCCATTCCTGCGCCATGATGCTGCCGGACAGAGTCGCGGCAATCAGGGTCATCATGGCCAGGGTTGTATTGTTGCGGCAAGTACGGTGGCCTGTCATTGTTCTTTACTCCGTTCTGATCCTGTCCGGTGACTTCTGTCTGCGCATCAGCCATGCAGCAAATTTCCAGCACAGCACAGCGATGAGAATGCCAGCATAGCTATCTATTGCATAGTGCCAGGCCAGATGCACCGAGCCCAGCAGCATCAGTGCCGTGAATGCTGTCAGCAGCCAGCCGGCCCATCGCGCATAGGTGAATCCATACAGTGCCAGCAATGTCGAACTGGCCAGATGCATACTGGGCATGGCCGAGATGCCACCGGCCGCTGTTTCCGACGTGTAGCCTTCCCATAGCATGTCATGGACGCCCAGCGCCCAGACCGGATAGACCGTGGAGAACTCTTGCAGGGTATCCAGCAGCGGAACGAAATCATCGCCGAGACCAAGCCGGTGGTAGTAGACCGGGCCGGCGGAGGAGAACAACGTGGCCAGCACGTTACCACCGATGAACCAGGCCAGCACGAAGGCGACCAGGAAGGTCATGCGAGCGCTGGGTTGATGGCGGGTGAAGCAGGCCACGAGAAGGACGAAATAGACCACGAACAACCACAGGTGATAGACGACATTGATGAACGTGGTCATCAGCGGTGATCCCAGCAATGGCATGAGCAGGCGATAGGGGTCCACACCAAAATGCAGTGATCGATCCAGGGCCGCGAAAGTGGTATCCCAGGAAAACGGGATCAGCGCGGGGATCAGCACCTTGAAATAGGAAAAAGCGCTCATGAACAACATCACGGCTGCCAGCGCCAGTAATCCGCCGAGGATCCTTTCGGGTTCCAGTAGGCGGGTTCCACGCTGCAGCAGTGCGCGCAGCGGACTATCGGGGCGCTCGTACCGGATCATCAGAACGGTATGCCATATCGCCAGCGCGATCAGTGCCATGGGAACCATGCGGATGAACAGGTTGGTCAATTCCCGCACCAGAGAAGGTTCGTAGGGGAAATCCATTTGACTGGCCACGGCCCAGGCCAGCAAGACCGGTATGCCTGTCACCACAAGCAGAATGACATGCTCCCTCACCACGCGCTTCATCATTTGGCCGGACTGGGTGAGGAGTCCGTTCGCCCTGTTCAATGATCGTGCTCCCTTGGCAATGATTACAGGCCCTGGGCCCCCCGACGCAGCCAGTCATGGACAAAGGCGAGCTTGTGGCGCGCCGTCTCCGACAACACAAACGGGTAGAGATCCTCCAGCCCCATGGAACGGTTGACGTGGTTCACGCCCACCGTGAGCGAGGCCGCTGTCTGGATCAGGCGCGCGGCGTCCGGCTCCGAATACGGGTCCCAGCCAGGATGCGGCAGTTGCGGTGACGACAGCCCGGAGGCGACGAAACTGTCCGTGATGTCCGTCAGGTGTAGCAGATGCGCTGCCGTTTCCGCCCAGTCCTCGTGTGGATGCGTCGAGGCGTAGCTGGTCAGGAAACGCTGCTGCCAGCCCGGAGGCGGACCGTTATGATAATGGTGCTGCAGGGCTGCGGTATAGTCCACGCGCTCGTCGCCGAACATGGCCCGGAAGGCGTCGAGGAAATCCTCCCGCAGACTGAGACGCCACCAGAGCATATGCGAGATTTCGTGGCGCATATGTCCGATCATCGTGCGGTAGGGCTCGTCCAGCGCCTGGCGGCGGGTCGCGCGCAGGACCGGGTCGGCCTCGGCCACACTGATGGTCACCTTGCCCTCGACATGACCCATGAACACAGGGGTCGGGCCCTCGGCCAGCATGTGGAAGACGGGGCGGGTGCCCGGATCCTCGGGGCGGAACCAGTGCCAGCGCCCCAGATTGTCCAGTGCCCAGCGCTTGGCCGCCTCCGTCTGCGCCCAGTTGGCCATGGCGCCGGGAATGGATGGATCCGGGGCCAGTGCCGTCATCGCACAGGAACGGCAGAATGCCCCCTGCTCCGGGGCGATCCAGTTGCAGCCGATCACCTCCCGGTTGATGCAGAACGGCGGCATGGGCAGAAACGCCCGCGCCTGCGGATCATAGGCGACCGGCGTGCCGTCGGCTGTTGCCAGATTGTCGAACCAGAGAGATCCGGAACCGACCGGATTGGAAAATACGCGCATGACAATAATAACTGCTGGAAATGGGGTGTCAGTATGCGCCCGGGACCGTGCTGTGTAAAACGTGCAGGGGCCCGTCTCACTTTCCCCGGGTCCCTTGTGCCGGGACAGCAACGGTTATACCCTTGATTCCAGTCAATCTTTCATCCATCGCTGCCAAAGAGTCCTTTCATGAAGACTGTCGTCACCATCCTGAGTCTGGCCTTTCTGATCGCCTGTTCCGATTCCCCTGATCCGCGGATCGCCGAACCGGCCAGTCCTCCTCCCTCGGAAGTCACCGATGAGTGGTCGCTGGGCTACATGGCCGCTGTGGCCAATCCTTATGCTACCGACGCCGCCGTCGAAATGCTGGAGCAGGGTGGCCACGCCGTGGACGCCGCCATTGCGGCACATGCGGTGCTGGGCCTGGTGGAGCCGGAAAGCTCGGGCCTGGGCGGCGGTGGATTCATGGTGGTCTACGAGCAGGAAACGAAGGGCGTGCGCTTCCTGGACGGCCGTGAAACGGCGCCGTCCGGAGCGACGCCGGACATGTTCATGCGTGACGGCGAAGCCATGGGTTTCCTCGATGCCTGGCAGAGCGGCCGGGCGGTCGGCGTGCCGGGCACCGTTGCCCTGTATCGCATGGCGCATGACGAGTACGGCAATCTGCCCTGGGCCGCCCTGTTCGAACCGGCCATCAGGCTGGCCAGCGAGGGATTCGAGGTGTCCGGCAAGCTGGCGGGGTATCTTCCCCAGCTGCGGGACATCACCCGCCTGGACGAGAATCCCGGCGCGGCCGAGTACTTCTACCCGGA
>JBNJGU010000023.1:0-21356 GCA_051747985.1 Pseudomonadota bacterium | reverse complement strand
GACAGCACGAGGGAAGCGGCCGGCACTACGCATCTGTCCATCGTGGACAGCGAAGGGAATGCCGTTTCCGCCACCATGACCGTGGAATCCCCTTTCGGGTCCTCGCGCTGGGCCGCCGGCTTTCTGCTCAACAACGAGATGACCGATTTCGCCCGTGAGTATGACCCCGAGGGTCCCGAGCCGGCCAATAGGGTCCGGCCCGGCTCTCGTCCGCGATCCTCCATGTCTCCCACTGTGGTGCTGGATGGCGACAACGAGTTACACATGGTGACCGGCTCGCCCGGCGGGAATTCCATTCCCGCCTACACGGCCAAGTCCCTGCTCGGTATTCTGGACTGGGGAATGAGCGTGGAGGAGGCCGTCGCCTTTCCGAACATCATCGCCAGAGGACAGACCGTGCGCGTCGAGGTCGGCCGCGAGCCGGGTCCGATGCTGGCCGATCAGCTCAGCTCAGCGGGCTATGACGTGCAGGAGAGCGAGGGCGAGAACTCGGGCCTGCACGTGATCCTGGTGAACGAAGAGGAATTGATTGGCGCGGCGGATCCGCGGAGGGAGGGCACTGTGGCATCCGGAATGCCGCGACAGTGAGGTGTCCAGGTGGGCGATGTGGCAATGAACACCTCCGGATCACGGTCTGTCCACGGCGCTCACCCCCTTCCAGTCTTCCTGGTCCAATGCCGGCTGCTCTGCCCGGAAACGCGCATACAGATTGATGCCTACCGGGTCTTCCAGGATGTCCACTGAAACGCCTTTGCTGCGCAATAGCGCTTCGGTACCGCAGGCATTGGTCACATCACCCACCACCACGCGGGGGAAACCCCGCATATGGAGAAGGGTTGCACAGACCTCGCAGGGACTCAGTGAAGTGAACATCGTGGTCCGGCTGAAATCGTATCGACCGGCGTCCCTGATGGCCGATGTTTCGCCGTGGTTGTAGGGGTGGTTTTCCTGCACCAGCGTATTGTGTCCCTTGCCGATGATGGCCCGCGTTTCGTTGTCGATGATCACGGCACCTATGGGACAACCGCCCTCTTCGTGGCTCTTCCGCGCCAGCAGCACGGCAATCCGCATGAAGTCCGCATCGCCCAGTCCGCGGTTGAAGGCATCATCCATCAGTACAGGCAGGCTCGTCGTTGGCATGTGGGCAATGGCGATCAGCACACTGTCCGTGATGGTTGTATCGCTGGCAAAGAGGGTTTTCATCCGGACTCCCGTGTTCCGTCACTCCAGGGGTGAGAAATCCTGCATCCAGGGGTTCTCGCTGCTGCGCTGGATGCGGATATACCCGTGTTCAGTGGCCTGATGACAACTGTTGCACGACTGGATCATTGCGTCGAACGCTTGCGATACATCGGGCCATTCGCCATCATCCAGCGCGCCTTCCAGGTTTTCCAGCGCCGGACGCAGCATGGCACCACTCAGTTCGCCGATGGCGTGCCCGTCGTAGGATTCGACCGACCCGGTTTCCTCTACGGCCTCTTCCAGTTCGTGGACATAGAAGTCCGCCAGTTCACGATTGCGGGCATCAATGGAAAGCGCCGCCTTGTGGCTGAAGTACTGCAGCAGGCTCATGTTGTCCACCAGCTCCACCTCGTCATCACTGGCGCTGACTGTAAATGGCATCAGGGCCGCCACTCCGGCGGCCAGCAGAATTCTGTAATCGAACATTTCTGTCTCCCTCTGCTCAGGCCAGATCAAACCGGTCCGCGTTCATGACTTTTGTCCATGCCGCGACGAAATCCTTCACGAACTTCTCCCTGCTGTCGTCCTGTGCATAGACTTCCGCATAGGAGCGCAGGATCGAATTGGAGCCGAACACCAGATCGACCCGGGTCGCGGTCCACTTCACCTGGTCCGTCTTGCGGTCCCGGATTTCGTACAGGTTGTTGCCGGCCGGTTTCCATGTGTTGCCCATGTCCGTCAGGTTGACAAAGAAGTCATTGGTCAGCTGACCTTCCCGGTCGGTGAACACGCCGTGCTGGCTGCCACCGTGGTTGGTGTCCAGTACGCGCATGCCGCCCACCAGTACGGTCATCTCCGGCGCGGTCAGGCCCATGAGCTGGGTGCGGTCCAGCATCATCTCCTCGGGCGTGACAACGTAGTCCTTCTTCAGCCAGTTGCGGTAGCCGTCGGACAGCGGTTCCAGGTACTGGAAGGAGTCGGCGTCGGTCATTTCGTCGGTGGCATCCCCGCGGCCCGGCGCGAAGGGCACGGTGATGTCCTGGCCGGCCGCCTTGGCAGCCTGTTCGATGCCGACATTGCCCGCCAGCACGATGACATCGGCCACGCTCGCGCCAGTGTCCGCGGCGATGCCTTCCAGCACCCCGAGCACCTTGCCCAGCCGCTCGGGCTCATTGCCTTCCCAGTCCTTCTGCGGCGCCAGGCGGATGCGCGCGCCATTGGCGCCGCCGCGCATGTCCGAACCACGGTAGGTGCGGGCGCTGTCCCAGGCCGTGCTGACCATTTCGCCGATGGACAGGCCGCTGTCGGCGATCTTCGCTTTCACCGCATTGACGTCGTAGTCCGCGCTGCCTTGCGGTACCGGATCCTGCCAGATCAGGTCCTCTTCCGGGACGTCCGGACCGAAATAACGTGATTTTGGCCCCATATCGCGGTGAATCAACTTGAACCAGGCGCGCGCGAAAGCGTCCTCGAATTCCGCCGGGTTATTGTAGAAGCGTTCGGAGATTTTCCGGTATTCCGGATCCATCTTCATGGCCATGTCGGCGTCGGTCATGATCGGATTGTGCCGTGTCTTCATGTCCTCTACGTCGACCGGCTTGTCCTCTTCCTTCATGTCCACCGGTTCCCACTGCCAGGCGCCGGCCGGGCTCTTCCTGGACTCCCACTCATGATTGAGCAACAGGTGGAAATAGCCGTTATCCCACCGCGTGGGATGGGTCGTCCAGGCGCCCTCGATACCGCTGGTCACGGTGTCACGGCCCACGCCGCGGGTCACCTTGTTGTTCCAGCCCAGGCCCTGTTCCTCGACGTCGGCCGCCTCGGGCTCCGGACCCAGATTCTCAGCGTCACCGTTGCCGTGGCATTTGCCGACAGTGTGACCGCCGGCGGTCAGTGCAACGGTCTCCTCGTCGTTCATGGCCATGCGCTCAAAGGTCACGCGGACGTCCTTCGCGGTCCTGAGCGGGTCCGGGTTACCGTCGACGCCTTCCGGGTTGACGTAGATCAGGCCCATCATCACTGCGGCCAATGGGTTCTCCAGGGATTCCCTGTCACCGGAATAGCGGCTGTCCTCGTTGTCGCTGGGCGCCAGCCATTCCTTCTCGGAGCCCCAGTAGGTGTCCTTCTCCGGGTGCCAGATGTCCTCACGGCCGAAGGAGAAACCGAAGGTCTTGAAGCCCATGGACTCATAGGCAATGTTGCCGGCCAGGATGATCAGGTCGGCCCAGCTGATTCGGTTGCCGTACTTCTTCTTGATCGGCCACAGCAGGCGGCGGGCCTTGTCCAGGTTGGCGTTGTCAGGCCAGCTGTTGAGTGGCGCGAAGCGCTGGTTGCCGGTACCGCCGCCGCCACGACCGTCGGCGACGCGGTAGGAACCGGCGGCATGCCAGGACATGCGGATCATCAGGCCGCCGTAGTGCCCCCAGTCGGCCGGCCACCAGTCCTGACTGTCGGTCATCAGATCGGTGAGGTCCTTCTTGAGTGCCTCGGCATCCAGTTTCTTCAACTCTTCCCGGTAGTTGAAATCCTCGCCCAGCGGATTGGTCTTGCGATCGTGCTGGTGCAGGATGTCCAGATTCAGGGTCTTCGGCCACCACTCCATGTTGTCATTGCCGACCGCGGTATTACCGCCATGCATGACGGGACATTTTCCGCCGGTGCTGTTCTGGTGGTCATTCATGCGCCGTTTCCTCTTCTATGGTTGATGTGGAGTCATTCTCCGCCCGCCGTTCTGGCGGCCACAACATGATTCGCTGATGGACAGGTCAGTTCAGCAGGGGGTGGTCCTCGGGCAGGTGCTTTGCATACCACAAGGCCAGCTTGTGTCCCATGGTCTGTTGTGAGACCTGTTCCTCCGGCAGGGGCTGGATGAGCTTGTCGCGGACCAGCAGCCGGTACAGAAAGAGCACCTTGTCCTCGGCCGAGTCGGTGGGCTCGAACCGGGCCGCGCCCCGCTTTTCGGCGTAGACCACACCCACCTCGATGGCTTTCTTCAGCAGTTCTTTCTCGTGCTTCAGTTTCTTGATGGCCATGGTGTCAGGGGGCTCCTCACCCGATCCGCTTCTCATTACTGATAATACAGACACCGTAACTGTAATACCCACGGTGCTGCTCGTACAGAGAAACACAATCGCCTCTCCAGCATACAACCGGGCCATGAACGCGGTGCTCACTCCCGCGTTTGCGCCCGGTTCAACGCAAGTTGCACCGCCTGCTCTGCATGGATCGCGGTCGTGTCATGGAGAGGAACGTCCGTATCGGCATTCTGGATCAACAGTCCGATCTCCGTACAGCCCAGGATCACGCCCTGCGCACCGCGCCCGGCCAGTGATGACACCACCTCCAGGTAGGCTGTTTTCGAGTCGGGCCGGATCACACCCTGGCACAGTTCATCGTAGATGACCGTATGAACGAGTTCCCGCTGCGATTCGTCGGGAATGATCACTTGGATACCCTGACTCTCGAGACGTTCACGATAGAATGCCTGCTCCATGGTGAACCGCGTGCCGAGCAATCCGACACGGGTGATTTTCTCCTGCTGAAGCACGCTGGCCGTGGCATCCGCGATATGCAGCAGGGGAACAGGCACAGCCTGCTCGATGTCGGCCGCCACCTTGTGCATGGTGTTGGTGCAGAGCACCAGAAACTCCGCACCCGCGGATTCGACCGCCTGAGCGGCCGATGCAAGAATTTTAGCGGTCGCGTCCCAGTCTCCCTGGTGCTGCAGGGCCTCGATCTCGGCGAAATCCACGCTGTAGAGCACCAGTCGGGCCGAGTGCAGTCCGCCCAGCTGCTCTCTCACCTTCTGATTGATGAGCCGGTAGTAGGTCTGGGTGGATTCCCAGCTCATTCCTCCGATCAGGCCGATTGTTTTCATCTGCATCCCTCCCGTCTGATTCAGTCCCTGTCATGGTTTACCAGCAATTCCCGGCCCGCCTCGCGCACGTCCGTGCAGCCGGTCAGGGCCATGGCCACTTTCAGTTCCGCGCGGATCAGACCCAGCATGCGGGCCACGGCCTTTTCGCCTCCGGCCGCCAGTGGAAAGGCCCAGGCGCGGCCCAGCAGACAGGCGTCGGCGCCCAGCGCCAGGGCGCGCAGTACGTCCAGCCCGGAGCGCACACCGCCATCCATCAGCACCGGTACCTCGCCATCCACCGCTTCCACTATGTCCGGCATGGCGGCGACGCTGGACGGGACCCCATCCAGTTGTCGGCCCCCGTGATTGGAGACGATGACGCCGTCCGCGCCGGCCGCGATCGCCTGTCTGGCGTCGCCGCGGTCCAGGATGCCCTTGACCACGATTGGACCTTTCCATCGCTCCCGCACCCAGGCGATGTCATCCCAGGTCACGGTGGGGTCGAAATTGCGCTGTACCCATCCGGCAAAGGAAGCGAAGCCGCTGTTGTCGGGAACGGCATCAACGATATTGCCGAACACATGCGGGCGGCCGTTAACCTGGACGTCCCAGAGCCAGCGGGGATGGGTCACTCCCTGCCAGATCCGCCGCAGACTGGTGATCGGCCCCGGCGGAGAGGACATCCCCGAATGCACGTCCCGGTAGCGCGCGCCCGCCACCGGCAGGTCTACGGTGAACACCAGCACCGGACAGTGGCAGGCTTCGACGCGGGCCAGCAGTTCGGCCATATAGGCGCGGTCGCGGATCATGTACAGTTGGTACCAGGGTGGTACCGGAGCCTTTTCGGAGACTTCCTCCACGCTGCAGATACCGACGGTGGACAGGCAGAAGGGCACTCCGGCGCTGGCTGCGGCATTGGCCGCCTGCACTTCGCCACGTCGCGAGAACATGCCGGCGAAACCGATGGGTCCGAGGGCCATCGGCAGCGCCAGTTTCTGGCCGAACAGTTCGATGCCCGTGGACAGCTGCGAGACATCGCGCATGACACGCTGCCGTAACGCCAGGGCCTGCATGTCATCGACGTTGCGGGCCAGGGTGAGCTCGGCATAGGAGCCGCCATCCAGGTACTCAAAGAACAGCGGCGGCAGGCGTCTGCGTGCGGCGTCGCGGTAGTCGGAAACGGTGACGGCAACCATCCTGTACCCTGTTTCAGTAGTGAGTGGTCCTCAGGAAGCCACATCGCGTGCAACCTGTGAGGTGTCTGCCACAACGTCCGCTTTCTCCTGGACGTTGTCATCGACATGGTCCGCCATGCTTACACGCCTTGCCACGGCAATACAATCGGCCCGGTCGCCATGACGGGCCAGGGTCGTGAGCTCTTCCAGCTCAAGGCCGGCGGCCCGGATCTGGGCGTTGAAATCATCTTTGTACGTCACCCGTCCGAAGTCGATGCTGGTCAGCTGCTTGAGCCGGGGTTTGACGATCTCCAGCCAGCGGGTCGATCGCAGCTGGATGGTCTGCGTCAGGTAAATGCATCCCCCGGGGCCCAACAGATCAGAACAATGGCGGAGCGCCAGCTCAGGCTCCGGCAGGAGCATCAGGCTGCCGGAGAAGTACACGGCGTCATAGGGCCCGCCCTGATGCTCATAAACAGACTCCAGGTTCACCTCGGCGCGATTCTTCAGCCGGGATCCCCGGATTCGTCGTCGCGCGCGCCGTATGTAGTCCACATCGATATCAATGCCTGTGATGTGAAGGTCTTTCTGCCTGATCAGGTCGGCGTTCGCCAGCAGCGCGCCGGAGGTACCGATGCCGACATCCAGCAGCGCACTGCCGTGGGGCACGCGATTCAGTACCTCTGCATACCACCGGGAAGTGAGTCTGAGGATGAGCATGTCGTAGATGAAGCTTCGGATCATGGACTCCTGTTGCACGGGATCATTTTCTGTATAGATGATCTGTCTTTACGGCCCCTTTGGGGAAGATTTTTCGTATACCCTGACGCAGCCGTATATCGGCCCTTAGCACAATATCCCTGATCTTCTGCTCGGGCCGGCCCCGGAACGAGGTTACATGAAACCGGTCACTGGCCTTCAGCGGAGAATCCGAAAAATAATAATTGGAAATACAGGTTCTGTTTCTGTCTTCCAGTACCGGGCTTACGGAATGCCAGGAAGAACCATGGGTCGCCATCACCACCAGACGGTTGAAGGCACTTTCCATGGTCAACGGCTTCCCCTTGACGCCGTCCGGCCACAGCTCCAGATGCCCGCCAGATCTGCCTTTCCAGTCAGGGGACACATAATACAGCAGGTTCAGGACTCTCCACCTTGCGCGATCCTTCTCATGCGAATTATCCAGGTGTGGATTGAGAAACTGTCCCTTTCCCATCAATGAAATGCCTCCCGCGTACAGGTTTTCATCAGGATAAAGCGATTCGATTCCGCATACTTCCCGTATCAGTTCGACGATACGTTGATCCTGGAATGCATAGACGGCTTCTTCGATTATCGGATCATGCTGGTCCATCTGGGCCGCCACATGTTTGTGCTCACGCAAGCTCTTCCGCAATTTCATCGACCCGGGAGCGGGGAAGGCATCATGGATCTGCCTGGCCACGTCGTCCGGGAGGAGATTGTCCAGGTAAAAGTAGCCAATATGATCGCATGATTTTTCATACATGTGACGTATTGTGCCTTTTTCCTCGCTGATCCTGTCCAGGATCAGGTCTGCCATTTCCTGTCTGTACACGTTCATGCCTCTTCGATCGCAGGTCTGCTGCTTTTCAACACTGTTGACAACAATTGTAACCGATCAGCACCGGTTGCAATCCTCTGTTTCATACCGTTGATAAGTAACCGGAACGTCCGGTAACAGTAGACATCGCCCGCATATCAAATTACGCTGGTCCGAGCGCATGAATAACACAATATAAGGAGCGTACTCTTGATTGCGATCAGACCAGTCCTCGTCTTGTTCATCGGTTGTCTTGCTTCATTCCATATCCTGGCCCAGGACGCGGACAGCGTCGGCCCGACCCCTTACGACTTCATTTCCGAGACATGGCTTCCCCCATTTGCCGAAACGGGCTTCACCTGGGGCGGGAACTCCGGTGTGTTCGTGCAGAACGAAGACCGTATCTTTTTCCTGCAGCGAGGCGAAACCCGGCTCCCGGACCCCGTCCCCGCGGACTACACCCGCTTCCCGGGTTCGATGGGCTGGAATGTGCTGCAGGGCCGGGGCCGCGTCTGGCAGAACTGTATCTATATCGTCAACAGTGAAGGGGAAGTGCTCGAGGTCTGGGACCACTGGGACCACCTCTTCAAGGGCACCGACGGCCCGGGGCCCCATCGTATCAAGATCAGCCCGTATGATCCGGAGAACCGGGTCTGGGTGATTGATGAAACCGGCCACATCATCTACGTCTTCTCCAATGATGGCGAGGAGTTGCTGATGACGCTGGGTGAGAAGAACGTGCCCGGCAATGATGAGACGCACTATAACCAGCCCCAGGACATCGTGTTTCTGCCCGACGGCAAGTTCATGATTGCCGATGGCCTGGGCAACAAGCGGATCGTGGTACGCAATGCCGACGGCTCCTATCACTCGGAGTTCGGTGAGGCCGGTGAAGCCGAGGACCAGTTCAGTTCAGTGCATATCCTGTCTCTGGGACCGGACGAGCGGCTCTACGTGGTGGATCGCGACGCTGCCAACGTCAAGGTATTCGAGCAGGTGGCCGCGCGCGGGTCCGCCCGATATCCCTCCTATGAGCACGCCGATACCTGGGGCGGGCTGGACATTCCCCTGTCGATTGTTGTCAGCGATGACAGTGCCTGGGTGACCGATCTGAGGCCCCCGAAGCTGATCAAGTACGATCTGTCCGGAAACAGAGAGTATACGTGGCATCTTCCGACCGAGGGTCCCCATATGTGGATCGAGATGCATTCGATGGCGGTCGGCGGTGATGGCACGCTGTATGCCACCGATAACCAGGCAGGCAGACCACAGAAGCTCGTGCCGAAAGAAGGTGCCGACCCGGACCTGCTTGTGCAGCCCCAGTACATTCCCCGGTAGTCATCTGGTGCGCGGGTAGAACAGGGTTCGTCAATTTCTGTCAAGGAGTTGAGAAATGAACAAGACCAGAATCGCGGGTATCGCAGCTGGCGCCGTCGTGCTCATTGCTGTACTGGGATGGGCTTTCACCGCCCCCTATCTGAGCAATCAGGGCCTGGGTCGTCTGCCGGGTATCTATCTTGGCGGCACGCCCACCGCTCCCCTGGACGATTTCTCCACATTGAACGGTGAAGTGCAGGGGCCGTTGATGATGAAGCAGGCTGGAATGCCCCCGTTCGTCAACTACCTCTCCTGGGTGGGAACACCGGAGGGGGTGATCACGGCAACGCGGCCCGATGGCGGGCGTTGGGCACGACGGGCCAGGGAGGATGGTGATGGCTGGCTGCGAATCGGCGACTCGACGTTCACGATGCGGGCAGTGGAAAAACACGGCGAAGAACGTCTCGAGATGATGGAACAATGGGCCGCCAAAGCCGGCCGGACCCTGGACGAGCCTCTTTATGAGGGATCAGAGCCTCTGCGGGAATGGCATGTTTTCTTCTGGGTGCCACGGGAGTGATTGTATGGCTTCTGCTGCGTCCTGGTGGGTATACCGTAGTCCGTGTATGCCAGTTGATGAGTAGAGGCTTTTCCTTATAGCGGATCCCCGCGCAATCAGAGACAGCGAGAGGCAGTAATGGCGGTAGAACGCGCCAATGAGAGAGAGGTCAGTCCGGACGAGGCAGCGGCCCTGCGGTTGGCGGAACGCAGCGACACGGCAGTGCTCGCCGCTGAAGCGGCAGCGCTCCGCGATGCGCACCACCGAAATGTGATCACTTACTCACGCAAGGTCTTCATCCCGCTCACGCACCTGTGTCGGGACGTGTGCCACTACTGTACGTTCGCACAGACACCCAGGCACATCCCGCAGGCCTACATGCCCGTGGAAGAAGTCCTGGCGTTATGTCATGAAGGCGCGCGCGCCGGCTGTCATGAGGCGCTGTTCACCCTGGGGGAACGGCCCGAGCTGCGGTACAGAGCGGCTCGCGAAGCGCTCGAGGCCATGGGATTCGAAACCACCCTGGAGTATGTGCGCGAGGTGGCACGCAGAGTAGTGGAAGAAACCGGTCTGCTACCCCACATCAATGCCGGCTGCATGGACGCCCATGAAATTGCCGGTCTGCGCGAAGTCAGCGCTTCCATGGGCATCATGCTGGAGTCTGCCTCCGAGCGCCTGTGCGAGAAAGGCATGCCGCACTACGGATCGCCCGACAAGGAGCCCGGGCGTCGACTGGAAACCATTGAACAGGCCGGTCAGGCGGCCGTACCGTTCACCTCCGGGATTCTGATCGGTATCGGCGAGACCCGGCACGAGCGTATAGAATCCCTGCTGGCCCTGCGGCGTCTGCACGAGCGCCATGGGCACATCCAGGAAATCATCGTACAGAATTTCCGGGCCAAACCGGGCACCCGCATGGCCGGGGCGCCGGAGCCGGACCTGGATGACCTGCTCTGGACCATCGCAGTGGCGCGGTTGATTTTCGGACCGGCGATGAATATCCAGGCGCCTCCCAATCTCAGTCCCGGTGTCCTGGAGCAGCTCGTCAGTGCCGGCATAAACGACTGGGGCGGCGTGTCCCCTGTGACGCCCGATCACGTCAACCCGGAAGCACCCTGGCCTCATCTGGAACAGTTGCGCAGAGAGACGGAAAGGGCCGGGAAATGTCTGGAGCAGCGTCTCACGATCTATCCCGATTATGTGCGCGAAAGCGGGCGCTGGCTGGCCGATCCGCTGCGCCCGGCCGTGTTGCGCGTCGCCGATGCCAGCGGTCTGGCCAGGCCGGATGACTGGTGCCCGGGTGGCGAGCATCCGGTACCCCCGGCGGACCTGCGACTGATCAGGACGACCGCGGACAAAACCCGGGTATCCCCTGATATTCTGGATATCGCGGCGCGTTGTGAAGCCGGTGAACCGATCCGGGAGGCAGAGATCACACGATTGTTCGAAAGCCGCGGTGCCGATTTTGCGTGGGTGGCACAGGCGGCCGACCGACTGCGGCGCCTGGTCAACGGCGACACGGTCAGCTATGTGGTCAACCGCAATATCAACTACACCAATGTCTGCTACTTCAAGTGCCAGTTTTGTGCCTTCTCCAAAGGCAAGCACAGCGAGAACCTGCGCGGCGCGCCCTATGACATTGACGGCGAGGAAATTGCCCGGCGCTGCCGCGAAGCCCGGGATCGCGGCGCGACCGAAGTCTGCATGCAGGGTGGTATCCATCCCGACTATACCGGACAGACCTATCTGGACATTCTGCATACGGTCCGTGAAGCGACACCGGGAATGCATATTCACGCCTTCACCCCCCTGGAGGTGTACCAGGGCGCCGCGACGCTGGGCGTGGGGATCGGGGAGTTCCTGAGCCGGCTGCGTGCGGCCGGCCTGGGCACCCTGCCCGGCACGGCGGCCGAGATCCTCGATGACGAGGTGCGCCGGGATCTGTGTCCGGACAAGATCAACACCGGACAGTGGCTGGAGGTCATGGAAACGGCGCACGAGCTCGGTTTCAATACCACGGCCACGATCATGTACGGACACATTGAGGAACCCCGCCACTGGGCTGCCCACCTGATGCGTCTGCGCGAACTGCAGGCACGCACCGGCGGATTCACTGAATTCGTTCCCTTGCCCTATGTGCACATGGAGGCTCCGCTGTACCTCAAGGGCCGTTCACGGCGCGGCCCGACCTTCCGGGAAGCGGTGCTGATGCATTCGGTGGCAAGACTCGTATTCCACGGGCTGATCGACAACATCCAGACCTCCTGGGTCAAGATGGGACGTGACGGCGCGGCACTGTGCCTGGCCGCTGGCGCCAACGATCTCGGCGGCACACTGATGAATGAAAGCATCACAAGAGCCGCCGGTGCCGGCCATGGCCAGGAATGCTCACCGGCCATACTGGAAGAAATCATCCGCCAGGCTGGCCGGGTGCCGCGCATGCGCACGACCGTGTACGGCGACGTCAGCGAAGAACAGCGCCAGACCGCCTTCGCGGCGAGCCCGCTGTTGGCCATGGACAACACGCCAGCGGCCAGGGTTCAGCGCACCAAGCGGTTGGAGTCTGCCCGACAAACCCCCTGAACACTGAAAAAGGAAATACATCCACTATGAAACTGGCCATTACCGGCGCCAACAGCAGCGTCGGCCGTAATCTGCTTACAGAGATCGCCAGCCAGGACGGGTTCTCGGCCGTGGCGGGTGTGCGTTCATCCCGCTCGCTGGAGAGTCTGCCGGGCGCTCCGGGGATCACACCGGCATTGATCGATTACGCGGATACCGGGGGCATGACCGAGGTTTTCACTGGCGCCGACTGCGTCGTGCATCTGGCTGGCGTGCTGTTTCCCGGTCGCGGCGATTCCTACCGGAAGGCCAATGTGGAGACCACGGCCGCGGTCGTGGAAGCAGCGCGCCGCGCGCAGGTGGCCAGGATCCTGTTTGTCAGTGTCGTCGGCGCCGACCCGGCTTCAAAGAACCCCTACTGGCGCTCCAAGGGAGAGGCCGAAGAGCTCGTGAATGCATCGGGACTGGCGGCCACGGTACTGCGCACGCCGATGCTGCTGGGCCCGGACACTGCCGGAGGGCAGTCACTGGCCGCAACGGCGTCGCGCAGCACGGCGCGAGTGCCCGGCGGCGGTCACTACCAGGTCCGTCCTCTGGACGTCGATGACCTGTCAGCGGCCATCCTTCAGGCCTGTCGCCAGCCGCCCGGTAACCAGGCAACCCATGAGCTGGTGGGGCCCGAGCCACTGTCCTACGCGGACCTGATCCGGCGCATGGCCGCGGCCATGGGCAACGATATCCGTATCGCCTCGATACCCGTGGCCGGACTGCGCCTGATCGCTGCCGCCAGTCATGCCATCAAACGCGCGGATATCTCCCCGGCAATTCTCGAGGTGATCACGGCCGATGAAACCGTCTCTCACAATGCCGACAGCGACCTCGGAGTGCAGCTGACCCCGCTGTCGGAAACCCTGGAAAAGATCGCGAACAACAGTAAGGGAAACTCATGACCGAAGCCGAACGCCCGGACAGCCCGGTAAGCGACGAGACGCTTGAAGCCGGCAAGCCACCCTCCGCGAAATCCAGCCCCCTCGGGCGGATCGTTTTTCTGTTGATCACGGTGGCCTGTTTCATCTACCTGTATTTCCGCATCAGCGGCGCCGCCTCGCGCCAGGGACAGACCCTGGTCGAGTACATGAGCCAGGTGTTCGCCAATGTGCAGTGGCTGCCCTGGCTGGCATTGATGATGGCCTATTCCTGTTTCTTTTTCCTGCTCGATACACTGGTGTCCACCAAGGCACTGGGCTGGTTCGTCAAGAAGATACGCTACCGTGACATCCTGCCGATCCGCGCCAGTGCCTATATCATCTCGGTGTTCAATGAGCAGATCGGCAAGGGCGCCATGGCCTACTATCTCAACCGGCGGGACGGTGTGCCGGGCTGGGAAGTGGCTTCGGTGATGCTGTTCATCATGTTCTCCGAACTGTTCTACCTGCTGATCTGGGCCACGACCGGTTACTTCTTCACCTCCAGTCAGCTCCCCGACGTGTTCAGCATGATTCCTTACGTGGCCGTCGTCGGCGTCGTGGTTTTCACGCTCTGGAACCTGTATTTCCGCGGCATCATCCTGCCCGGCAACAAGCTGCGCGAGGGCCGGCTGTTCCATGCATTCCGTCTGGCCCGGCTGAAGCACTACGCGATGTTCTTCCTGATCCGCTCGCCGGCCCTGCTGATGGCCGTGCTGGTTTACACCGTGGCACTGAACCTGTTCGGTGTCGACGCCACATTCCTGGGCCTGCTCGGTTATCTGCCGGTGATCTTCTTCGCCGCCTCGGTGCCCACGCCGATGCGCGCGGCCGCGATCACGCTCTGGGTGGTGCTGTTCCCGGAAAACGAGGGGCAGATGGCCGCCTTCGGTTTCGTGCAGCACAACTTCTTCATCCTGTTCAACGCGCTGATCGGCCTGGTGTTCTGGCGCCGTGCCCAGCGTGAACTGTTTGGCCCCGTTGGCCAGTGATCGCAAATGCACTTACGGCCTTGCGGCTCCTGCTGGCCGTGCCCGTGACACTGGGCCTGGCCCGGCCGGAGCTGCTCGCGCCGGGATGGCTGCTGAGTTGCATCGCCGTGGCGATCGCCAGCGACTTTCTGGATGGCGCCGTTGCCAGACGGACGGGCACGGCATCGCCCGCCGGCCAGGTTTTCGATCACACCACGGACTTTCTGTTCGTCACCTCGGGATTGACGGGCGCCGCCATCGCCGGTCTTGTCACGCCCTGGTTGCCATTGCTGGTCGCGGTGGCATTCATGCAGTATGTGTTGGATTCACGGCTGTTATATCGCGACAAGAGCCTGCGCATGAGCTTCATCGGCCGCTGGAACGGCATCCTGTATTTCGCCCCGCTGATTCTGCTGGCTTTGGGTCGGCTGGTCCCGGGAGATACGGGGTCGCTGTTGATGCAGGCCGGCTACTGGCTGGCCTGGCTGCTGCTGTTGTCGACGCTGGTGTCCATCATCGATCGCGCGATGGCGCCACTGCGTGACCCGGACGGATGATCACGGTTGCCCGCTCCCCGTCGGATGCTGATCGTATTCCGGATGCCGGCAGATGCAGCCGGGAGTTGCCAGCAATGACGGCAATCCATGGGATCGAGGCGCATCTTGCCACCGGATGATGGCAGAGTTATTCTGATTTCAATGATGTAACCGAGTCGCCACCCACCAGACAGGTGGGTTGTACGCGGTTTCCGCTCGTTCGACAACCTGTTGGAGAGACGCGATGAAATCAATACTCCGGCCAGTGCTTATTTTTAGCGCCGCAGTGGCCGCATTGGCTGGCGCCACCACGCACGCGCAGCCTGTTTCGCCGATCACCATCATAGACGGAAGCGGAGGCTATTCGGAGTACTGCTCCATGGCAGCCCACAATCCCGAACGTCTGTCCTCGGTCGTGATCACCGGATCCCGACTTCCCATGTCGCCGATTCGCGTGTGCACCCTGGCCATAGAGGCCGGTGATGAGAGTGCCAACCGGGCGGCGAACTATAATAACCGGGGTGTACTCCATTTCGAAGAAGGCAATCTGGATGCCGCCCTGGCCGATTTCGAAGAAGCTGTGCGCCGGGATGAGCGTATGGCATTTGCTCATATCAACCGGGGCAATATTTTTATCCGGCGTGAACAGTGGGAACAGGCCATCAGTGCCTTCGATCATGCGATAGAGCTGGGTATCGAACCCCGGGCGGATCACGTTGTGGAAGTTACTGATACAGAACCGTCGGGAGCACCCGGTGAAGTCAATGTCATCCCGGAAATGGCGCGAGTCCATTTCAACCGGGGGATTGCCCATGAACACCTGGAGCAGTTGCGGGCCGCCTATCTCGACTATCGCCGGGCATCGGAACTGGCACCCGACTGGGATGTGCCGCGGGAAGAGCTGGAACGTTTTGAAGTCATCCAGCAGTGAAGGTGGTCCAATGGCTCATCCGGCGCGGGGACTGCCGCGACGGAACCATTCCAGCCCGGTTCCATGGTACGCAAACGCAATGAACACCGCCTGCATCGGGATGCGCCCCCACAGGTACCAGGGCGAATTTTCGAAGTTGGGAACATTACCCGGCACGGTCCAGCCATAGATATTGAACGGAAGGACCAGTACCAGGAAGGCGATGATGGCGGCACCAGTCACCTTTTCGTATCGCGGCCACCACAGGCCGATGACGAACAACAGCTCCACAAGGCCAGAGGCATAACTCCAGAAGTACGGGAAGGGAATGAAACCCGGTATCAGGGACACGACCGTATCCGCCGCGAAGAAGTGTCCCCAGAACCCGTAATAGAGAAACACCAGCGACAGAACCGCCTTGAAGGCCAGGGTCCAGCGGAAGGTGAACCGCCCGGTAATGCGGCTGGCGAGATAGAACACCGCCGCAAAGACCAGGGTAGGCACAAGTACAGTAAGAAACTGGGTGATGACGGTGTTCATGGCATGCTCCGCATGGAAGGTTCAGTGCAGACTACCATCAACAGGAGCCAGAATACGATCGTCGGGGCATTGTCATGCGCCGGTCATTGCTCCGCTTTAGACGATGGAACGAATGTCTGGAAGCCACCATAAGCCATCCGTTCCGCGTCAAATCCTACATCCGCTGCAGCCATCAATTCCGACATTCTCGGATCGGCGGCTACTTTCTCATTGGCCAGATCGCGTGCTTCGCGTGAAGCGAAAATGACCCAGCCGAATAATATACATTCATTTTCCGTGGCAACAACAGCATCGGTAAACGAGCGCGTTCCTTCCAAATGTAAATCGTCTCCAACAGATTCCCAATAGTCTAGAGCGCCATGCTCCTTCCAAATCTCTGCCACTTTCACGACTAGATTTTTGTATTCGTCTAGCCGCTTTCGGGGAATAGGGTGAACGAAACCGTCTATGTAATGAGACATACAAGCTCCATTTTTCGGCTAAATTTTCCGTTGGCACGATAGATGTGTGCCAACGTTTGTATCAGACGGCGCCGGCTTTGCCAGCGTCCGCGTAAAATGCATTGTTGGAGAGCTCTTCAAGTCGAACTTGGCGCAGTAGCAGGAACAAAGGTAACGCTAGAGAAACGCCGATCGTAAACATTGCCATAAAGGGTGCCCACAAATGCCGGACTCCGAGTCTTCGTCCCTCCACAACAGCAAACAAAAGCACAACCACTGCAGACACGATCACGTCAAACCAGGCAAAGGCAGAAATCCGACTCGATAATGCTTCATTTGCCAATAAGGCCAGATTGAGTCCATTGTCTATCACCCATGGGCCGAACCGGGACCACGGTAGAATCGTTCCAACAATACAAAGTAGTAGGTATATGGGCTTCATGGATTTCTCCGTATGCTCATAACGCCGCTCAGCACGCGCGGCTACGGAATGGAGGCGAAGCCGCAATGCAGTAGACGCCGCCGTGACTGGCCTTGCCAAGCATTGATTTGGCCCTGAGACGAGCCGTCCAAAGGTACAATGTCAAATTCGATAAGGTCACTCCAGTGGCGAGTCCAGGCGCCAAATAACTGGACATCAGCGGCGACCCGATAGGGGCGTCCGGTGGAGGGCCGGAGGCCCGGAGGACTTCATGACTTTGTTATACCTGGCCCAGAACACAATCGACCTCTGTTTCAACGAGCCAGTCTGGATCAATGAAACGACCTACCTCCACAAAGGTGCACGCTGGTCTGATAGCAGAAAACAGCTCTCCATGGGCTTTAGCTGCTTCCTCCCAGCGAGATATGTCAGTTAGCATAATCCGAGTTCTAACTATATCGGTGGATTTTCCGCCAGCGTCCTTGATGGCCTGGATAGACAACTCCAAGCAGTACTTGGTTTGTCCGTAAACGTCTCCGACGCAAGTAGTCTTGCCATCGGCTATTGGGGCTGTACCAGAAACGGAGATGATATTTCCAACTCTACATGCTCTGGAAAATCCGATTGGCTCTTCCAACGGAGAGCCAGAACCAACGAGCTTCCTCACTCACTCCTCCTAAAGGTATAATGCCTTTTGATAGGCGGCGCCTGCTCAGCAGGCGTCCGGTGCCGGCAGGGCATGCACTTCATGTAATTGTTAGCAGTCGAACTCACGAAGTACGCCCTCGATGAACGGCCACTTAAGTTCTGTATAGCTTTCTCGATCATCTGTCAGATCCCTGGCCAGGGAAACCTTTAGCTGCTCATATTTTACTGCGACCTTTCCATTGCTGCGAAGGATATCCCGAAACTTGATTCGTTCTCGCCAGAGTGTGCTGTCGTAAGGAACCAGGTGCAAATGGTGTGTCCGATACTCTGGAGTAGGCTTGCAAAACCAATGCATTACGTCACTTTTGTATGGGTAGTAGCAGTATCCGCTACGCTGCAATACATCTATAGCTCCAACGGAACTATCAAGATCTTTGACCCCCGCCATAATGTCGATTATCGGCTTAGCCTTTAAGCCCGGAACGGCAGTGCTCCCAACGTGTTCAATTGGGCCGTGCAGCCATGGGCCTAGCCTATCAAGGAGAACCGACTTTTCTCTCTCGAACAGGTCAGGGAGTTATGCTGATTTCTGGTGTATGGCAATGAGCTGAAGGGGTGGCGTATCCTGTTGGTTGATCACCGCGACGATCACAACCAACAGAAGGAGATACGCCATGTCCCAGTCTACATTGCATTCGATTTCGCAGCCACAGGTGGAGAGCGATCCATTGCACGAGTTGATCCGCAACGGTGCCCGGGACATCATCAGCGCGGCGGTGGAAGCCGAGATCGCGCAGCTGCTGGAGCACTACAGCGAGCTGAAGGATACCCAGGGCCGCCAGGCCGTGGTACGCAACGGCTACCTGCCCGAGCGCACCGTGCAGACCGGCGTGGGCGACGTGGCGATCAAGGTACCCAAGGTACGCGATCGCAACAATAGCGGCATCAGGTTCAACAGCACACTGCTGCCGCCGTACTTGAAAAGGGCCAAGAGCATTGAGGAACTCATCCCCTGGCTGTACCTGCGCGGGGTCTCCACCGGCGACTTCCAGGAAGCGCTGACGGCGCTGTTGGGCGAGCAGGCCGAGGGGCTTTCTCCCGCCACGGTAAGCCGGCTGAAGGAACGCTGGCTGAGCGAGCATCGCCAGTGGCAGCGCCGCGACCTCACGGACAAGCGCTACGTGTACCTGTGGGCCGACGGGGTTTACTCCAACGTGCGCATGGACGAGCGCCTGTGTCTGCTGGTCATCGTCGGCGTGACAGAACATGGTCGCAAGGAGCTGGTGGCTGTCGAAGACGGTTACCGCGAGTCCGAGGCCAGTTGGCTCGAGGTACTCCGGGGCCTGCACCAGCGCGGACTGACCGTCGCACCGAAGCTGGCCACCGGAGACGGCGCACTGGGCTTCTGGAAGGCACTGGCCAAGGCCTATCCGGAGGCGCGCCAGCAACGCTGCTGGGTCCACAAAACCGCCAACGTGCTCGACAAGCTGCCGAAATCGATGCAGCCCAAGGTCAAGGCCGCGCTGCACGAGATCTGGCAGGCCGAGACCCGAGAGGCGGCGCACAAGGCCTTTGACCGGGCGCTGGAGCGTTTCCAGGACAAGTATCCGAAGGCCATGGACTGCCTGGCCCGGGACCGGGAAGAGCTGCTGGCGTTCTATGATTATCCGGCGGCGCATTGGATTCACCTGCGTACGACCAATCCGATCGAGTCGACCTTCGCCACAGTGCGGCTGAGGACGAAGAAATCCCGTGGGTGTGGCTCCAGGGCGACGACACTGGCAATGGTATTCAAACTACTGCAGACAGCGCAGAAACGCTGGAAGCGAATCAAAGGGTTCAAGTTACTGGAGCTGGTCGTGGACAACGTCGAGTTCCGTGATGGAGAGCAAGTAGAGGATCAATCAGTCAGGAACGCCGCCTGACCGGTATACACCAGATTTGACAATAACTCAGGTCAGGCCACTCATGTTGGTAATCTGACAGTTGTACCTTCATCCAGAGTGATTCACTTGACTGCTAACGACCACATTCACGCGCCAGCATTGCTGATCGCGTGCAATTGATTGTTAGCCGCCTAGCTCAACCTCTAATAGAAACTGTCGGAGCTGCCTTTCGTCTCTCATGACGTGAACAACAAAAACGGCAGCATCCTCGTGACGGTAAAAACTCGGCAAGGTCTGACATAGAGCTCTCGGTAGATCGAATCAGGCAGCTCCGGTGGTTATGACCGCAGTCAGGAAATTGCTCCAGCCGCTCTACTGCAGAGAAGATCTGCCTTACAAGGTTCGAGGCCGCGTCAGGCTTGTCTAGGGCAATGTACTCCGCAAACTCCTCCAACTGGTCCAGTGCCGGGTCTGTCCATGTTATTTCAACCACATTTGCATCCGTTCCTTGCCCTTGCTATGGGAGGTGGTCTTGTCCTCCAGAATTGCCCGCTCTCCTTTGGACAATTCTTCCAGCAGCGCCAATCTGCGCTGCATAAATTCATAATCCTGAACATCGACCAGATAGGCTGATGGCTCGCCGTGCTCAGTTATCAATACCGCTTCTTTGCTCTCATGCAGGTCGGCCAGGATCTTGGTCGCTTGCCGCTTCAGATTAGTTACTAACTCAACTTTCATTGGCTACCCTCTTTCAAAGTGCCACTATAGTATCACTTCAAAAAACTTCGGCTACATCGTGACTACTTGGATCATCTCAGCTAACGCCTTTGGCTAACCGGCGCGGCCGTCAGGCCGCGTCCGGTGACACTCGCGTCCGAAACCAGCTCCTTGATCTGATGCTAGATTTCACTCAATGGTTTCTACCTCTAGGCACAGCCAGTGGAAAAGGAGCATAACGCCTCACATCACCAGCAGCAAAAATGGTGTGGCTGGAGCATAGCGGAAGCAGCGCGATTCTTGCTGTCCGAGTGCATGTGATGGTTATGTGTTTCCTCAACCCTCAACACCAAATGCAAGCGCTGATGGCGTTTGGCAACCAACAATTGCTGGAGCTTCTTGAATGAGTTCATTATTTTCAAGGGCGGCAACCATAAATAATGCGAAGTCGATTCTTCGTGTCAAATTACTCTCTAATATCGGATCGCCCACATGCTTGCTCCACACAGGTAAACCCTGGCTTTTGCCCTCTTCAAGGTCACTGCCGCGAACTACAGTCCATCTCGTGTTACTTGCAAATATATTTCTACATGCCTCTACTTGATCATCCAATTCTACGAGTCGAAACAGTCTAGCTATACCACCAAAGGCTTTAACGAATGCTTTCAATTTCCAGGAATAGACATCTTTTCCATCTCGGGTAATGTGCCAACCGCAGGAAAAGATAAGACGCGCACCGGGCTCCGCAAAATCCAATACCGCCTGAGCTGTGCCAGATGAGTATTGCTGAACTCCCCATGGGACGAGAACTGTAAGAACCCCATCACAGCCTTTAACAGCTTTTTCAATCACAATGCGGTCATTCGTCATCCCTGGAACGATGGTAATTTGATCTTTAAAGGCATCTAGTTTTTCTACACTTTTCTCTCTACAAACACCCACTACTTCGTATCCAAGATCAAGTGCGTGTTGCACCATATAACGCCCGAGCTTACCTGACGCCCCGACTATTGCGTATTCCGGTGAAGATGAACATCGATTCCGGACGAACGTGAACACCCGGATCCTGCAACGCATCATGTAGTCGGTTTTTTACCCTGAGTGTTCACC
>JBNJGU010000022.1:0-21990 GCA_051747985.1 Pseudomonadota bacterium | reverse complement strand
CGATGCGGATGCGGTGGATGTCCCCGCGGACCACCGCCATGGGCCAGACCGAACTGTCTTCCCCCAGCACCACATCGCCGGTCACCACCGCCTGATGGTCCACCAGCACCCGCTCGCCCAGCGTGGGTGTGAAGCCGTCGAACTCGCGAACGCTCATGTCGCTGTCTCCTTGCCGACGCCGGCATGGCACGAGGCTGCCCCGGCGCCGGATTCACTGTAGAATGCCCCGGACGACAGACATTGTGCCCGCCGCGGGCACGAACGCCAACCGACGTAAAGGAAGAATCCTCCATGACCCGGTCCGACAATCCGTTGCTGGAGTCCGATGTACTGCCCGATTTTGCCCGCATCGAGGCCGCCCACATGCTGCCCGCGATCGAGCAGGTGATCGAGGAAAATCATCAGCGGCTCGACACCCTGCTCTCCGATACGGCCCTCGTGGGCCGACCGGACTGGAACAGTCTGATGCGGCCGCTGGAAGAACTGGATGATCGACTGGAGAAGGTCTGGAACGTGATCGGCCACCTCAATGGTGTCTGCAACACCGCGGAGATCCGTGAAGCGCACAGCCGGGCGCAGGCGCTGGTGACCGACTATCATTCCCGTGTCGGTCAGAATGAAACGCTGTATCGCGCCGTGCGAGCCCTTCGTGGGCGCGCGGATGAGCTGTCCCTGGACACCGCGCAGCGCAAGGTGCTGGATGACATGTTGCTGGATTTCGAGCAGTCCGGTGTGAGTCTGCCGACGGAACAGAAGCAACGATTTGCGCAGCTGCAGAGTCGCCTGTCGTCCCTTTCCAGTGATTTCGGAAACAATGTGCTGGATTCGACCCGCGCCTGGTCCGAGCACGTCAGCGATGCCGGGCAGCTGGCCGGCCTTCCCGAGCTCAGCCTCCAGGCCGCGGCCGAGGCGGCCGCCGACAAGGGGCTGGACGGCTACCTGCTGACCCTCGATTTCCCCTGCTACTTTGCCGTGATGAGCAATGCCCGTGACGCGGCGTTGCGCGAACGCATGCATCGTGCCTTCGTCACCCGGGCGTCCGATCAGGATCATACCGGTGGTGAGTGGGACAACACGGCGATCATGCGCGAGATCATGGCCTGTCGCGAGGAGATGGCCACCCTGCTGGGCTACGGCAGCTACGCAGAGTTGTCCGTGGCCCGAAAGATGGCGCGCTCGGTCGATGAAGTGAACCGCTTTCTCGACGACCTGATCGAGCATACCCGGCCGGCGGCACGCAGGGATTTCGACACCCTGCAGGCTTTTGCCCGCGAGCAGGACGGCGTCGAGACACTGCAGCCATGGGACGTGCCCTATTACAGCGAACAGCTGCGTCGGGCCCGCTATGATCTGTCCCAGGACGAGCTGCGGGTCTGGTTTCCGGTGGAACGGGTGCTGCAGGGGCTGTTCGAGGTGACCGGAAAGCTGTTCGATGTGCAGATCCGCGGCGCCGACACCTCCACCTGGCATCCCGATGTCCGTTTTCACGAGATTTCGCGCGACGGCCGGGTCCTGGCCCGCTTCTATCTGGATCTGTATACCCGCGAGGGCAAGCGTGGCGGCGCCTGGATGGCAGACTGTCACGGCCGCCGCCAGCTCGCGGATGGCAGCGATCAGATTCCGGTGGCCTTCCTGACCTGCAACTTTGCTCCCCCGGGCCGGGACCGACCGGCGCTGCTCAGCCATGATGAGGTCACGACCCTGTTCCATGAGTTCGGCCACGGCCTGCACCACATGCTGACCGAACAGCGACACCTGCGTTGCTCCGGGATCAACGGGGTCGCCTGGGATGCAGTGGAATTGCCCAGCCAGCTGCTGGAGAACTGGTGCTGGGAGCCGGAGGCGCTGCCATTGATCTCCTCGCACTTCGAGACCGGAGAACCGCTGCCCCGTGAGATTCTCGACCGGATGCTGGCGGCCCGGAATTTCCAGACAGGCCTGTTCGGTATCCGTCAGCTGGAGTTCGCGCTGTTCGATTTCACCCTGCACCAGCGCCCCGTCGAGGAAGATCCGGCCTATATCAGTCGGGTGCTGCGGGAGGCGCGGCAACGCACCTCCGTGGTACCGGTGGCGCCTTTCAACCGTTTCGAGAACAGTTTCGGGCACATTTTTGCCGGTGGTTACGCGGCCGGGTATTACAGCTACAAATGGGCCGAGGTGCTGTCGGCCGATGTGTATTCGCGGTTTGCGGAATCCGGGGTATTCGATCGCGTCACTGGTCAGGCCTTCCTTGACAAAATCTTGTCAAAAGGCGGGGGCGAAGATGCACTGGTACTGTTCACCGATTTCATGGGGCGCGAACCGGATGTCACCTCCCTGTTGAAACAGGAAGGATTGCTGGACACGGCCGAGTCAAGCTGACGGAGATGGCGACATGTTGTGACAATATGTTGCCAAAAACCGCCATAAAAGATCCCTTATTGACCTGGCGCAAGCCGAATTGTGTGGATTTCGCGAAAATGTCTTTGCTATACTGCTCATCGCTACCGGATAGCACCCCCCAAAAAGACAAGTCACTGAACGACACGTCGACAATAACAACACGCTGATAACAGAAGTTTTCAGAAACAGCCTTCTTAACCAACGGAGACACGGCGAATGTTGCCTAAAGCCAAGCTGTGGTTGAGTCTGCTGGCTGGCGTACTCTTTTTCTGGAGTACGGGTCTGCAGGCTGCCTGGGAAATGAACATGCCCCAGGGAGTAACCCAAATCAGTCGCGATACTCATGATCTTCACATGACGATCATCTGGTGGTGTGTTGCCATCGGCGTGGTGGTCTACGGGGGAATCCTCTGGTCCATCATTTTCTATCGCAAATCACGTGGCGCACAGCCAGCCAAGTTTCACGAGAACGTGAAGCTCGAGATCCTCTGGACGCTGATTCCGTTCCTGATCCTGATCCTGATGGCTGTCCCGGCAACCCGTCTGTTGTCTCAGGCGTACGATACCAGCGAATCGGAACTGGACATCCAGATCACCGGTTACCAGTGGCGCTGGGAGTACAGCTACCTGCCCACCGATGCGGATGAAGAGGAAGTCTCTTTCTTCAGTGTGTTGGCTACAGACCGTGACTCCGTCAGAAACCAGATGGAGAAAGGCGAGAACTACCTGCTGGAAGTCGACCGCCCGCTGGTCATTCCGACCGACACCAAGGTCCGTTTCCTGATGACTTCCCAGGACGTGCTGCACTCCTGGTGGGTGCCGGAGCTGGCCATCAAGAAAGACACCATTCCGGGCTTCATCAATGAGACCTGGGTCGTGGTGGATGAGCCCGGCATTTATCGTGGCCAGTGTGCCGAGCTTTGTGGCGTCGATCACGGTTTCATGCCCATCGAGGTGCATGCGCTGGAACCGGCTGAGTACGAGGAGTGGTACGCGGAGCAACAGGAAGAAGCCCGCGCGGACGCTGAACTGGCGGACGCTGAGCTGACCATGGAAGAAGCCATGGAGACCGGTGAGCGCGTCTATGGCAATAACTGTGTGACCTGCCACCAGGCTGACGGATCCGGCATGCCGCCGTCCTTCCCCGCACTGGAGGGTAGCGAGGTCGCCATGGGTGATCCGGCGGGCGTAACCGCCACCATCGTCCACGGTGTCGACGGCACCGCAATGGCCGCTTATGGCCGACAGCTGAACATGGTTGATCTGGCTTCGGTCATCACCTACGTCAGAAACGCCTTTGGCAACGACAGCGGCGACATCGTTCAGCCCGCTGATGTCAACGAGATCATGCAAGAGGGGCAGTAATCACCATGAGCGCAGCAGCACACGCAATCGATCATCATCACGGCCCCGCCAGGGGGATATCGCGATGGTTGTTCACGACCAACCACAAGGATATCGGTACGCTGTACCTGTGGTTCAGTCTGGCCATGTTCTTCCTTGGCGGCACCTTTGCCATGGTGATCCGGGCCGAACTGTTCCAGCCCGGACTGCAGTTCGTGGACCCCAACTTCTTCAACCAGATGACCACCATGCACGGTCTGGTCATGGTCTTCGGTGCGGTGATGCCGGCTTTCGTCGGCCTCGCCAACTGGATGATTCCGCTCATGATCGGCGCGCCGGACATGGCGTTGCCGCGCATGAACAACTGGAGCTTCTGGATCCTGCCATTCGCCTTCCTGCTGATGGTTTCCACCCTCTTCATGGAAGGTGGCGGTCCGAACTTCGGCTGGACGTTCTACGCTCCGCTGTCGACGACATACGCGCCGGATTCGGTGACGTTCTTCATCTTCGCCATTCATATCATGGGTGCGTCGTCCATCATGGGTGCGATCAACGTGATCGCCACCGTGCTGAACATGCGAGCGCCCGGCATGACCCTGATGCGGATGCCGCTGTTCGTCTGGACCTGGCTGATCACCGCCTATCTGCTGCTGGCCGTGATGCCGGTACTGGCCGGCGTGGTCACCATGATGCTGTTCGATGTCCACTTCGGCACCAGCTTCTTTGATGCCGCCGGTGGCGGTGACCCGGTACTGTTCCAGCACCTGTTCTGGTTCTTCGGGCACCCCGAGGTGTACATCATGATCCTGCCGGCCTTCGGCGTGGTCTCGGCCATCATCCCGACCTTTGCCCGTAAGCGTCTGTTCGGTTATGACTCCATGGTCTATGCCACGGCGTCCATTGCCTTCCTGTCTTTCATCGTATGGGCGCACCACATGTTCACGGTGGGCATGCCGCTGGCCGGTCAGCTGTTCTTCATGTACGCGACCATGCTGATCGCGGTCCCGACCGGCGTGAAGGTCTTCAACTGGATGTCCACGATGTTCAGGGGCTCCATGACCTTCGAGACACCGATGCTGTTTGCCATCGCTTTTGTGGTGCTGTTCACCATGGGCGGTTTCACCGGCATCATGCTGGCCATCGTGCCACTGGACTTCCAGTACCACGACAGTTACTTCGTCGTGGCCCACTTCCACTATGTACTGGTGCCGGGCGCGATCTTCTCGCTGATGGCGGCGGCCTACTACTGGCTGCCGAAGTGGACGGGTAACATGTACGACGAGACGTTGGGCAAGCTGCACTTCTGGCTGAGTTTCATCGGCGTGAACGTGCTGTTTTTCCCGCAGCACTTCCTGGGACTGGCGGGCATGCCGCGCCGGATTCCGGACTACGCACTGCAGTTTGCCGACTTCAACTGGGTTTCCAGTGTGGGCGGGTTCCTGTTCGGTGCGTCGCAGTTGATCTTCCTGTTCGTCGTGATCAAGTGTATCCGCGGCGGCAAGAAGGCCTCGAGCCAGGTCTGGGAAGGCGCCGAAGGCCTTGAGTGGACCGTGCCTTCGCCGGCACCGTACCACACCTTCGAGACACCGCCGGACCCGAAACTGATCAAGGTGCAGTAACTACCTACCACAGAGGTATGGGTGGGCTGAATACCCGCCCTGTTACCGGGAGAGTGAGTCATGTCGGAACATCAGAACGGATCACCCAACGCCAGACTCGTGAAACGCCTGTTTCTGGGTGTGGCGGGTATGTTCGCTTTCGGTTTTGCACTGGTGCCGCTGTACGATGTCATCTGTGATGTCACCGGGCTCAACGGCAAGGGGCGTACCCAGGACCAATACGTGTTGACCGATGATCTGGCACCCGAGGTGGATGAGCAACGTGACATCACCGTGCAGTTCACCGTCCATGGTGGTCTGGTGTCAGACTGGGATTTCCGTCCCTCCGAGCGTCGGATGGTGGTGAAGCCCGGCGAGATGAAGCGGATCAGTTACTCGGTCACCAATCCGTTCGATCATCCAGTGACCAGTCAGGCGATTCCCAGCGTGGCACCCAGCGTGGCTTCCGGCTACCTCAACAAGATCGAGTGTTTCTGCTTCGAGGAGCAGGTGCTGCAACCGGGCGAGACCGTGGAAATGCCGCTGCAGTTCTTCGTCGATCCGGAACTGCCTGAGCGGGTCAGCAAGCTGACGCTGGCCTACACACTGTATGACATCAGTGACCGTAAGCCACCGGTGCAGGACGTGGCGGTACACCGATAACAAGACCCTAACAGAACAGATTGTACTATTTTTGGAGACACTATAATGGCCAGCGAAAGCGCCCACGAAACCTATTACGTCCCGGAGCAGACCAAGTACCCGTTCTTCGCGTCGATCGGACTGTTCCTGTTTGTGTTCGGCATGGGTACGCTGCTGAACAGCATCAGTGCTGGTGAAAGCGCTGCAACCGGAACCTGGTTGAGCCTGGCCGGCTTTCTGTTGCTGGCGACCATCATCTTCAACTGGTTTGCCACGACCATCCGGGAGAACCTGGAAGGTCTGAACAGCGCACAGGTGAAGCAGTCCTATGTCTGGGGCATGATCTGGTTCATCTTCTCCGAGGTGATGTTCTTTGCCGCTTTCTTCGGTGCCCTGTTCTATATCCGCACGTTCGTGGTGCCCTGGCTGGGTGGCGAAGGCGAGAAAGGCACGACCAACATGCTCTGGCCGGAGTTCGAGGCCGCGTGGCCGTTGCTGACCAATCCGGACAATGCCCGCTACGTCGGTCCCGAAGAGGGGCTGAACGTGTACAGCTGGTCGCCGGCGTTCTTCCTGGGTTACCTGCCCTTCTGGAACACCGTGATCCTGATCACTTCCAGTGTGACGCTGCATTTCGCTCACCACGCATTGAAGGAAGAGAACCGGCAGAAGCTCATGCAGTGGATGTATGTCACCGTCGCTCTTGGTGTCATTTTCCTGTTCCTGCAGGGTCTGGAGTATGTCGAGGCCTACGACCACTACGGGGTTACGCTGAACTCCGGTATCTACGGGTCCACCTTCTTCCTGCTGACCGGCTTCCACGGTTTCCACGTGACACTGGGCACCTTCATCCTGCTGGTCATGCTGCTGCGGTGCCGCAAGGGTCACTTCCGGCCCGACGATCACTTCGGATTCGAAGCCGCCGCTTGGTATTGGCACTTCGTTGACGTGGTCTGGGTCCTGCTCTTCATCTTCGTCTACCTGTTCTGATCAGGCAGACGCGGAAAATGCCGGGGCCTCCGCAAGGAACCCCGGCATTTTTGTGTCTGTACAGAGTGAAGGGACTGACCTGATGTGCGTTACTGCGACCAGGGTGCGGAAAGCGTCAGTTCCCCGGTCATGACACCGAAAGCCACGGTGATCATGAGCAGTATGGCCAGTGTGACCCGCACACCCAGGGCGTACATCACCCGTCGGGAGCGCCCCTGGTCCTTGTAGAAGAAATAGAATCCTGTGCCCAGGGCGATCAGGATGCTGATCAGTAGCAGGATGATGATGGTTGTCAGCATAAGGTGTCCTGTCGGGTGCAGATGGTTGATGCGCACTGTGGTGATCACAATGGCGCGATGATAGCAGATCCGGCCGGGAGAGGCCCTTATGAGCATGCGATACCGATGGCACTTCAACGCAGGGATCAGTGTGTTCTGCGCCCTGTTCTTTCCGCTGATGATTGCACTTGGCTTCTGGCAGCTGGATCGGGAGCAACAGAAACAGGCCTTGCTGGAACAGCAGACAGAGCAAAGACGGCAGGCGCCGGTGGATATCAGCCGGGTTGACTGGAGCCGCGGTCCGGAGCTGGCCTTTCTCCCCGTCTCCGCACAGGGAAGCTACCGGCAGGACCGCTCCTTCCTGTTGGACAACCGGACCCGTGACGGCCGGGTCGGCTACGAGGTGCTCACTCCCTTGCGTACCCCGGCCGGCACGGTACTGGTCAATCGTGGCTGGTTGCCCCTGGGAGAGAGCCGTCAGCAACTGCCCGGGATACCCGGTGCGCCGGAGGAAGTCGACATCACAGGACATGTCCATGTTCCGGAAGGTGAGGCATTGATTCTGAGTGACAGGCCCGATCCGCTGGGCGACCGCTGGCCACGCCGTGTCCAGGCGGTGGACATGGAGGCCCTCGGCGACAGTCTGCGGACCGACCTTCTGCCGCATACCATCCGGATCGATTCGGACGCCGATGGCGCCCTGATCACCCAATGGGCCACTGACACCATCCAGCCGGCCACCCACCGGGGCTACGCAGTACAGTGGTTCAGCATGGCCACCGCATTGCTGCTCCTGTTTGTCTACAGCAGCCTTTCGAGAAAGGAGAACACCTGAACATGGAACCGGTAACACGAACCCGAATCAAAGCCGCCGCACTGATCCTGATGGTGGTGGTACCGATCTCCCTGGCCACCTGGGTGTTCCAGGTCGCGATGGAGTCGGGCGCCTTTGTCGGCACCACCAACAATGGTCAGTTGATCAATCCCCCACTGGATGTCACCGCGCTCGACATGCGTGACGATAACGGAGAGTTGCAGTTCCGCTCTTTCGAGGAGCGCATACAGGAGGTGGATGCCGAGGACTACGTTCCCGAACCCTGGCTCATGGTGATCACCTCGGCGCGCCCCTGTGACGATACGTGCCTGCAACGCCTCCGTGATCTCCGTCAACTGCATATCACCCTCGGCGGTGATATGCCACGTGTCCGGCGCTACTTCCTGCATGCCGATAATGGTCCATTGCCGGACAGCATGCGGGACCGTTTCCGGGATGATTTCCCCAGTATGGGACTGTCATTCGGGGATGCCCAGCGGATTGAGTCCGGTCTGTCCGAGGGCGGGCTGGCGCTGAATCTGCAGGAAGACATGTACGTCTTCCTGGTGGATCCGGTGGGGAATGTGATGATGGTCTATGACAGCAGCCATGAACTGCGCGAGATACAGGAAGACCTGGAGCGGTTACTGGAGTACTCCAGTCTGGGATGACGGGCAGATAACGAAGGGAAGAACAGGATCGGAGCCGCGGTGTTCCGGAGCGCCCGTACCGCGCTCCGGAACACCAGCGGATCAGTGACTGGCCCGGATCACCTCCATGGAAACCGGTTCCTGGTTGGCTTCGTGTCCCAGGCGTTCAACGCGTGTTGACTCGGTATAGTTGGATTCAAACGCCATGAACAGGATCAGGAACAACAGCAGGATCGGCGGTCCCAGTATCGTCCAGATCAGCGCCAGCCGTTCCCAGAAGGCGTGCATGAAGATGGCGATGATGAACCCGGCTTTCAGCGTCATGAAGGTCAGTACCCAGAACCAGCGCCAGAAGCCCTGTACTTCAATATAGTCCACCATGTAGCTGAAGGCGCTCAGTACGAAGAGCAGTGCCCACACCTTGTAGTAGATCGCCAGCGAATGGTGTTCTTGTGTTCCGGCATCAGCAGACATCAGTCAGTCTCCCTGTAGATCAAAGCAGATAGAAGAAGGCGAAAATGAAGACCCAGACCAGGTCGACGAAGTGCCAGTACAGACCCGTGATCTCGACGATCTCGTAGCCTTTCTTCTCGTAGTCCCCGCGCCACACCTTGCGAGCCACGATCAGCAGATAGATCACGCCGGCCGTCACGTGCAGACCGTGGAAGCCGGTCACCATGAAGAACACCGCGCCGAACTGGGGCGCGCCGATCGGGTTCCCCCATGGCCTGATATCGTAGCTGGTGATCAGCGTGGTCCACTCATAGGCCTGCATGCCCACGAAGGTCGCGCCCAGCGCGGCCGTTGCCAGCATCAGGTAGACGGTCTTCTTCTTGTCTTTGCGGTAGCCGTAGTTCACCGCCATCGCCATGGTGCCGCTGCTGGTGATGAGCACGAAGGTCATGATGGCGATCAGGATCAGCGGGATGTAGTCACTGCCGAAGAAGGACAGTGCAAACACCTCACTGGCCAGGGGCCACGGTTCGGCGGTGGAGACGCGTACCGTCATGTACCCCACCAGGAAACAGGTGAAGATGAAGGTGTCGCTGACCAGGAAGATCCACATCATGGCCTTGCCCCAGGGGACATTGTAGGCCTGCTTGTCGGCGGTCCAGTCGTCGATGAAACCCGGCATGCCCTTGCGGGGGACCGGCATATCACCTGATGCAGTGCTGCTCATAGTCTTTTTCCTTATTCAGTCAGTCTCTGCCATAGGTCGATCTTTCTTTCGCGGAGGCTTCAGTTGGCCGACACGAAATAAAACAGCACCAGCCAGACCAGCAGCAGGAAATGCCAGTAGGTCGTGCACAGCTCGATATTGAGCCGTACCTCGCCAGTGTCCTCGGCGCGCATCAGGGCCAGCAGGGTTTTGCTCCAGACCCACAGTCCACCCAGCAGGTGGGCGACGTGCAGCCCCGTAAAGAGATAGAAGAAATCGTTGGCCGGGTTGCTGGTCAGGCCATAGCCGGCGGCTTCCAGCTGCTGCCAGACCACGTACTGGCCGACGATGAAGGCGATCGCCAGCAGGCCGCCGGTGACAAAGCGCCACCGCAGACCGGACAGCGAGTAGCCGCGGCGGGCGTATGAAGTCGCCATCTGGAAGGCGATGCTGCTGACCACCAGGGTGCCGGTGTTGAGCCAGAGCAGCGAAGGCAGGTCCAGCGATACCCAGTCGTTGCCCATGCTCATGCGCATCAGGGAGGACACGACCAGCAACGAGAACAGCACGGTTGCCACAGCCATGAAGAAGGACAGGGCCACCTTTTCGTTGGGCTTTTCAAAAGCCGGCGTGGCGTGTGCGTCCGGGTGAAGCCCCGGAGTCAACCAGGGCTTGGAGGTCACATTACGATACAGGCTCATTTCGGTACCTCCTTCGTATCGGGTGCGCCGTGAGCGTGCTCCTTGTCCTCGGGGTGAACCAGGTGCTCTTCGTCACCCGGATCCGCCGTGAAATCCCCGTGCTCGTTCTGGGGGATATAGTCCCGCGGCGCGCCGGGCACGCTGTAGTCATAGGCCCAGCGATAGACGGATGGCAGCTCTTCGCCCCAGTTGCCGTGTTTCGGCGGGGTATCCGGGGTCTGCCATTCCAGCGTGGTCGCTCCCCAGGGGTTGCCGCCGGATTTCTTGCCGTTCTTCAGGCTCCAGAACACATTCACGAAGAACAGGATCTGCACGGTGGCGACGAAAATGGCCGCCAGGGTGATGTTGGCGTTCAGCGCCTGCGCGGAGGCCGGTACGAAGTCGGTGTTACCCATCTCGTAGTAGCGGCGCGGTACGCCCAGGAAGCCCAGGTAGTGCATGGGCAGGTAGATGGCGTAGGTACCCAGGAAGGTACACCAGAAGTGCACCTTGCCCAGGGTTTCGTTGAACATCCGTCCGGTAATCTTCGGATACCAGTGGTACAGCGCCGCGTACAGCACCAGCACCGGTGACACGCCCATGACCATATGGAAGTGCGCCACGACGAAGTAGGTGTCGGACAGGGGAATGTCGATCACCACGTTGCCGAGGAACAGCCCCGTCAGGCCGCCGTGAATGAAGGTGAAGATGAAGCCGATGGCGAACAGCATCGGCGTGTTGAGGCGGATGTTGCCTTCCCACAGCGTCAGCACCCAGTTATAGACCTTCATGGCGGTGGGCACGGCGATGATCAGTGTGGTGGTGGCGAAGAAGAACCCGAAGTAGGGATTCATGCCACTCACATACATGTGATGCGCCCAGACCAGGAAGCTCAGGCCGCCGATGGCGATGATGGCCCAGACCATCATGCGGTAGCCGAAGATGTTCTTGCGCGCATGACAGCTCAGTATGTCGGATACCAGACCGAAGGCCGGCAGGGCCACGATGTAGACTTCCGGGTGACCGAAGAACCAGAACAGGTGCTGGAACAGGATCGGGCTGCCGCCCTCCTGACTGCTGACTTCGCCCATCTGGAACATGGCCGGGATGAAGAAGCTGGTGCCCAGCATCAGGTCGAAGCCCAGCATGATGGCGCTGACCAGCAGCGCCGGAAACGCGAACAGACCCAGGATGGTCGCCACGAAGATGCCCCAGACGGACAGTGGCAGACGCATCAGCGTGAGGCCGCGTGCACGGGCCTGGAGAATGGTGGTCACGTAGTTCAGGCCGCCCATCGTGAAGGCGACGATGAACACCGCCAGCGAGATGATCATCAGCAGCATGCCGTTACTGCTACCCGGTGTGCCCGGGGTGATCGACTGTGGCGGGTACAGTGTCCAGCCAGAGCCGGCCGTTCCGCCGGGCACGAAGAAGCTGGCCAGCAGGATCAGTACCGACAGCAGGAAAACCCATACACTGAGCATGTTGAGGAACGGGAACACCATGTCCCGGGTACCGCACATCAGTGGTATCAGGTAATTGCCGAAACCGCCCAGGAACAGCGCTGTCAGCATGTAGACCACCATGATCATGCCGTGCATGGTCACGGCCTGGTAATAACTGGCCGGATCGAGAATCGCGAGGTCCGGGAAACCCAGTTGCAGGCGCATGAGGATGGAAAGCACCAGGGCAACCAGACCGACCATGATGGCGATGGACCCGTACTGGATGGCGATGACCTTGTGGTCCTGGCTCCAGATGTACTTGGTGACGAAACTCTCCGGATCATGCATCGCGTGCGCATCATCCTGGTCTGCTAATGGAACGTAAGCCATTCAAACTTCCTCCCGGTACCCTTTGGTCCGCCTGTCGGGGACTAGATGCTGAAATTCCTGTGTATTGTCATGCTGTCACTGCAGCGTCTGCAGGTAGCTGAGGACATCCGCCACCTGTTCCTCGTTGCGCATGGCCTTGACCATGGAGTTCATCTGGTAGCCGTAATCGTCCTCGGGATGCTCGCCCCGCTGACCATTGCGGTACATCTCCAGCTGCCGTGCCAGATACCAGTCGTTCATACCCACCAGTGAAGGGGCGTCGGTGGACCAGCTGCCCGAACCGTCCTCCATGTGGCAGGCCGCGCAGTTATCGCGATAGATGCGGTAACCGCGGTCCGCATCGCCCTGCTCCATGGTGGCCGCGGCCGGTTCAGCGTCCAGCGTGGCCACATAGGCGGCGACATTGCGCCGTGCTTCCGGAGTGCCCGCCACATTGGCCATGGCCGCCATGCTCTGGCCGATCTGGTCCTCGGTGCCACGGATGCCGTCCTGGTAGTAGCGCAGCTGGCGGTCCACATACCAGGGTTGCAGCCCGGCGATGCGCGGGGCGTTCATGCTCTCGTTGCCTTCACCGTTCTGCCCGTGACAGCTGGCGCAGGCCGTGTAGGTCTGCTGGCCGGCCTCGGGATCACCCTGCGGGCGGTTCTGTGTCTCGGCGAACGTGGGCTGTTCGTCCAGCCAGGCATCGAATTCGTCCTGTTCGGTGACCACCACCTTGGCCCGCATGATGTGGTGTCCCAGACCGCAATACTCCTCGCAGAGGATCTCGAATTCGCCGGTGCGCGTCGGCGTCAGCCACATGTAGGTGGCCATGCCGGGGATCAGGTCCATCTTGGCGCGGAACTGGGCCACCGTGTAGTTGTGCAGCACGTCACGCGAGCGCAATGAAGCCCTGGCGGGGACATCCACCGGCAGGTACATGCGCGGCTCCTTGACCACGATGTCATCCTGGCCGGCCGGATCATCCGGGTTCATGCCCCAGGGGTTGGTCTCGGTGATGTGCCCGGCATCGGCGGTGCCCAGCTGGCCGTCCTCGCCCGGATACCGGAACGTCCATTGCCACTGCGAACCCAGCGCTTCGAACTCCTGCGCTTCCTCCGGGACCGAGATGAACTGTGCCCACACAAACAGGCCTGGCGCCAGCATGGCGGCCACGCCCACGGTGGTGAACACGGTCAGTCCCATTTCCAGCTTGTTGTTCTCGGGCTCATAGATGGCTTCGCTCGATCCGTCCTTTTTCTGCCGGTAGCGATAGACCGACCAGGCCATGAACAGGTTGACCGCAATGAACACGAAGCCGGTGATCCAGAACGTGATGGTGATGGTCAGGTCGATGTTGCTCCAGTTGGAGGCAATGTCGGTGAACCACCAGGGACTGGCAAAGTGAAAGATGACAGAGCCAAGGACCAATACGACCAGAACGACTGCTATAGCCATATGCTGTTATTCCTTATCAAGATTGGCGAACCGCGGCAGCGGCTCGAGAGCGGCGGAACAGACGGAAGATGGCCATGTCGGCAAGGGGCCGCGACCAACACCGGAGAGGAAAGGAAAAGCGGATCTGGAGTCCGGAACAGACTGGCAATACCCTGTCGGATTTGTGGGTCCGTTCAGCGTAGCCAGGTCATGCTGACATCTGCGCAGTTGACTTCGAACGGTTTGGTACTTCTCGTTCACAACGCCGCTCCCTCCTCATTATTTTTGTCTCTATGGACGGGATGGACAACGTACTGCCTAGGGTCTGGTGACCCAACGTTGCCGGGAAAATCGGACGTTCCCGAAAATCCTGACATTTTGATCGTATAGTAATGTAATGGGCTCCGCAAGCCCCCGTTCCGGGCTATCTGGAGAATGACGGCTCGTTACAGAAGGGCGGCTGACGGGCGCAAAATGACAACACCCTGTCAGCCGTAAAGCCGATCATGCAGCGACGCGTTGCAGGTCGGCAAAGGGATTCAGGAAGTGTGGATCGACGGCGGCCAGCACCGCCTCGGCGTGTTTACGTCCCATCATTTCCTTGATCTTGTCTTCCTGATCCTGTTTGGCGTAGATCAGGATCAGGTACTGGCCGGACTCGATTTCATCATGGAACGTGGCCAGTTTCCTGTTTTCACGGGCCACGCCGGTGAGGCCGCCCACCCAGGCACCGAAACAGGTGACCACGAAAATGATGGCCAGATACCCGAGCATCGACATGTCCGGTCCGAACGGTTGCACCACCGCCGCCAGACCGGCCAGTGCCAGGCTGGCCACGAAACCGATGCCGGCGCCGATCAGCCCGTCACGGATGATGTCGAGGGTCTCGAGGTAGTTGCTCGAATGCAGGTGCTCCTTGGCGATGCCGCTCTCATCCTTGCTGTGGATATGAAGGAACCAGTCATCCACCCCGACCTCATGCAGGTCGTCGGAAATCTCCTGGGTGCTCTTCAGAGAGGGTGACAGATAATAGATACATTTCATGCGGTTTCTCCTGTGATTATATTTTATGGAATCGCCGGCCCGGTCGTCGTTACTGCATTACGGTGACTTTCCCTCTTTTGATGACTGCTTTTTCTATTGACGTGCATTTACGATACAATAGTTTTCCCGCGAAACAAAACAGTGCCGGTGTGTCAAGTTGCCCCGGTGAATGGAACGACGAGAGGCGAGACCCCTTCGTGACTGAGCTGACTAGCAAGCAGACCGCCAGCTGGCGGGACTTCTACGAAATGTGCAAACCCCGTGTGGTCATGCTGATGATCCTGACCGCGCTGGTGGGCATGTTCCTGGCCGTGCCCGGTATGGTCCCGCTGGACATACTGATTTTCGGCAACCTGGGGATTGCACTGGTGTCCGCTTCCGGCGCCGTGGTCAATCACCTGATCGACCACAAGGTCGACAAACTGATGCGGCGTACGCATAACCGTCCCATGCCCCAGGGGCGGGTCGACATGAGGCAGGCGGCGCTGTTCGCCACGGCACTGGGTGTGGTCGGCATGACCATCCTGCTGGTGTGGGTCAACGCCCTGACCGCCTGGCTGACCCTGGCTTCCTTCATCGGCTACGCGTTCATCTATACGGGGTATCTGAAGCGTGCCACGCCGCAGAACATCGTCATCGGCGGCCTCTCCGGCGCCATGCCCCCGCTGCTGGGCTGGGCCGCGGTCACCGGCACCATCGAGCCCGGCGCCCTGCTGCTGGTGCTGATCATCTTTGCCTGGACGCCGCCGCATTTCTGGGCGCTGGCCATCCACCGCAAGGAGGAGTACGCCCGCACCGGCATCCCGATGCTTCCGGTCACCCATGGCGAACAGCTCACCAAGATCCACATCGTCCTGTATACCATCATCATGCTGCTGGTCAGCATACTGCCCTACCTGATCGGCATGAGCGGGCCGCTGTACCTGCTGGCCGCGCTGGTGCTGGGTGGCGGGTTCCTGGTCTGGACACTGCTGCTGCTGTTCCGGCCCAGGGCCTCCACGGCGATGGACACCTTCCGGTACTCCATCATCTACCTGATGGTGCTGTTTCCGGTGTTGCTGGTCGACCATTACCTGTTCTAGAAAAAGGGGGACAGTCCCTCTTTTCTCGTCACTTGCTGAGAAGTAGTAGCCATGTCAATGAAACGCAATATCCGCATCACCCTGGCGTTGTGCCTGCTGTGGGTTTTCATCGTCCTGATCATCACCTGGAACCGCTATGCGGACAACAACGCACCGGCGGATGCCGGCGAGGCGACGGCAATGAGCGAGGAGGCCCTGCGCGAAGTCGGGGCCCGCATCTATCCGGATCCGGTAGCGCTGGAGCCCTTTGAATTGCAGACTCATGACGGAGAAACGTTCAGTAGGGAAGATTTTCGCGGCCAGTGGGATCTGGTGTTCTTCGGTTTCACCAACTGCCCCGATATCTGTCCGTTGACCATGCGCGAGCTGGAGATGTTCTACCGGGATCTGCCCGAAGAACTGGCCGCGCAGACCCGCGTCATCATGGTCAGCGTCGACCCGTTCCGGGATGATGCCGAGCAGGTCGGCGAATACGTGCAGGGATACCACCCGGATTTCCTCGGCCTGCGTGGTGAACTGGATGCGGTCTCCAATATCGCCGGCCAGCTCTATGTGGCGCACTCCGAGCCGCCGCCGGCGGGCAGCGGTGATTACCTGATCGACCACAGCGGCAATATCCTGCTGGTCAATCCGGAAGGCGACTACCATGGCTTCATGGAATCCGGCATCCGTAGCGAGAACATCGGCCAGGCCTATCGCGCCATCCTGGCGGCACAATAACGCGGACCATTCACTGCCGCCGCAGAGGTACCAGGTACAGGACGGCAAAGCAGAGGCAGGCGGCCGCCACGATGGACGGCCCCGCCGGTGTGTCCTCATACCAGGACAGTGTCAGGCCCAGCCCCACGGACAGGCAACCGATCAGCGACGCCACCACCGCCATCTGCTCCGGGGTGGCCGAGACCCGGCGCGCCGCCGCTGGCGGAATGATCAGCAGTGCGGTGATCAACAACACGCCGACGATCTTCATGGCCACCGCGATCAGCAGTGCCACCAGCACCACCAGCAGCGCGTAGAGCCGGCCGACCGGCAGGCCCTCCACCTGGCTCAGTTCGGCATGTACCGTCATCGACAGGAACCGGCTCCAGTAGCGCCACAGCAGCACCGCCACCAGAGCGCTGCAACCCAGAATCCACCACAGATCGCTGTTCTGCACGGTCAGCAGATCACCGAACAGATAGGCCGTCAGGTTCACCTGCACCGTATTGGACAGGGACAGCAGCAGCAGGCCAAAGGCCAGCGTACCGTGTGCCAGTATTCCCAGTAACGTATCCGTGGCCAGTTGTCCCTTTTTTTCCAGGCCGATCAACAAGGCAGAAAAAACCAGGCAGCTGACGACGATGGCCAGCTGCATGTGCACGTCCATCAGGATGGCGAAAGCGATCCCCAGAAGCGCCGAATGCGCCAGCGTATCACCAAAATAGGACATCCGGCGCCAAACGACAAAACAGCCCAGAGGCCCGGCAATGGCCGCGATCGCCAGCCCGGCCACCACGGCACGCATCACGAAATCAATCATGCCGTTCCTCCACGATTTCACCGGCCACATCGTGCCTGTGGTTGTGGTGGTGGGTATAGATGGCCAGCGTCTCCGCCTGCTTTTTACCGAACAGTTCAATGTACGAGGGGTCTGTACTCACATGTTCCGGGCGGCCATGGCAGCAGACATGCTGATTCAGGCAGATGACTTCATCGGTGTTGGCCATCACCAGGTGCAGGTCATGGGAGATCATCAGCACGCCGCAATGATGGCTGCCCTGCAGGGCGCTGATCAGTTCGTAGAGCTCGGTCTGTCCGGAGATGTCGACACCCTGGGCCGGCTCATCCAGCACCAGCAGGTCCGGCGAGCGCAGCAGCGCCCGGGCCAGCAGCACCCGCTGGGTCTCGCCGCCGGACAGCGCGCCCATCTGCTGATGACGCAGTCGGGTGATCCGCGTCTGCTCCAGCACATTGACGATATGTGACTCCGGCTGTCGGCCCGGCAGCTGCAGGAAGCGGTTCACGGTCAGCGGCAGGGTCGGCTCCAGATGCAGTTTCTGGGGCATGTAGCCGATCCGCAGCCCCGGCGCCCGCGTGACTTGCCCGCTGTCGGGCCGCAGTAATCCCAGCAGCACACGCACCAGCGTGGTCTTGCCGGCCCCATTGGGGCCGATCAACGTGATGGTGCGGTGCCGCTGCAGCGTCACCGAGACGTCCTGCAGTATCTGCCGTCCGCCCAGTCGCAGATTGATATCCGAGGCGCTGATCAGCGTATCCCCGTTGCTCTCCCGCATCTGTCCATTCTCCGTGGGGGTGATCTCCGGCGCGAAATGGTATACTATAACATTTTGAGCGCAACCCGGCCGGAATCGACACCCAGTACCCATGAAACGACTGCCTTCCTTTTTCCCTTTCGTCTGCCTGTTGCTGGCGTTGTCCGTACCACCATCGGCAACGGCCGCCACGCCGCATGTGGTAACCACCATCCGGCCACTGCAGCTGATCGTCAGCGCCATCACGGAAGGCGTGACCGAGCCCGATCTGTTGATTCCACCCGGTGCATCCTACCACCATTTCACCCTGCGGCCTTCGTCCATGCGCAGCCTGACCGGCGCCTCCACGGTGATCTGGATCGGTCCGGAGCTGGAAACCTGGCTCAGCGATGTGATCTTGCAATTACCACAGGACGTTGACGTCATCACCGTGACGGAACTGGAAGGCCTCAATACCCTGCCGCTGGTCGACAATGCCGTGATCACGGGCGATGCGCACCACGCCGGTCGCATCGACCCTCATCTTTGGCTGGACCATGAGAATGCCCGCCTGGTGGCCCGGGCGGTGACGGCGGAGCTGGCCGATCTTGATGAGATCAATGCCCGGCGGTACCGGGACAACCTGGCCGACTTCGAGACCGCACTGACCCGTGCCCATGAGGCACAGACCGCCCGCCTGGCGCCGCTGGCCGACCGCGACTACGTGATCTACCACAATGCCCTGCAGTATTTCGAGCACCGGCACGGCCTGTCGCCATCCCTGGTGTTCGTCCAGGATGACGAGATCCAGCCCGGTATCCGCCAGCTGCGCACGGTACAGCAGGCCCTGGCCGGGCAGTCTCCGGCCTGCCTGCTGCTGGACAGCACCGCCAATGCCGATGTCATCCGCACGATACTGGCGGGGCGCGAACTGCCGGGGATCCGGGTGGATACCGTGGGCGAACATGTCGAGCCCGGTCCGGACGGTTACGTGGCGCTGCTGGACAGCATCACGGCGTCCTACGAGCAGTGCCTGTCCGACGGCAGTCAGTGACAGTGATCGTCTGCTAGAATGCGGTCCTGGCACGCAACGGAACGGACCTCATGGCACAGCCGCGCAACCCCCTGATCCTGATCGATGGCTCCTCCTATCTGTTCAGGGCCTTTCATGCCCTGCCGCCGCTGAACAGCAGCAAGGGCCAGCCCACCGGCGCCATCAAGGGCGTGGTCAGCATGATCCGCCGCCTCAAGAAGGACTACCCGGACAGCCCCGTGGCCGTGGTGTTCGACGCCAAGGGCAAGACTTTCCGCAACGATCTCTATGAAGAATACAAGGCGCACCGCCCGCCCATGCCGGATGACCTGCGCAGCCAGATCACGCCCATCCACGACATCGTGCATGCCATGGGTCTGCCCTTGCTGATCATCGACGGGGTGGAGGCGGATGATGTCATCGGTACACTGGCGGCCCAGGCCACCGCCGACCAACGCGAAGTGCTGGTATCCACCGGTGACAAGGACCTTGCGCAGTTAGTGAGTGATCACGTCACCCTGCTCAACACCATGACCGACGAGCACCTTGACCGGAACGGCGTGGAGAAGAAATTCGGCCTGCCGCCGGAGAAGATCATCGATTTCCTGGCCCTGACCGGCGACAAATCGGACAACATCCCCGGTGTGCCCGGCGTCGGTCCCAAGACGGCCGTCAAGTGGTTGCAGGAGTGGGACAGCGTGGACGGCATCATCGAAAATGCCGACCAGATCAAGGGCAAGATCGGCGAGCGCCTGCGCGACAACATCGATCAGCTGAAGCTGTCGCGCGAACTGGTCACCATCCGCCTGGATGTGCCGCTGGATCTGACGCTGCATGAACTGATCCCCGAACCCGAGGACCGCGAGCGCCTGCTGGCACTGTTCCGGGAGCTGGAGTTCCGTGGCTGGAGCAAGGAGCTGGAACAGGACGGCGTGAAGGTGCCGGAGAAGGAACAGGCCCGGGTGCGCGAGGAGATGGGGACCGAGTCACATCATGCCGAGGCGGCCGAGAGCCTGAATGTCGCCGATGTCACGCCGGATGCCACCGATTACCGCTGCATCACCGAAGAGAAAGCCCTGAAGGAATGCCTGACCCGGATACGCAAGGCCGGCCGCGTGGCCATCAGTGCCGTGCAGGAAGGCACCCATTTCATGGAGCGCGAACTCATCGGCCTGGCGCTGGCCTGGGCCCCGGGCGAGGCCATCTACGTGCCGCTGGCCCACGATACCCTGTCGGCCGGCAGCCGTCCCGACCGCGATGCACTGCTGGCGCTGCTGAAGCCCGATCTCGAGAACCCGAAGATCCGCAAGCTGGCGCACGATGCCAAGGCCCTGACCCATGTGCTGCAGAACGTCGACATCACCCCCAGCGAAGCCGATTTCGATACCCTGCTGGCGTCCTATGTGCTGAATTCGGTGGCCAGCAACCACTCCCTGGAAGCCGTGGCCCGCTACTATCTGGACACTGGACTGCCGGAGCTGGGCGACCTGATCGGTACCGGCCGCAAGAAACTCGCGTTCCGCCAGCTGGAGCCCGAGCAGCTGCTCGACCATGCCGCGCGTTCGGCCGACCTGATCGGCCGCCTGGCACAGCTGCTGGACGCCCGTCTGCGGGAAAGCGAGGCCCTGTCCGGCCTGTTCCGCTACTACGAGATGCGGCTCAGCCCGGTGCTGCAACGCATGGAGCGGCGTGGCGTGTTACTGGACGCGGAGCTGCTGGGCCACCAGAGTCATATCATCGAGGAACAGCTCACCAATCTGGAGCGCAAGGCCCATGACGAAGCCGGTGAAGCCTTCAATCTCGGCTCACCCAGGCAGCTGCAGGTCATTCTCTACGAGAAGATGGAGATCCCGGTGATCCGCAAGACCCCCAAGGGTCAACCCTCCACCGCCGAGCCGGTACTGCAGGAGCTGGCGCTGGAGCACGAACTGCCGCGCATCATCATGGAGCACCGCGGACTCAGCAAACTGAAGTCCACCTATACCGACAAGCTGCCGCGTCAGATCAATCCGGCCACGGGCCGGGTGCACACCACCCTGCAGCAGGCCGTGGCCGCCACCGGCCGACTGTCGTCCACCGACCCCAATCTGCAGAACATCCCCATCCGCACGCCGGAAGGCCGCAAGGTGCGGCAGGCCTTCATCGCCGCGCCGGGCAAGAAACTGGTGGCCGCCGACTACTCCCAGGTCGAGTTACGCATCATGGCGCACCTGTCCGGAGACAAGGGTCTTCGAAAGGCCTTCGCCGAGGGTCAGGACATCCACCGGGCCACGGCCGCCGAGGTGTTCGACATGGCCGTGGACGAGGTCACCGGCGAGCAGCGCCGTCGTGCCAAGGCCATCAATTTCGGTCTGATCTACGGCATGTCCGCCTTCGGTCTGGCCCGACAGCTGGGTATCGAGCGACGCGACGCCCAGCAGTATGTCGAACGCTATTTCGAGCGCTACCCCGGAGTGAGGGACTACATGGAGCGCACCCGCCAGGAGGCCGAGGAGCAGGGCTATGTCGAGACCCTGTTCGGGCGCCGCCTGTACCTGCCCGACATCCGCGCCGCCAACGGCATGCTGCGGCAGGCCGCCCAGCGCACCGCCATCAACGCGCCCATGCAGGGCAGCGCCGCCGACATCATCAAGCAGGCCATGGTCGATATCGATCACTGGCTGAGCCCCAATGGCGGCCTGGATGCCATGATGCTGCTGCAGGTGCACGACGAGCTGATTTTCGAGGTGGCGGAACAGGACATCGACCTGCTGTCCGACGGCGTGCGTTTCCGGATGATGAGCGCGGCGTCACTGTCGGTGCCGCTGGTGGT
>JBNJGU010000021.1:0-22084 GCA_051747985.1 Pseudomonadota bacterium | reverse complement strand
GCCCCGGCAGGGGCCATCCTGACCAGCCGCGAGACTGAAGATGCTGGAAGAGATACCACTGACACGACCCGAAACGCCTCTGCTGGATCAGATCGACAGCCCCGACGATCTGAAACGCCTGGAGCGGGAACAACTGGACACCCTCGCCGAGGAACTGCGATGCTTTCTGCTGTATTCCGTGGGTCAGACCGGGGGGCATTTCGGTGCCGGCCTGGGCGTCGTCGAACTGACCATTGCCCTGCACTATGTCTTCGACACGCCCGATGATCGTCTGGTGTGGGACGTCGGTCACCAGAGCTATCCACACAAGATACTCACGGGACGCCGCGAACGGCTGTTGACCATGCGCCAGGCCAACGGCCTGGCCGCCTTCCCGAGCCGCTCCGAGAGCCCGTATGACTGTTTCGGCGTGGGTCACTCCAGCACCTCGATCAGCGCCGCACTGGGCATGATGGTCGCCGCCCGCAACCAGGAATCAGACCGGCACAGCATTGCCGTGATCGGAGATGGCGCCATTACGGCAGGCATGGCCTTCGAGGCACTGAACCATGCCGGTCATATCGACGACAATCTACTGGTCATCCTGAACGACAACAATATGTCCATCTCGCGGAATGTGGGGGGCCTGTCCAGCTACTTCGCGAGAATCTGGGCAAGCAAGCCCTATAATTTCCTGCGCAGTGGCAGCAAACGTATGCTGTCCCATATCCCTCCTGCCCTGAAAGCCGCACACCGGGCCGAGGAGTACATGAAGGGCATGGTGTCGCCAGGAACCCTGTTCGAGGAAATCGGCTTCAACTACATCGGCCTGGTGGACGGTCACGATACCGAAGGGCTGATCGATCTGCTGCAGAACATCAGGACGTTACGCGGCCCGCAGCTGCTGCATATCGTCACCCGCAAGGGCAAGGGGTACAAGCCGGCCGAGGAAGACCCGTTCGGCATGCATGCCCTGACCAAGATCGAGCCGGGCAGTGACAGACCGGCATCCACCCCGCCACCCCGGAAAAGCCCGTCCTATTCGGCCATTTTCGGTCAGTGGCTGTGTGACATGGCCGAACAGGATCCGAAGATCGTCGGTATCACTCCGGCCATGAGCACCGGCTCGGGCATGGACACGTTCGCGGAACGTTTCCCGGAGCGTTTCCACGACGTGGCCATTGCGGAGCAACATGCAGTAACCTTCGCCGCCGGACTTGCGTGCGAGGGCATGAAACCGGTGGTGGCCATCTACTCCACATTCCTGCAACGCGCCTACGACCAGTTCATTCATGACGTGGCACTGCAGAATCTGGATGTACTGTTCGCCGTGGACCGGGCCGGACTCGTCGGAGAGGACGGTCCCACGCATGCGGGCAGTTACGACCTGACCTTCATGCGCTGCATTCCCAACCTGGTGATCATGGCGCCCAGCGACGAGAACGAGACCAGACAGCTGTTATACACCGGATACCAGCACAGAGGACCGGCCGCGGTGCGTTACCCTCGCGGCAAAGGACCGGGCACGGTCGTGTCCGAGCACATGCAGGCCCTGCCCATCGGCAAGGGAGTGATCCGGCGCAAGGGAAAAGGCGTCGCCATCCTCGGTTTCGGGAGTATGGTACACCCGGCACTTGAAGCCGCCGAACAACTCGATTGCAGCGTCGCGGACATGCGTTTCGTCAAGCCACTGGATACAGACCTGATCCGGGAGCTGGCCGAGCAACACGCCCTGCTGGTCACGATCGAGGAGAATGCCGTGGCCGGAGGCGCCGGTTCGGCCGTCAACGAGTACCTGATGGCCGAGGACTATCTCATTCCCGTTCTCAATCTGGGCCTTCCCGACCGATTCGTCGAGCACGGCAAACCCGCCGACATGCGGGCCGCCGTGGGCCTCGACGCAATCGGTATAACCACCGCCATCCGAAAGCGCCTGGACAGGAACGACACCCGATCCCGCGCCGTCTGACACAGGAACGAGCAATGAACGATCGCAATACCCGGCACCGCGAAGCCATGAAACGCAAAAAGGCCCATGTCGATGCCCGGATCGCGGAAGCCACTGTCGACAAGGGACTGGTCGTGGTCCTGACCGGCAACGGCAAGGGCAAGAGCTCATCCGCGTTCGGCATGTTGGCCCGCAGCGTGGGTCACGGCATGCAATGCGGCGTGGTCCAGTTCATCAAGGGCCAATGGGAGTGCGGCGAACATCTGCTGTTCCGTGATCATCCCCTGGTGGAATTCCATGTCATGAGTACCGGTTTCACCTGGGACACCCAGGACCGGGAATCGGACATCGACGCCGCGGAAAAGACATGGGCCAACGCCGAAACCCTGCTGTCCGATCCATCCTGCCAGCTGGTATTGCTGGATGAATTGACCTACATGCTGACCTACGGCTACCTGGACCGTGAACGCGTGCTGGCGGCCATACGCAATCGACCCGAAGGACAGCACGTCATCATCACGGGCCGCAACGCCAATCAGGCACTACTCGATCTGGCCGACACGATCAGTGAAGTCAAGGATACCAAACATGCTTTCAACAACGGGATCCGAGTCCAGAAAGGCGTTGACTACTGAACGGCGCTTACTGTCAGGAATGGTGATCCTGATATTCTGCGCACTTGCCACCTGTCCCCGACCATCATTCGCCGAAACCACCGTCACCGATGATCGGGGTGCCCGTATCACGCTGGAAGCCCCCGCCGGGCGGATCATCAGCCTGGCGCCATCCATGACCGAACTGCTGTTCAGCATTGGCGCGGGCGAGCGGATCGTCGGCGTCATGGCCCACAGCAACTATCCCCCGGAAGCGAGCGACATTCCGGTTGTCGGCCAGCACAATGGCCTGGACATGGAGCGGATTGTTTCCCTGCGGCCCGATCTGGTGATCGCCTGGCAGAGCGGCAACCCCGGTGGTGCCCTGCGCCGGCTCGAGTCAATGGGCATTCCCGTCTATGTCGCGGAACCGGAATCACTGGAAGACATCGCCCACCAGCTGGACAGCCTGGCGGCCCTGACCGGACTCGAAGAACAGGGTGAGCGGGTTGCCACCGACTTTCGCGAGCACCTCGCCAGCCTGGAACGACAATATACCGACGCGGAACCGGTCCGGGTTTTCTATCAGGTCTGGAACAGTCCGCTGATCACTGCCGGCGGGGGAGAACTGATTGATGACATCATTGATCTGTGTGGGGGTGACAATGTGTTCGGTGACCTGCCGGTCGGCCCGAAGGTCGGCGTGGAAGCGGTGCTGCAGCGTCAACCGGACATCATCGTGGGCAGTGGCGTCGATGGCGAACGCCCGTCCTGGCTGGATGAATGGCAACGGTGGCCTCAGTTACCCGCCATTCAGAAGGACCATGTCTACCACATCGAACCCGATATCATCCAGCGACACAGTCTGCGTGCCCTGCAGGGCGCCGAACGGCTCTGCGCGCTGATTGACCGGACCCGGACCACAAGGGCTCAACCACCATGAGCAAACTGCAACTCGACGAATTCAGACAACGACTGCTCGCATGGCGGAATGAAATCCTCTCCATGGAGGCGGCCGACCAGGACAGTCAACGGCCGGTGGAACTGGACCAGCCCAGCATCGGCAGGCTGTCAAGGATGGACGCACTGCAGGCCCAGCAGATGGCCCAGGAAACCGCCCGACGCCGGCAGCAACAGCTGCAACGCATTGAAGGCGCTCTGAGGCGTATCGACAATGACGAGTTCGGCCATTGCGCGCTGTGTGACGACGAGATCGATCGACGTCGGCTCGAGATCGATCCGACCACGACACGCTGCATGGAGTGCATGGACTGACCAGGGCCCGGACTTACTCCTTGTCCGCTACCAGATGTCCCATCTTTCTCACCTTGACGGCAAGATAGCCTTCATTATGACGATTCAGACCGGTGTGAATGGGCAGACGCTCGACAATTTCATAGCCCAGTGCCTCCAGCGCCGCCACCTTGTCCGGATTGTTGGTCATCAGACGCAGCCTGCGGATACCAAAGTGGTCCAGTATCGGCTGGCAGATCTCGTATTCCCTGCCATCCGCGGCAAAACCCAGCTGCTCGTTCGCTTCCACGGTATCGGCACCCCGGTCCTGCAGCGAATAGGCCCTGATCTTGTTGAGCAGACCGATACCACGACCTTCCTGACGCAGGTACAACACTATGCCCCGACCCTCGGCCGCAATCCGCTGCAGTGCAAACTGTAACTGCGGGCCGCAGTCGCAGCGCAGACTGAACAGCGCATCCCCGGTCAGGCACTCCGAATGGACCCGGGCCAGTACGGGCTCGTCCCCCGAGACGTCCCCCATGGTCAGCGCGATATGTTCCTTGCCCGTCACCAGGTCTTCAAAACCATGAATGGCGAAAGCACCCCATTCGGTGGGCAGAGTCGCGGTGGCGACAAACTGTATTCTCACTGACTGTCCTCTTTATTATGCGATCACTTGAGCGGCCAGTTGCAGGCAGGCCAACGCCATCAACCCGGCCAGCACATCATCGACCATGATGCCGATTCCGCCGCTGACATGTCGATCGAGCCAGCCGATGGGCCAGGGTTTGATGATATCGAAGAACCGGAACAGAACAATCCCCGCGCCCAGCCAGAGTATCCCCGGAGGCAGCAGGACCAGCGTGATCCAGAGCCCGGCGAACTCGTCCCACACGATCCCCCCATGGTCATGGACGCCGATATCGCGTGCCGTCCGGTCACAGAGCCAGACACCGACCACACAGACCAGACCCAAGAACAGCAGGTACACCGTCAATGTCATCGGGGGCAGAAGCCACCAGATCACGGCGGCCGCCAGCGTGCCCGCCGTACCCGGTGCCCACGGTGACGCACCACTGCCCAGGCCGAACGCGAGGAAATGAACCGGGTTTCGCCAGACCGAGGCTGGTGTGGTCATCCGTCATCACTCCCGCTGAAATGCCGGTATCCGTGCCGTTTCATAGGTCGCAGTGTTCCATCCGGGGCCCTCCATCGCAGTCCGGGCTCGGTCTCGATACGACCGATACGCCGGACCACCTCTGTTCCCAATGCATTTTCCAGCTTCCGCCGACTGGATTGCGGTGCGGTAAAACACAGTCCGTAGTCATCTCCGCCACCGATGGCCATGGGCCAGCGTTCCTCTTCTTCCACCGCATCCAGGAACGCCGCGGACAACGGCAGGCGATCAAGCTCGATGGTGGCGCCAGCGCCGCTGGCCGTCAGTATATGTTGCAGATCGGAGGCCAGCCCGTCCGACAGGTCGATCGCGGCACTGACCAGGCCACGCAACGCCTGTCCGACGGTGAGCTGCAATGCCGGCTGGTAGTAGGCTTCGTGCAGCGCGGCCACCGTGGCCTCTGCCAACCCGTGATCAGCTCGGTGCACCGCACCGAGCAGTGGCAATGCCGCCGCGGCATCGCCCAGTGTTCCGGTCACGTAGACATCGTCTCCCACCACGGCTCCGTCTCTGCGCAGCGCCTGTCCCGCCGGGACCGTGCCATGAACCTGGATGCACAGGGTCAGCGGACCCCGGGTCACATCACCGCCGACCAGAACACAACCGCTTTCGACCGCGACCTCAGCCAGTCCCTGACTGAACGCTTCCAGCCAGCACTCATCGGCCCGTGGCAGCGCCAGTCCCAGGGTGAAACAGAGCGGTTCGGCGCCCATGGCCGCCAGGTCGCTGAGATTCACCCGCAGTGCGCGCTGCCCCAGCAGGCGCGGATCACAGTCCCGGGGGAAATGCACACCATCCACCAGCAGGTCCATGGAAAAAGCCAGCTCATCCGCCGGACTCACCGACAGCAGCGCACAGTCATCGCCGATTCCCGCCACCAGCCCGTCCGGTGCCGGCTCTACCAGTTCACGCCGCTCAAAATAACGACGTATCAGTGCGAACTCATCCAGTGCCACGCTGTTCCGTCGCCCTCAGCGTACCGGCGGCCTTGTCCAGAATGCTGTTGATGTATTTGTGGCTGTCGGTGGCTCCGTAGACCTTGGCCAGTTCCACCGCCTCGTTGATCACGACCCGATAGGGAATGTCCACTCGCTCCGACAGTTCGTACAGTCCCAGTCGCAGCAGACATCGCTCGATCGGATCCAGCTTCTTCACATCCCGGTCCAGGATGGGAATCATCAGTTCATCCAGACGACTTGCCTGCCCCACCACCCCGGCGAACACCTCGCGGAAGTAGTCCCGATCGATCTTGCCCTGGTAGTAGGCCAGGAACTCGGCCTGGATGTCCGCCACCGGCGCGCCGGCCATATGCCATTGGTACAACGCCTGCAGGATCATCCGGCGTGCCTTGTGTCGTTCGGACAGACGGACCTTTCTGGTCCCACTGCCCTTTGACGCGTGCCCTGCCTCTTCCACTCTGTCACCACCATGGCTCATTGTCTGTTCACTGCTCCAGCCGACTGATCACACTGAGCATCTCCAGTGCACTCAATGCCGCCTCGGCGCCTTTGTTGCCGGCCTTGGTGCCGGCCCGTTCAATAGCCTGCTCGATGGTATCGACCGTCAGCACACCGAAGGCCACCGGTATGCCGCTGTCCAGGCTGACCTGACCCAACCCCTTCACGCATTCGCCGGCCACGTATTCGAAATGCGGCGTACCCCCGCGGATCACCGCGCCCAACGCCACCACCGCATCATACTGCCCGGTGGCCACCACCTTGCGCGTCAGCAACGGCAGTTCCCAGGCGCCCGGCGCCCGGACCACGGTGATCCGGTCCTCGGTCACGCCGTGACGGCGCAGCACATCAACGGCCCCGTCCAGCAGGCTCTCGACGACGAAACTGTTGAATCGCGACACCACCAATGCATAACGCCCGGTCGTGTGCTGAAAATCTCCTTCCACTGTCCTGATGCTCATGATTGACTCCCGTCTGCGCCGTCGTTGTCCGGCTCCTCGAACTGCACGAATTCCACCACTTCCAGATCAAAGCCCGAAATCGCATTGAAGCGGGCCGGATAGCTGAGCAACCGCATTTTCCCCACGCCAAGATCACGCAGAATCTGCGACCCCGTGCCGATGGTGAGATCGCTGCCGGCGCGCTGCTGTTGCGACCGCCGGTTGCGGGCCGGACTGAGGATGGTCTGCAGACTGTCCGAAATGTTTTCCTCGTATTCCTCTCCCGTCAACAGCACGGCCACTCCCCGTCCCTCATGCGCGATGCGCTCCAGCGCGCGACTGAATGACCAGCTGGTGCCTCCGGGGGTCAATACGTCGCAGACATCCCGCAACGTGCTACCGATGTGTACGCGCACCAGGGTGGGATCGTCCGGCGATATATCACCCAGCGTGAACGCGAGATGCGTCCCTCCCTGGATGGTATCCTCGAACACATGTAACGTGAATACACCATGCTCTGTATGTACGTCCTGACTCTCCTTGCGCAGGACCGTCTGTTCGTTGGCCAACCGGTAGTGGATCAGATCCACGATGGTGCCCATCTTCAGTCCGTGTTGCTCGGCAAAGATCTCGAGATCGGCACGGCGGGCCATGGTGCCATCCTCGTTCATGATCTCCACGATGGCCGAAGCCGGGGTATACCCGCCCATGCGGGCCAGGTCACAGCCGGCCTCGGTATGTCCGGCCCGCTGCAGCACCCCACCGGGCTGCGCCATGATCGGAAACACGTGGCCGGGCTGGACGATATCCTCGGGGCCGGTGTCACGACCCACCGCCACCTGGATGGTGCGGGCGCGATCCGCCGCGGAAATGCCGGTGGTCACTCCGGTCGCGGCCTCTATCGACACCGTGAAATTGGTGTTGTAAGGGGTATTGTTGCTGCTCACCATCAGGGGCAACTGCAGGTGCTCGCAACGTTCCCGCGTCAGGGTCAGGCAGACCAGTCCGCGTGCATAGCGCGTCATGAAATTGATGTCCTCGGCGCGCACGCGCTCGGCGGCAATCACCAGATCGCCCTCGTTCTCACGGTCTTCGTCATCCATCAGGATGACCATCTTCCCTTGTCGGATATCGTCTATGATCTCTTCAATGCTGTGCATCTTCACCGCCAGAGTGTCGGTTCATTCAATGGGAGCCCGGCGCGCCGAACCCTCGCTCGTACAGAAAGGCGGCCGTCAGTCCATCGCCTTTCTCTTCCGGATCCCCCGCCATGCCACCAGTCAACAGGCGTTCCAGGTAACGGGCGATGACATCGACTTCCAGGTTCACGTCACAGCCGGGCCGATAGCCGTGAATGATGGTGGCATCCTGCGTGTGCGGGATGATGTTCACGGAAAACCGCGCACCCTTCACATCATTCACTGTCAGGCTGGTGCCATCGATGCAGATGGAACCTTTTCTGGCCACATATCGGGCCAGCTCTCCGGGCACTTCGAACTCCAGTCGGATACTGCCACCTTCCGGCTCCCGGCTCAGCAGTCGGCCGACCCCGTCCACATGACCACTGACCAGATGACCACCCAGGCGGGTGGTCGGGGTCAGCGCCTTCTCCAGATTGACCCGCGCGCCGCCGCGCAACTGCCCCAACGTGGTCAACCGTAGGGTTTCCGCGGAAACATCGGCATCAAACCAGTCGGTACCGAAAGCGGTCACGGTCAGACAGACACCGCTGACGGCAATGCTGTCGCCCTGTTCCACGTCGGACAGGTCCAGACCTTCGCTGCGTATCCGGAGCCGCTGCTCACCACCCTGCGCCCGCAGCGACTCCATCGTACCCAGTGCTTCGATGATTCCTGTGAACATTCTACGTCATCCGCTCGACTACGTTTACGGGTTACCCGGCACCATTTTCGACGCACGCCACGATCCGGCAATCCTCGCCCAGGCGCTGAAGATCCTGCATGTGCAGTGCCACCTGATCGGCCATCAACTGCAGGCCCGGCAGATGCAGCAATGGCATGGCATCACTGCCCAGGAACTTCGGGCCGATATAGATGACCACTTCATCCACCAGACCGGCCTGCACCATGGCCCCGCTCAGTGTCGGCCCTGCCTCCAGCAATACCTCATTACACTCGAACTCGGTCGCCAGTTTTCTCAGCGCCCTCTCCAGATCCACCCGGTCGCCGGCACCCTTGCCGACGTCCCGGATCAGCGCCTGACTGTCGGCAAACCGAAACAATTGCTGCTCATGCGGTCCCGCCACCAGGAAGACGGCCTGGCCCGGCAACCCGATGATACGTGAATCCGGCGGCGTCCGCAGCGAAGAGTCCACCACGACCCGAAGGGGCTGTCGGCGCGCGATGTCGTCCGCATCCGGCCTGTTCAGTTGCCCGGCCCTCACATTCATCGAGGGATTGTCCGCCAATACCGTATTCACACCCGTCAACACCGCGCAGCTCTCCGCCCGCAGGCGCTGGACATCGGCCCGCGCCGCCGGGCCGGTGATCCACTGGCTTTCCCCGGATGCCATGGCCGTGCGGCCGTCCAGACTCATCGCCATCTTGCAGCGCACCAGGGGCAACCCCTGCTGCATCCGTTTGATGAATCCCCGGTTCAATGCACGCGCCTGCTGCTCGAATATCGGTCCGCGGACCCGGATCCCGGCCTCGCGAAGCAGCACCAGTCCTTTCCCCGCCACCCGCGGGTTCGGGTCCTCCATTCCGTACACCACTTCATGCACGCCCGCCTCGATCAGGGCATCCGTACAGGGAGGCGTCCGCCCCGTGTTACAGCATGGCTCCAGTGTCACATAGGCGGTGGCGCCGATGGCCCGGTCGCCGGCCTGCTGCAGCGCGACGGCCTCCGCATGAGCATCACCGGCTCTGGCATGAAAGCCTTCTCCAACCACCTCGCCGTGCCGGACCAGCACGCAGCCCACCCTCGGGTTGGGCGTTGCCGTCAGGACACGGGAGGCGAGTTCCAGAGCGCGCCGCATCGCATCGCGATCCGCCCCCGTCATATCCTCGTCTGTGGAATTCATCGGATCATTCACTGGATAGTCGATCGATCTCTGCCCGGAACTCGTTGAGATCCTTGAAACTGCGGTACACCGAGGCAAAACGGACATAGGCGACCTCATCCAGTCCGCGCAGCTCCTTCATGACCTGCTCGCCCACTTCCCGTGAAGAGATCTCCCGCTCGCCACAGGCCCGCAGGTTGTGCTTGATGCGATTGATCGCCTCGTCAACCCGCTCGATACTGACCGGTCGTTTTTCCAACGCCTTCATCAGACCGGCATGAAGCTTGTTCTCATCAAATGGTTCACGCACACCATTCTGTTTGATGATGCGGGGCATGACCAGTTCAGCCGCCTCGTAGGTCGTGAATCGCTCCGAACAGGTCACACACTCACGCCGGCGCCGGATCTGATCGCCTTCGGCAACCAGCCGGGAATCAATGACCCGGGTATCGAGGGCCCCACAGAACGGACAATGCATGCTGAATCACCGATAGACAGGGAATCGGGCGCACAGCGCCAGTACCTGTTCCTTGACTCGCGAAATGGTATCCTCGTTCTCGATATCATCCAGAATATCGCACATCCACTCCGTCAGCTGCGCGGCTTCCTGCTCACCAAACCCGCGTCGGGTCATGGCCGGCGAGCCGATCCGCAACCCGCTGGTCACGAACGGCGAGCGTGGATCATTCGGCACCGCGTTCTTGTTCACGGTGATGTTGGCCCGGCCCAGCGCCGCGTCCGCGTCCTTGCCGGTCATGTCCTGCCGGATCAGACTGAGCAGAAACAGGTGATCATCCGTGCCGCCGGAAACGACTTCGTAGCCACGCTCGATGAATCCCTGCGCCATGACGCGGGCATTCTTGACCACCTGTTGCTGATAGGTCCTGAATTCGTCACTCATGGCCTCCAGGAAACAGACCGCCTTGCCGGCAATGACATGCATCAGGGGGCCACCCTGGCTTTCCGGAAACACCGAGAAATTCAGCTTCTTCTCCAGCTCGGGATTGGACTTCGCCAGAATGATGCCGCCACGGGGCCCGCCCAGGGTCTTGTGGGTGGTGGTGGTGGTCACGTCGGCAATCTGTACCGGGCTGGGATAGGCGCCAGCCGCCACCAGGCCGGCCACATGCGCCATGTCCACCAGCAACCAGGCACCGACCGCATCGGCGATCTCGCGGAACCGCTGCCAGTTCACCACCCGCGAATAGGCGGAGAATCCGGCCACGATCATCTTCGGCCGGTGCTCCTTCGCCAGCGCCTCGACCTCGTCATAGTCGATCTCGCCGGTCTCGTTGTCGAGCCCGTACTGGACGGCGTTGTACATCCGCCCGGAGAAACTGACGCTGGCGCCGTGGGTCAGGTGACCACCATCGGCCAGACTCATGCCCAGCACCGTATCCCCCGGTTTGAGCAGGGCCATGTACACGGCCGCGTTGGCCTGGGAGCCGGAATGCGGCTGGACGTTGGCGTAATCGGCGCCGAACAGCTTCCGGGCACGCTCGATGGCCAGGTTCTCCACCACGTCCACATGTTCACAGCCGCCGTAGTACCGCTTGCCCGGGTACCCTTCCGCGTACTTGTTGGTCAGGACACTGCCCTGGGCCTCCATGACACGCGGACTCGTGTAATTCTCCGAGGCAATCAGTTCGATGTGCTCTTCCTGTCGCCTGCGCTCGCCCTCGATGGCGGCCTGCAGCTCGGGATCAAACCCGGCAATGGTCATATCACGGCTAAACATGGGACTCCCCGTTGCGATGCCAGTCCGCGGCCCGGACCGGCCACGGATTTTCAGTGGAGCGGTATTTTACATGATGCGGGCTCCCAGAGCATCCGCAATCTGCCGGACCCGGACCATGATGGCAGGCAGGAGGCAGACTGAAATGTTACGATAGCGACTTTTGAACCCGTTGAAATTCCGGAGACACAGTCGACATGGCTCAGTTTGTCTACACGATGAACCGGGTGGGCAAGGTCGTCCCACCCAAAAAGGAAATCCTCAAGGACATTTCCCTGTCTTTCTTTCCCGGCGCCAAGATCGGCGTTCTCGGCCTCAACGGCGCGGGCAAGTCCACCCTGCTGCGCATCATGGCGGGCATCGACAGGGAGTATAACGGGGAGGCCAGGGCCCAGAGCGACATCCGCGTCGGCTATCTGCCCCAGGAACCGCAGCTCGATCCCGACAAGGACGTACGCGGCAATGTCGAGGAAGGCATGGGCGAGACCATCCGGCTGATCGAGGAGTTCAATGCCATCAGTGACCGCTTCGCCGAGCCGATGAGCGACGAAGAAATGACGGAGCTGCTGGAGCGCCAGGGCGAATTGCAGAATGCCATCGATGCCTGCAATGGCTGGGAGATCGAACGCACACTGGAAGTGGCGGCCGAAGCCCTGCGGCTGCCGCCCTGGGAAGCCGACGTGAACAAACTGTCGGGGGGTGAAAAACGCCGCGTGGCCCTGTGCCGCCTGCTGTTGTCCAATCCGGACATGTTGCTGCTGGACGAACCCACCAACCACCTCGATGCCGAGAGCGTGGCCTGGCTGGAGCGCTTCCTGGTGGAATTCCCGGGTACCGTGGTCGCCATCACGCACGATCGCTATTTCCTGGACAATGCAGCCGGCTGGATCCTCGAGCTGGACCGCGGTCATGGCATCCCCTACGAGGGCAACTACACCAACTGGCTCGAAGCCAAGGAGAAGCGCCTGCAGGTCGAAGCCAAACAGGAGGCGGCCCGCGAACGCACCATCAAGTCCGAACTGGAGTGGGTTCGCACCAATCCCAAGGGTCGTCAGGCAAAAAGCAAGGCCCGTCTGGCCCGTTTCGAGGAACTGAACTCGCAGGAATTCCAGAAACGCAACGAAACCACCGAGCTGTACATCCCGCCGGGCCCCCGCCTGGGCGACAAAGTCATCGAGGTGGAGCATCTGAGCAAGTCCTTCGATGACCAGACGCTGATCGAGGACCTGAGCCTGTCGGTACCCAAGGGCGCCATCGTCGGCATCATCGGGGGCAACGGCGCGGGCAAGACCACTTTCCTGCGCATGCTGGTGGGCACCGAGCAACCCGACAGCGGCTCGATCACACTGGGCGAGACGGTGGACATGGCGTATGTCGACCAGAGCCGCGACGAGCTGGACGGCAACAAGACCGTCTGGGAGGAGATTTCCGGCGGCCATGACATCCTGCAGATCGGCAAGTATGAAGTTCCGTCACGGGCCTATGTGGGGCGCTTCAACTTCAAGGGCGGCGATCAGCAGAAATACATCAAGGAGCTGTCCGGCGGCGAGCGCAACCGGGTACACCTGGCGAAGCTGCTCAAGCGCGGCGCCAATGTCCTGCTGCTGGACGAGCCGACCAACGACCTCGACGTGGAAACCCTGCGGGCGCTGGAGGAAGGGATACTGAACTTTCCGGGTACCGTGGTGGTGGTCTCGCACGACCGCTGGTTCCTGGACCGGATCTGCACGCATATCCTGGCCTTCGAGGGCGACAGCCAGGTGGTGTTCCACGAGGGCAACTACACGGATTACGAGGCGGACCGCAAGAAACGCCTGGGCGGCGAGGCCCAGCCCACCCGCATCAAGTACAAGAAACTGGCCTGACCGCTGCGCGGCGACTCCAGTTTTCCGGAGCCTGGCCGATAGCCCCGTCAGGGAAGACGGGGTCGCCAACAAGACAACGGGTCAGTACCATGAACCAGAACAGCCACACATCTGACAGGGATGCCAGCCGCTATCGCCGCTATACCAGGGTGTTCTTCGATGCCGAGACCGTGTTGACGCAGGGCGATGAAGCCTGGGTTGTCCAACTGCGTGATCTTTCGTTCCAGGGGATGCTGGTCCGACTGCTGCCGGGACAGTCACCCGATCCCGACCAACCCATCGAAGCCACCATCCATCTCGGCGGCGACATCCAGATCAGCATGACGTGCCGCGTCGCCAACCATCATGACAACGCCCTGGGACTGAAATGCTGCCACATCGATCTCGACAGCCTCACTCACCTGCGCAGACTGGTGGAGCTGAACCTTGGCGACATCCGCATGCTGGAGCGCGAATTCAGCGCCCTGGGGCATCCCGGGAGCGGTGACTGAAGGGCGCCCGCGCTGACAGCCCCGGTCACACGTCCAGATCCCGGCGCATCGCCTGCATCCGCTGCTCGCGCTCCTCGTCCGTCAACGGCCGGGTCGGGCTTTCCTCCAGTGCCGGCGGGACCGGGGCGCTGACATCCTCCCCACGCATCACTCGCCGACACAGTTCCCGGTAGTACCGGGCGAACACCGGAAACGCGCGATCCTCCGGTTCGGATGCCAACAGATGCCAGCCCGTGGCCCGGCCCGCGTGATAGACGGCAGGATGACTCCATGGCTGGGCGCTCTTCGGACTGGGGGCACGGCAGGCCTCCACATAGGCCCGGTAGTCTTCCGGCAGGCCGAACAGACTGCCGCCCTCCTCGCAGGCCCGGATCACCACCGCCAGGGTGGGCAGAAACTCCTGACTGCGCGCCAGTTTTCTGGCCGCGGCCACGATCTGGGCCGGACTGAAGTCGGCCAGGTTCTGCAGCCAGTACTTCTTGGTCAATGCCAGACGGTCCGGATCCCCGTAGGCCTTGTGATACTGATTATGGAAAGCCAGTTCGAACTCGGCGAACAACTGGTTCACGGCATCGACCCGATCCGGCCCCCCGGCATCGTCGCGCCGACCGCCGTCGTCAGTCTGCCCAGCTTCGGTCCGTGAACCGGCGGTACGCTGCCTCAACTCCCTGTCGCCCGTTTTCAGCAGATGCCTGATGTCCTTCATGTCGTACTCCCGACAGCCCGTTCAGTTGCCGGGCCCAGCTGTATTTGATGTACTGCAGGAATCGGGTGTTCCAGGACGACTGGGCCTGCCCCGCATCGCGCCAGTACAGGATGAACTCCGGCAGTTTGCGCCGCGCGAAATCCTCATCGATTTCGGCCAGCCGCAGAATTTCGTACACCTCCGGGCTGGGCTCCCAGTCTTCCGGGATCGGCCGTGGCGTGCTGTCGCGCGACAATGCCGTTGCATACTTCGCCCACTGGCGACGGATATGCTCGATGAACTTGCTGTTCCAGGCGGAATGCGCCACGCCGCGCTCGCGCCAGTACAACACGAACTCCGGCACCGCGTCCTCGATGAAATCCCGGCTGACGCCGGCATTGACCAGAATATCCTGTGCTTCGGCACTGGGCCACCAGTCAGGCGACATCGGCGCCTCCTGTTGACTGAATCCCTGCCGACTCTGCTCCTGCCGCCACTCCCGCAGCACATGCTTGTAGAACGCATTACCCCAGGAGAAGCGCGACTGGCCACGCTCGCGCCAGTACAGCACGAACTCCTCCACGCGGCTGCGGACAAAAGCCTCCGGGATATTATGCTGACGGCACTTCTCGATCCACTCCCTGGACGGCTCCCAGTTGGGCGGAATGTAGCTCGCACCCGGCCCGGCCGACCCGCTACGCCGCGGGGTGCGGGCACTCTGCGCCGGTTCCTGCCCCGTCCTGACACCCTGCTGGTTGATGGCAAAACACCAACAGTCGTCACGACCGGACGCCGCCTTCACCAGGATCAGGCCCAGATCCTGCAGGCTTTTCTGTACACGACGGATATCGATCATGGCCCAGAACGGAAGCGCCTCCATCAGGGTCTGCTGGTCAAGTTCGACCCAGTCCATGCCATCATTGGCAGTGCGCCCCCCGTGGCTCAGCCGTTCGCTGAGCACATGCAGCATGACTGCCTCTTCCAGACCGATGGTGGCGGCCAGGGTGGGCGAAACGATCAGTGGTCGTTCCGGAATCAGGGAAGACTGCATGAATGGGGCCCGTCGGAAAACTGTGAATGAGTGCCGCGGGGCGAGACCTCCGCGCACCCGTGAATGCTACCATAAACGGAGCCAGCCCACGCCGATGCACCACACCGGACCGCCTTCCATGGCATTGCACCAGAATGGCGCAGAATACAGGAACAGCCGATGAACGACTCCCCGACCTGGCTACGCGACTTCCTGTCCCGCGAAAGGCTGCCGGATCATTATGAGCGCGTTTTCCGTGACGTTCTGCCGCCATTGGCGGCCTGGCTGCATGGGCGGACACAACCCGACCGTCCTCTGCTCGTTGGCATGAACGGTGCACAGGGTACGGGCAAGTCCACATTGGCAAAAGGACTCTCACTGGTGCTGGAGAATACATTCGAATGCCCGGCCATCCCCCTGTCACTGGATGATTTCTACCTGACACGAGTGGAGCGGCTGCAACTGGCCGACAGGGTCCATCCCCTGCTGGCCACCCGTGGTGTGCCGGGGACGCATGACATCGCCATGGCCACGGACACCCTGAAACGGCTGGGTCACGCCAGCCCGCAACGACCGGTGGCGCTCCCCCGTTTTGACAAGAGCCGGGATGACCGGGCCCCCGACTCGGAATGGCCGGTCGTACAACGTCGACCGGCCATCATCCTGTTGGAGGGCTGGTGCGTCGGCACACCGCCACAGGAGGAATCGGCGCTGTCGGAACCGGTCAATCGCATGGAGGCGGAACGGGACACGAACATGCACTGGAGACGATTCGTGAACCGACAGCTGCGGGACGTCTACCAGCCTCTCTTCCGCGCCCTCGATCGCCTGATCATGCTCGAGGCCCCCTCATTCAGCGCCGTATACCAATGGCGATGCCTGCAGGAAGACCGCCTGTCCGAACAGATCGACAGCCACGGCACGGCAGCCGGACACCGACTGATGGACCCTGGCGGAATACGGGGTTTTCTCCAGCACTTCGAGCGACTCACCCGCCACGCATTCCGGACAGTACCGGACATCGCCGATGTCGTGTTGCACATGGACCCGAGCCACCGGATCACCCATGCAAGCCCGCCGCTGACCCGGCTACCCCACAGGGACGGATACGGACCATGAAACAGGCACCCCCACTGCTGGTGGTCACCGACCTGGACGGAACCCTGCTCGACCACTTCACCTACAGCCCCGCCGAGGCACTGGGAACGTTACGGCATTTACAGCATCTTGGCATTCCGGTCATTTTCAACACCAGCAAGACCGCCGAGGAAACGCGCGCGCTTGGCGAGACCCTGGGGCTGTCGGATCCGTTCATTGTCGAGAACGGTTCCGCCATCCACTATCCCAAGCGCAGCTTCCCCACCATGAGGGCCGGCACGGTATCCCGCGGCGACTGCTGGGTACAGACCCTGGGGCTGACACGTAACGACGTGGCTGTCCGCCTGGCGCCCTTCGAGAGTGAGTTCCGGTTCACGCGGATTGCCAGCCTGCCGCTTGACCGCTTCATGGCCATGACCGGACTGAGCATGACCGCGGCCCAGCGTGCCGGTCGTCGTCAGTACAGCGAGCTGCTGCTCTGGAACGATGAACCCGAGACCCTGTCGACTTTCAACGTCCGCCTGCGCTCAGCCGGCCTGAATCTGCTACGTGGAGGCCGGTTCCTGCATGTACTCGGCGATACGGACAAGGGCCACGCACTGGACCGGGTGCGGACCGCCTACCCCCGCGACACGCCCGTGCTGGCCCTGGGCGACAGCGGCAATGACCTGGCCATGCTGCTGAAAGCGGATTACGCGGCCTGGGTGCGCTCCCCGGTTCATGGCATACCTGGCACCGAAGCGGTCGGCGAGTTCCCGGTCAGCGAGCAGGTCGGTCCCGCCGGCTGGGCCGAATGTGTCGACAGGCTGTTATTGCAACTCCACATCCCTCATCATGGTCAGGAGGAACCCCGCCATGGGTGATTTTCATCAGAACGGTATCATCACCACCCTGCACAACCTCAATGACCGCCCCCTGGCAGAGCTGGAATACGAACTGCAGGTATTCTCGCGCCAACGGCCCATGACCCTGATACTGCCCTCGCTATACAGCGAGCTGCAGGGCGAGGCGCTGCCGCGCATCATCAGGCAACTGCGGCAGGTGCCGTATCTCAACCAGATCGTGATCGGGCTCGATCAGGCCACCGAGGCGCAGTACCATCACGCGCTGGCGTTTTTCAGCGACCTGCCCCAGCATCACCGCGTATTATGGAACGACGGACCACGGCTTCAGGGCATAGACGCCGGACTCCGGGAGCAGGGCCTGGCGCCCCGCGAGCCGGGCAAGGGCCGCAATGTCTGGTACTGCCTCGGCTACACACTGGCTTCGCGCCGCAGCCAGGCCGTCGCCCTGCACGACTGCGACATCCTGACCTACGATCGCGAATTGCTGGCCCGCCTGTTCTATCCGGTCGCCAATCCCGGCTTCAATTACCAGTTCTGCAAGGGGTTCTACGCCCGCGTCGCCGACGGCAGGATCAACGGCCGGGTATCCCGCCTGCTGGTCACACCATTGCTGCGGGCCTTGCAGAAAGTACTGGGACACCAGGATTACCTCGACTATCTGGACAGTTTCCGCTATCCGCTGGCCGGGGAGTTCTCGTTCCGCACCGACGTCATCAATGACCTGCGTATTCCGGGCGACTGGGGCCTGGAAATCGGGATACTGTCGGAAATGTACCGCAACTATTCCACCAACCGCCTCTGCCAGGTCGACATCGCCGATGCCTACGACCACAAGCACCAGAATCTGTCCGCCGGGAACGACCGCGGCGGACTGTCGCGCATGTCGATCGATATCACCAAGGCGGTATTTCGAAAACTGGCCACCAACGGCGTGGTTCTCTCCAGCGAAACATTCCGCACACTAAAGGCCACCTATCTGCGGGTTGCGCTGGACTTCGTGGAAACGTACCGCAATGATGCCGCCATCAACGGTCTGACTCTGGATATCCATGAAGAGGAACAGGCCGTGGAACTTTTTGCACAGAATATCATGAAGGCCGGAGATCACTTCCTGGACAATCCGATGGAAACCCCTTTCATTCCCAGCTGGAACCGGGTGCGCAGCGCCCATCCCGATATACTGGAACAGATTGGCGCGGCGGTGGAAGCCGATACCGATGAGCACACCGGTTCATGAGCGAACTGCAGCAACGACTGATCCACCACCTGCAGGTGCTGTATCCCACCGCGGACACAGCGGAGCTGGCCGAACAGTTGCTCCGGGACATGCGCCTGACACCGGACACACCATCACCCGGACGCCATGCCGGAAGCTGGGACCAGCGCGACATCATGGTGATCACCTACGGCAACTCCGTATCCCGTCGGTCGGACACCGGATCCGGAGAGTCGCCGGCATCCACTCTTCACCGGTTCCTGAACGATCGACTGCGGCATCTGATCACCGCCGTACACATCCTTCCCTTCTTCCCCTACAGCTCGGATGACGGTTTCGCGGTCACCGACTATACCCGCGTGAACCCGGAAATCGGCAGTTGGCGGGACATCGAGGCCATCGCGGGCGATTATCGATTGATGGCCGACCTGGTCATCAACCACTGCTCGGCATCCCACCCGTGGTTCCTCAATTTCCTGGCGGGCAGGCATCCGGGTCGCGATTACTTCTTCACCATCGATCCGGACACGGACCTGAGCCTGGTGGTCCGCCCACGCACCAGCGAGTTGCTGCTGACCGCGGATACCGTCGATGGCCCCAAGCATGTCTGGTGCACGTTCGGTCACGACCAGGTGGACCTGGACTTCCGCAACCCGTCGGTGCTGATCGAATTCGTGCGGATCATCCGTCAGTACCTCGACCACGGCGTCCGCATCTTCCGCCTCGATGCCGTCGCCTTCCTCTGGAAGGAAGCCGGAACCAGTTGCCTCAATCTGCCTCAGACCCATGAGCTCGTGCGCCTGCTGCGCACACTGCTCGAGCATGCCGACCCGGACACCATCATCATCACCGAAACCAACATACCAAAACGGGAAAATCTCACCTATTTCGGCAACTCCAACGAGGCGCATGCAATTTACAACTTCTCATTGCCGCCATTGTTGTTGCACACCCTTCTCCGCGGCAACTGCCGGCACCTCAAGAGCTGGTTGATGACCATGCCACCCGCGCAGGCAGGCACATTCTTCCTGAACTTCATCGCTTCGCACGATGGTATCGGGCTGCGACCCGCGGAGGGACTGCTCAGTGACGAGGAGATCCATACCCTGATCCACAGCATGGAACGGTTCGGCGGACGCATATCCTGGCGCGCCACCTCCGGGGTCGAGCGACGCCCATACGAAATCAACATCGCTCTGTGGGACGCGCTGTCCGGTACGCCGGCGGGACCGGATCAGTGGCAGCTGGAGAGATTCCTCTGCGCCCACACCATCCTGCTGGCCCTGGAGGGCATCCCCGCCTTCTACGTGCACAGTCTGGTCGCGACCGGCAATGATCACGAGCGGGTCAACGCCAGCCACCACAACCGGCACATCAACCGGCACCACTGGGACTACCATGCGCTGAACGAAAAGCTGGATGACCCGGCCACTCACCATCACCGGGTGTTCTCCGCCCTGTCCCGCCTGATCCGGGTGCGCCGCCGCCAGCCCGCTTTCCACCCCAATGCCACACAGTTCACTCTCCACCTGGGAGAACAGGTGTTCGCGTTCTGGCGGCAGAGCATACAGCGCGAGCAGAGCGTTTTCGCCCTGAACAACATCTCGGATACGGAGCAGACGCTGTTATTGTCGGACATCAACCTGATCGATACCGACGAATGGGTGGACCTGATCAGCGGCAGGCCACTGGAACACCATCACGACACCCTGGTGCTGGCACCGTACCAGTGCCTGTGGCTGAGCAACCTGCCGCTGACGGACTGACGCCGCCACGTCGGTTACACTCAGAAACCTTCCAGCACCACCTTGCCGACGGTATGCTCGGTCTTCATGGCCTGGTGGGCCCGTTCCAGATTGGCGGCACTGATCGCGCCGAAATGCTCGCCCATGGTGCTTTTCAACGCACCGCTGTCGATCAGCGCGGCCACTTCGCCGAGCAGCTCATGCTGGGCATCCATGTCGGCTGTTTCGAACATCGGCCGGGTGAACATGAACTCCCAGTGCAGGGACAGGCTCTTCTGCTTGAGCTTCATGATGTCCAGCGGCTCGGCCGGATCGTCAATCAGGGACAGCCTCCCCTGGGGGCGCAGCATGGCGACCAGGTCCTCGAAATGCTGATGCGTGCGGTTGACGCAGGCCGCATCGGTGATATCGGCCAGGCCGGCGCGCTCCAGTTCCTCCTTCAGCGGCTGGCTGTGGTCCAGTACGTGGTGCGCACCCAGCGACTCCACCCAATGGCGGCTTTCCGGGCGCGAAGCGGTGCCGATGACCGTGGCCCCGGTCAACTGCCGGGCCAGCTGCACCAGCATCGACCCGACTCCACCCCCGGCACCGACCACGAGCAGCGTGCGATCAGCGCCGCTGTCACCACGGGGCAAGCGTAGCCGGTCGAACAACATTTCCCAGGCGGTGATGGTGGTCAACGGCAGTGCGGCCGCCTCGGCGTCCCCCAGTGAGGACGGAGCTTTCGCGGCGATCCGCTCATCCACGCACTGGAACTGTGCATTACAGCCCTGGCGGGTGACATCACCGGCATACCAGACCCTGTCACCCACGGCGAACCGGTCGACTTCGGCGCCGACCTCCACCACTTCGCCCACGGCATCCCATCCCAACACCTTCGGGCTGCCCTCTTCCGGCTGTACGCGACCCCGGATCTTCGTATCCACGGGGTTGACGGCAATCGCCCGGACCGCCACCAGCAGATCCCGGGGACCCGGTCCGGGCCGATCCATGTCGATATCCCGCAGGGGCCCGGTGCCTGTGTAACCTACTGCTTTCATGATGCTTTCCTTGTAGTGTCATTGGTTGATGTATCGATGACCGCGATGATACCACCCGCGTCGCCCCGGAAGGGAAGTCTGGTCATGCATGACTTCTGGACCATGGAGGAAGGCCTGCAGCGCAGTCACGAGACCCAGAATTTCGTCAAGAACATGGGGATCATGGCGGGACTGCTGGCGCTGGCGGGTGCCGGAGCCGGCGCGTTGAGCCTGGACAACCGCAGAAAATCGCACTCCCCGGCCAGATGACCGCAGTCTGCCGCTAAGGAGGCGGATCAAGTATTCTGCCATCTGTGCCGATAGAGCTCGGTAACATCCCTGAATGCAGCGGAACAACCGATGAACGAAGCGCTGGTACTGATTCTCATGGCCTCACTGACAGTCAACGTCATCGCCATCTGGCGCATGACCAGTGCAGCCGCCAGGTCAGTGGCTGACAGACGGCGGATTGACGAGATGACCGACATGGTGGAGCGGCTGGC
>JBNJGU010000020.1:0-22329 GCA_051747985.1 Pseudomonadota bacterium | reverse complement strand
ATCGTGCTCTCTCGCCACATCGGCCGTCAGATCCACCGGAAAGCCATAGGTGTCGTACAGTCGGAAAACGGTGTCTCCGGGTATCACGGAGCCATCCAGGTCCCGGATGGCCTGCTCAAGAATCGCCATGCCGTTATCCAGGGTCCGGGCAAACTGCTGCTCTTCCTCCCGGAGCACCTCCTCCACCTGATTCTGCTTGCGGGCCAGCTCGGGGTAGGCCTCTCCCATTTCCCGCACCAGCGCATCCACCAGCCGGTAGAAGAAAATATCCTTGATGCCCAGCTGGTACCCGTGCCGCACGGCGCGGCGTATGATGCGCCGCAGGACATAGCCCCGCCCCTCGTTGGACGGGAGCACGCCATCGACCACCAGGAAGGCACAGGAGCGGATGTGGTCGGCAATGACGCACAGTGAAGTATGGCCGGTATCACTGATCCCGGCCAGGGAAGCCGCCGCTTTCAGCAGATTCTGGAACAGATCGATTTCGTAGTTGCTGTGCACTCCCTGCAGGACGGCTGCCAGACGCTCCAGTCCCATGCCGGTATCCACCGATGGACTGGGAAGCGGGTCCAGGCGACCGTCGCCATGACGCTCGTATTGCATGAACACCAGATTCCAGATCTCGATGTAGCGATCGCCATCCTCACCGGGACTGCCCGGCGGCCCCCCTTCGACCTCGTCCCCGTGATCATAGAAAATCTCGGAGCATGGACCGCAGGGACCGGTATCCCCCATCGCCCAGAAATTGTCCTTCTCTCCAAGCCGCGAGAAACGATCGGGATCGATTCCGACCTCATCCAGCCAGATGGCGGCGGCCTCGTCATCCTCATGGAATACGGTGACCCACAGCTTCTCCGCCGGCAGCCCGAGCTCCACTGTCAGAAACTCCCAGGCAAAACGGATGGCTTCGCGCTTGAAATAGTCGCCGAAACTGAAGTTGCCGAGCATTTCGAAGAACGTATGATGGCGGGCCGTGTAGCCCACGTTCTCCAGGTCGTTATGCTTGCCACCGGCCCGCACACAGCGCTGCGAGCTGGTCGCTCTGCGATAGTCACGTTGCTCCTGCCCCAGGAACAGCTCCTTGAACTGCACCATGCCGGCATTGGTGAACAGCAGGGTCGGATCGTTGGCCGGCACCAGCGGACTGCTGGGCACAATCCGATGCTCGCGGTTTTCGAAAAACTGCAGGAATCGTTGACGTATCTCGTTGCTCTTCATGGACAATGGTGGTCTCGCTGTCGCTGCCTGACTGAACCGGAGCGCACGAAGGGTGCGGACCGGGTAAAAGCCCCTGATTATACTCCTCCCGTCAGGGATTTACAGGGGACTGTCCCGGCTCCTGAGCGACATCTTCGGCGATATCCACCTGGCCATTGATGGACAGCAGGATGGCGATGGGTCTGGTGCGGGGGAAATGGGCCAGCACGATGGTGATGATGATCAGGAACGGAACGCAGAGAAACATCCCCGCCACGCCCCAGATATAACCCCACAGCGCCAGATTGAACAGGATGACTACCGGACTGAGGTTCAGCGATGTGCCCATCAGTCGGGGTTCGAGGATATTGCCGATCATCACCTGCAGCGCACCGATACTGACCAGCACGACCAGGCTCAGGGCCACCCCCTCGGGGGACTGGGCCAGCGCCACGGTGGCCGGGAACAGCGTGGCAATGATGGAACCGATGGTGGGTATGAAGTTGAGCAGAAAGATCAATACCGCCCAGACTTCGGCGAAGTCGACCCCCAGTACGCGCAGGACCAAATAGCTCAGGGTTCCGGTGAGCACACTGGTGAACAGCTTGATGCTGATGAACTTTCTGGTATCACCACGGATCCGTTCGATGATCCGGCGTACTCGCTTCTCCCGCTCGGTATTGTCAACCAGCGCCGACAGTTTCTGATGGAAATTGCCCTGCTCGAACAACAGAAAACCGGTGTAGATCAGAATCAGCAGACCATCGGCCGCGATGCTGGTGAATGACAGGGCGATCGCGGTGAACAGGCCGGTCAGGTCCAGCTGCTCACTGACCAGCTGGGTGAAGCCCTCCACGGGCATGCTCTCCGTGAAAGGCAGCGCCTCCCAGTGCGCCAGCAGATTGGACTCGTACTGGCGAGCCGCCCCCCCGAGATCATCCAGACCGCCACTGACGAACTGTATCAGGAAGGAGATGGCACCCAGAAAACTCATTATTGCCGCTATGAAACACAGCGGGCGCGGCAGATGATGACTGCCGAACCGCAGCCGGGCGAAGCCACTGGCCAGCACATTGATCAGGTACCAGAAGGCGATGGCAATGACCAGCGGCAGCAACAGGTTCTGGCCGACCACCAGCAGATAGACGGTGATCGCCACCATGGCGACCGTCATCGCAAAGTTGATCAGATTCAGATTGCCTGTCGTACTGCCTGCCATGGTACGCGGAGACCCGCCTGCCGCTTCGAGACTCACTTTATAGCGCGGCAAAGGCCTCCGTGACAATGTTCGGCGTCAGAATCTGCGGCAGAATCTCCGGCTCCGCCGATGGATCCCCCGGATACAGGATGTACAGCGGCACGCTGGGACGGTTGAACTCATCCAGCACACGGCTGATCTCCGGATCCTGATTGGTCCAGTCCCCTTTCATGTAGACGATGCCGTTGTCTTCCATGGACTGCCTGACCCGGTCGGTGTTGAGCGTGGTGTTCTCATTGGCCAGGCAGGTGATGCACCAGGCGGCCGTCATGTTGACGAATACCGGCGTACCGGAGGCACGCAGCTCCTCGACCCGGGCCGAGGAGAACGGCTCGAACTCGGGCGTTTCATCGCTGCTTTCGCCACCGGCCGCCATCACGTCACTGCCCGCCGTCTGCACGGTGGGCAACCCCAGTACCGCCACGGCACCGATCAGGATCAATACCGATGCGGCCACACTGGCACCACGGAACACCGGGCTGGAACTGGCACGTCGGCGCTGCAGCAGCCACAGTGCAAAGGCCAGGAACAGGGCAGAGCCCGCCACGGTGATCATGCCGTTGACGCCCACCTGCAGCCCCAATACCCAGAGCAGCCACAAGGCCGTGGCATAGAGCGGAAAGGCCATGAACTCCTTGAACGTTTCCATCCAGGGACCGGGCTTCGGCATGAAACGCATCAGCGCCGGCACAAAGGTCAGGGCCAGGAACGGCAACGCCATGCCCAGGCCCAGGAAGGCAAACACGACCATGGCGACCAGCCAGGACTGTGACAATGCAAAGCCGAGCGCCGCGCCCATGAAGGGCGCCGTGCACGGACTGGCCACGACCGTGGCCAGCACACCGGTGAAAAACGAACCGCGATAACCCGACTTAGCCGTCAGGGACTGTCCCATGCCCATCAGGCCACCGCCAATCTCGAACACGCCAGACAGACTCAGCCCCATCAGGAAGAACAGATAGATCAGCAGCGAGACAAACCAGGGGGACTGTAACTGGAAGGCCCAGCCAACCGCCTCGCCACCGGCCCGCAACGCCAGCAATGCACTCGCCAGCACCATGAAGGCGAGCACAATGCCCGCCGTATAGGCAAGACCATGCATACGGCGGTCGGCGACTTCCTTGTGACTCTTGGACACCAGACTCATCGCCTTCAATGACAGCACCGGGAACACACAGGGCATCAGGTTGAGCATGGCGCCGCCCATCAGGGCAAAAAGCATGATCAGCAGCAGATTCTGATCGGCGCCGGTTCCGGGCGGTCCGGCACTCGCTCCCGCCCCGGTATCCGCTGCCGAGGCCACGGCCGCCAGTGTATCCGGGGTGGCCTCGCTGGCCTGGACATCGAAACCGCGCACTTCACCATCGGTGTACTCGACCTTCAACAGCCCCGGTACCGGATCCAGATCCTCCAGGATACGACGATGCTGGTTATGCGTAATCTGGGCACCGGCCGGCATGATCGTGACATCACGCAGGGGGCCGGGTTTGATGGAGCGCCGCTCTTCCGGGAAAAACCAGACATTCTCGATATCGGACAATGTGCCGTCATCGGCCGTGAACGAGAAACTGATGCGGTCGCCAGCGCGGGCGAACAGCGCATCCACCTCGTGCTCTTCTTTCGGCCAGGCGGCACGGGTGGCGGCGAATTCATCCGCCCACTCGGTATTGGGCTGCAGACGATCACCCACCGGCACTTCCAGGCCGACTTCGGCATCGCCGATCAGACAGATCAGATCACAGACCTGCCACTCGACGTGGGCACTGACCGGGAAAGTGTCCGCGGAATAAGAGGAAGGCACCTCGACGGGCACCATCAACAGCACCTGTTCCTTGTAGGAATAGGTGATCAGATCGGTGCCGGGGAACGGCAGCCACTGCGGGACCGGCCACTGGATCTCGCCGGCACTGGCGCCCTCGGGCAGCGTCCATTCGTGCACAAAGGTGGCTTCGCCACTGTCTCCGATCCACTTGGAGTAGGTATGCCAGCCTTCCGTGGGATCCAGCCGGATCGCCACCCAGAGCGTCTCACCGGGTACGGCATTGGCCGTCTCCGGGATCAGCTCCACGTCCATTTCCTCACCGTGGAACACTTCGGCCTGCGCGTTACCTGCCATCAACAGGATCGCCGCGGACAACATCAGCCAGTTCTTCAGTGCTCGCATGAAACCACTCCCGCTATCTGATGTCTGTACAAGGTTATGCCGTTTCAACAAACGTCCGGATTGTAACCGGAGGCATCGTTACGTGGCACCCCGGATTGTGATAAAAAGTAACAGATCAGGCACTTCCCGCCTCTTCATTGATATTACTCAATGGTATGAGGGCATCCACCAGCAACTGCAAGCGGGCCCGGCCCCGGAAATGATTCACGTCCAGGCGGTACACCAGCTGAGCCGCTGGCACCGTCTCGTCGGGCCAGGTCTCCAGATCCGCATTGAACGCGATGGCATCCAGCAGTTTGCCGGTCTCGGGAACCGACACCCGCAACTTCAGGTGTTTTTCCCCGACCACCCGCTGCTCATGCACTTCGAAACGGCCATCGAACACTGGCTCGGGAAAGGATTGCCCCCAGGGCGCCGCCTCCCGCAGCAGCTCCGCCGTCTCCAGGGACAATTCATGAGTCTCCAGCGCACCATCGCTGAACCAGCAGCGCTGTCCCGCCGTCTCTCCCAGCCAGTCGGCCGCGCACCGGGCAAAGGCTTCCGAAAACGCCTCATATTGCGACTCCGGCAGCGAGAGGCCGGCCGCCATCGCATGCCCACCGAAGCGGTTGATCAGGCCGGGATTTGCCGTGGCGATGGACTCCAGCGCATCCCGGATGTGAAACCCCTTCACCGATCGTGCGGAGCCTTTCAACAGTCGGACGCCGGAGGTATCGACCCCCTCTTCCGCGAACACGATCACCGGGCGATGAAAGCGATCCTTGATCCGCGAAGCCAGTATGCCAACCACCCCCTGATGCCAGTCGGGATCATACAGGCACAGACCGGCCGGCAACTCCTCTTCCGCCCCGTCCTGCAGTCCGGACAGCACGTCATCCGCCTGCTCCTTCATCCGTGACTCGATCTTTCGGCGCTGGTGGTTGATATCGTCCAGCATACGGGCGGCCTGCGCGGCCACACCGGTATCATCGGTCAGCAGGCATTCGATGCCACGGCTCATGTCCTCCAGTCGCCCGGCGGCATTCAGTCGGGGCCCCACGGCAAACCCGAGGTCCGAAGCCACCAGATGGGCGGGCTCCTTTCCAGCCACCTCCAGCAGGGCGAGGATGCCGGCACAACAACGGCCGGCCCGGATCCGGCGCAGGCCTTCATGCACCAGTGTGCGATTGATGGCGTCCAACGGCACCACGTCCGCCACCGTACCCAACGCCACCAGGTCCAGCAGGTCCGCCAGTCGAGGCTGGGATCGTTGATCGAACTCACCCCGCTGCCGCAATGCCGCCCGGACCGCGAGCGTCAGATAGAACGCCACGCCGACCCCGGCCAGCGATTCGCCGGGAAAGTCACAATCAGGCAGGTTGGGATTGACGATCGCGTCGGCGGCCGGAAGCACCGGTCCGGGCAGGTGGTGATCGGTGATGAGCACCGGAACCCCCCGGTCATGCGCTGCCTGCACGCCATCGATGCTGGAAATGCCGTTGTCTACAGTGATGATCAGATCAGGCTGGCGCCGCAGCGCCAGTTCGACGATCTCCGGCGTCAGCCCGTAACCGTACTCGAAACGGTTCGGCACCAGATAGTCGACATGCGTGAAACCCAGCTGAGGCAACGCCCGCATCAACAGCGCGCAACTGGTGGCACCATCCGCATCGAAATCCCCGACGATCAACAGCCTCCCCCGGCGATGGGACAGCAGCAACGCCACGGCCTTTTCCATGCCGGCAAAAAGGTCGGGCGACGGCAAGGCCGGGAGGCCGGGAATCACTTCCTCCGGAGAGCGGATGCCCCGGACCCGGAAAACCCTGCGCAACAGGGGAGGCATCGATGCGTCGTCCAGTGCCGCATCGGCGGACTCCCGCGCTTGACGACGCCGGATATCCAGGGTCACAGCGTATCGCGCATGTATCGGGTCACGGTGTCGATGTCATTGTCCAGCACTTCGTAGCGCTCGGGACGATCCATCAGGTCACTCATGTGTGGCGGCAGCGCGGGGCTGTCCAGCCCGGCCCGGCTGACGGCATCGGCGAACTTGACCGGATGGGCCGTGGATAATGTGATCATGGGTACGCTGCGGTCTTCGTTACAGGCCTCGGCCGACTGGATACCCACGGCCGTATGGGGATCGACCAGAAACTCTGTCTGATCGAAGACGCGCCGGATCACCTCGCAGGTGGTGTCGTCATCGACACTGTGGCTGCTGAACAGCCGCCGGGCCGCCTGCCACTCCGACTCGTCCAGATGCAGCGGCCGCGTGCCCAGGCCGGTCACGAATTCGCGAGTACGGCCGGCATCACGACCAAACAGATCAAACAGATAGCGCTCGAAGTTACTGGAGACCATGATGTCCATGCTGGGCGACAGGGAATGCTGCAGTTCGTTCAGGGCATACTCGTTCCGGCTGATCAGGCGGTGCAGAATGTCATTGCGATTGGTGGCGATGACCAGCTGCTTGACCGGCAGCCCCATCTGACGTGCCAGGTAACCGGCATAGATATCACCGAAGTTGCCGGTCGGCACGGTGAACGAAACCGGGCGTGCCGGCGCGCCAACACTGAGCGCGGCATGAAAATAGTAGACAATCTGGGCCATGATACGGGCCCAGTTGATGGAGTTGACCGCCACCAGCTGGCGCCCTTCCGGCAGGAAGGACTGGTCACTGAACGCCGTCTTGACCAGACGCTGACAATCATCGAAATTGCCGCGGACCGCGATATTGTGGACATTATCGCCTTCCACCGTGGTCATCTGCCGGCGTTGCACCTCGGACACACGCTGATACGGATGCAGGATGAACAGGTCCAGGTGACGACAGTGCTTGCAGCCTTCCAGCGCCGCCGAGCCGGTATCTCCCGACGTGGCGCCCATCACCACCATCTTCTGATCACGACGCTCCAGCACATGATCCAGCAGGTGTCCCAGCAACTGCAGCGCAAAGTCCTTGAAGGCCAGCGTCGGACCACAGTACAGCTCCATGACCCAATGGTTGTGATCGATCAGCCGCAGGGGCGCGACGGCCGGGTGGGCAAAGGTTGAATAACTGCGGGCGATGATGTCCCGCAGATCATCGTCCTCGATCTCGCCGTTGATGAAGGGGCGGATGACCTCGAAGGCCAGCGCCGGGTAATCCAGCCCCGCCCACTGCTCCATCTGTTCGGTCGATACCGAGGGTAGCGTTTCCGGCACATACAACCCGCCATCCGGCGCCAGGCCGGTCAGCAACGCTTCTTCAAAGCCGACCGCGGGCGCCTGGCCCCGCGTACTGATATAGTTCATGAGCGCCTGTCACTCCTCGGCATCGAAATGCTCGACACGAATACGCATCACCTTGCCGGCCACCTGATCCAGCTGCTCGATCACACCGATGGCGATATCCATCTGTGCCTCGCGGATGCTACCGGTCAGCAGGACCACGGGAACCGTGACCACACCGCCATTGTCTTCATCATGCTGTGGCTCTTTCTGGATCACGGCCTCGATGTTGATGCCATAATGCTCCAGTACCTGGGTGATGCTGGCCATGACACCCGGCCTGTCGTGCGCCGGTATCCGCAGGTAGTAGGCCGACTCGATATCCTGGATCTCGCGGACCGGCAGATCATCCCGCAGCCCGTCGAAGGCCAGTGGCGGCAGCCCGGTGCCCTCCGCCGCCGAGGCGCCGGCGCGCGTGATATCGATGATATCGGCCACCACGGAGGAGGCCGTGGCCTCGGCTCCCGCTCCGGCGCCGTAGTACAACGTGGAACCGGCCGAGTCGCCCTTCACCCAGATGGCATTCATGACGCCATTGACGTTGGCCAGCAGTGTCTGCTTCGAGATCAGGGTGGGATGGACACGCAACTCGATGCCGTCGTCGTCGGACCGGGCGATACCCAGATGTTTGACGGTGTAGCCCAGTTCATCCGCATAGGACAGGTCCTCGGGCGTGATGTGGCTGATGCCCTCGGTGTAGACACGATCAAACTGCAGCTCGACACCAAAGGCATTGGACGCAAGGATGGCCAGTTTGTGAGCGGCATCGATACCTTCCACATCGAAAGTGGGATCGGCCTCCGCATAACCCAGTTCCTGAGCTTCCTTCAGTACATCACTGAATACACGCTGTTTTTCACCCATCTCGCTCAGGATGTAGTTACCGGTCCCGTTGATGATGCCGGCCACCCAGTCGATGGAATTCGCGGCCAGGCCTTCGCGCAGGGCCTTGATCACCGGAATACCGCCGGCGACCGCTGCCTCATAGGCCACTGTCACACCCTTGCGCCGTGCCGCGGCAAAAATGGTATTGCCATGGATGGCGATCAGCGCCTTGTTGGCCGTCACCACGTGCTTGCCGTTCTCGATCGCCAGCAGGACCAGTTCCAGCGCCGGATCGAAGCCACCGATCAGCTCAACCAGGACGTCGACTTCCGGGTCCCTGGCCACATCGAAAACATCGGTGCTGAACTCCATGCCCTTCAGGTCGTGATCCTTCGGGCGGCGTCGGGTCGCCACGCGGACCACGTTCAGCTCACGTCCCACCCGGCGGGTGATCTCCGCGCGCTTTTCCTGCAGCAGCCGCAGCGTGCCGCCGCCCACCGTGCCCAGTCCACAAATACCCAGGCGCAACTGCCCCTGTTCTGCCTTGTCACTCAAAATGCCACCTCACTGTCGCGGCCGACGTGGGCTCACGGCCCACGCCGGTACTGTCGAAACTCTGTGGATTCTCGAAATCGGGAGCGGCGCGCCGTCGGCGCGTTGCGTTTACTGATCGAAGACCAGCGCGGTCAGACGGTCCACATCCAGATAACCCGGCACCACCGTGCCGTCCGGCATCACGATCGCCGGGGTGCCGGAGATTCCGAGCTGATTACCCAGTTCGTAATGCTTCATGACGGGATTTTCACAGTCGCGCTCGGGCACGTTCTGCCCGTGCTTGGCCTGGGTCAATGCACGCTGGCGGTCATCGGAACACCATACCGACAACATTTTTCCATAGGAGCCGGCCGAGGTACCGCCCCGGGGATAGGCCAGATAGCGGACCCTGATGCCATTATCGAGAATATCGTCGATGTCGCCATGCAACCGCCGGCAATACGTGCAGTCCACATCGGTGAAGACCGATATGGTGGCCTTCACATCGTCCGGGGCGAATTCGATGACCTCCGAATCGGGAATGGCGGCAACACGCTCGGCGTTCCGCTCGTTGCGCGTCTCGGCCGACAGGTTGACGAAACCGTCATCATCGGTCATCAGCATGTCGCCGGTGATCATGTAACGCCCTTCCGGGTCGGTGAACAACACTTCTCCCGAATTGAGGGTCACCTCCATCAACCCGTCCATCGGTGCCGGACGGATCTGCTCGACACTGAGCTGCCCCTGGGTGGCACCACCCAGCGACTGATCCAGAGTATCTCGCAGGGCATCATGTCCGGGATTCTCCACCGCTGATGACTGCGCCAGCAACGGACCGGACAGTCCGAGCACGCACACGCTGACAAGGCTTCGCGACATCGCTTTCATTGGCCATTCCTGTAACTGTCTGTGAACGCCGGTACTTTACCAAAAAAAAGGGGGTAGCACAGTACCCCCTTTCCCGACTGCCGGTTGACCGGCAGTGCAGCTTCTGTCATCGACCGGCGTTTCAGCCGGCACGCTTCTCCAGCTTCTCCGCGATGCGGGCCGACCGGCCTGAACGCTCGCGCAGATAGTACAGCTTGGACTGACGCACATCACCACGACGCTTCACGGCAATGCTGTCGACCAGCGGGCTGTAGGTCTGGAACGTGCGCTCCACGCCAATACCATGCGACACCTTGCGCACGGTGAACGCCGAATTCAGTCCGCGGTTGCGTATGCCGATCACCACACCCTCGAAAGCCTGCAGACGCTCGCGATCGCCCTCGCGAATATTGACCTGCACGACCACGGTATCACCGGGACCGAACTCCGGAATCTCCTTGCCCATCTGAGCGTTCTCAATCTGCTCGATAATCTTGCTTTTGCTCATCGCCGTATGCTCCCGCATGTTCGCTGATAAATTCGTTCAATAATTTCTGCTGTTCCTCTGTCAGCTCTCTCGCCGACAGCAGTTCCGGTCGCCGTTGCCACGTCCTGCCCAGACTCTGTTTCAACTGCCACCGGCGTATCTGTTCATGATCACCGCCGAGCAGCACATCCGGAACCCCCTGCCCGTCGATCACCCGTGGCCGCGTATATTGCGGACAATGCAGCAGGCCGGTCGCAAACGAGTCCTGCGTGACACTGTCTTCATGGCCCAGCACGCCGGGCTGTTGTCGCATCACCGCATCCAGCAGCACCATCGCGGCGAGCTCTCCGCCGCTGAGCACATAGTCACCGATGGACCACTCCTCGTCGACATCCGCACTCAACACGCGTTCGTCCATCCCCTGATAGCGACCGCAAAGCAGGATCAGACTGTCACGACGCGCCAGTTCACCAACGCCTTCGTGATCCAGCGTGCGCCCCTGGGGGGACAGGTAGATCACCGGTGTCTCCGCCGGCATCCGCTCCCGCGCATGGCGAATGGCCGCACGCAGTGGATCGGTTTTCATCAGCATTCCGGCTCCGCCCCCGAAAGGCCGGTCATCCACCGTGCGATGCCGGTCGGTGGTGAAATCCCGCGGATTCCAGCATTCCACACTGACCTGTCCGCCGCGGCAGGCCCGACCGGTGACCCCGTATTCGGTCAATGCCGAAAACATGTCGGGAAACAGCGTGATGATGCCCGCCTGCTTCACCAGTCACGCTCCCAGTCCACCTCAAGGCGCCCCGCGTCCGGATCCACCCGATCCACCATGGTGCCCGGCAACCAGGGAATCAGGCGTTCCTGATCATCAATACTGTCTTCACCGGGCGCGACCACCAGCACATCATTGGCTCCTGTCTCCAGCAGGTGACTGACCTGCCCCAGACATTCGCCCTGCCGGTTGATCACCTGCAACCCCTGCAACTGGGCCCAGTAGTACTCGTCCTCCGCCAACTCCGGCAGCCGCTCCGCATCCACCTGCAGCTCCAGGCCGGTCAGTTCGCGGGACCGCTCTGGCGTGTCGTAACCCCGCACATGAGCGATCAACGTCCTGCCGTGTGGCCGGATCTCGTCCAACTCCACACTGGCCGGACAGCCACGGGGCCCGGCACAATGGAACTCGCCCCGATACTCACGGATATTCATCATCGGCTGCGTGAAGGAATGCAGTTTCACCCAGCCATGGATACCGTGCGGCGCGCCGATACGTCCCAGCGTGATACGGCCGTTTTCAGGCTTCTGTGCTGGCACCTGCCGCCGCTTCACGGATCAGCTTGGCCACACGCTCGCTGGGCTGGGCTCCCTGGGAAGTCCAGTGCTCCACACGTTGCAGATCCAGGCGCAGCCGCTCTTCCTGGCCCCGGGCGACCGGATTGAAGAAGCCCAGGCGCTCGATGTAACGGCTGTCGCGACCATTGCGCGAGTCCGTCACGGTAATATGATAGAAAGGCCGTTTCTTGGCGCCACCGCGAGACAGTCGGATTGTGACCATAAGCTATTGATTCCTGATAAAAATTCGTTCTGAATTCGACCCGGTCCGGATGAACGGACACACAGACCCGGAAAAAGGCGGGTATTGTACGGTATATGCCGCGCCGATGGAAGGCGCGGATTGCCGGGCAACGGCCGATTACCGGAAACCGCCCGGACCACCAATGCCGGGCGGCATTCCACCCCCTCCGGGGCCACCCATACCGCCCAGGCCGCGCATCATCTTTTTCATGCCGCCGCCCTTCATTTTCTTCATCATCTTCTGCATCTGCTTGTGCTGCTTGAGCAGACGGTTGAGATCCTGTATCTGCGTGCCGGAACCCTGCGTGATACGGCGCTTGCGCGAGCCGTTCAGGACATCCGGGTTACTGCGCTCGCGTGGCGTCATCGAATTGATGATGGCCTCCATCTTCACGAACATACCCTCATTGGGCATCTGGGCACCCGAAGGCATCGCACCCATGCCGGGCAGCTTGTCCATGATGCTGCTCATGCCACCCATGCTCTTCATCTGCTGCAGCTGCTCGCGGAAATCCTCCAGATCGAAGCCCTTGCCCTTGCTGAGCTTGCCGGCCAGCTTCTTCGCCTTGTCCTTGTCGACCTTGCGCTCGGCATCCTCGATCAGGGACAGCATGTCGCCCATCCCCAGGATCCGCGAGGCGATGCGGTCGGGGTAGAACGGCTCCAGTGCATCGGTCTTTTCGCCCATGCCGAGGAACTTGATCGGCTTGCCGGTGATGTGGCGAACCGACAATGCCGCGCCGCCACGGGAATCACCATCGGCCTTGGTGAGTATGACACCGGTCAATGGCAGTGCCTCGGCGAAGGCCCTGGCGGTCGCCGCCGCGTCCTGACCGGTCATGGCATCGACCACGAACAGGGTCTCGACCGGATCGAGCGCTTTGTGCAGGTCACTGACCTCCCGCATCATCGGCTCGTCGATGGCGAGACGGCCGGCGGTATCGACCAGCAACACATCGACGAATCGCTTCTTCGCCTCCTTCAATGCATCCTGTGCAATGGCGACCGGCGACTGCTGCGTCGTGCTGGGGAAGAAGCTTACCTCCACCTCTTCGGCCAGACGCTGCAGCTGATCGATGGCCGCGGGCCGGTACACGTCGGTACTGACCACCATCACGGATTTCTTCTGCCCCTTCAGGTACCGGGCCAGCTTGCCCACACTGGTGGTCTTGCCGGCACCCTGAAGACCGGCCATCAGCACCACGGCCGGAGGCACAACCTTGAGGTTCAGCTCCTCGTTGGCCACCCCCATGACATTCTCGAGCTCGGCCTGGACGATCTTGATGAAGGCCTGGCCGGGTGACAGGCTCTTCGAGACCTCCTGCCCCACCGCGCGCTGCTTGACCCGTTCGATGAAATCCTTGACCACGGGCAGCGCCACATCGGCTTCCAGCAGCGCCCGGCGCACTTCACGCAGCGCTTCCTCGATGTTGTTTTCGGTCAGTGTCGCCTTGCCACTGATCTTGCGCAGGGCTCCGGAGAGCCGGTCGGTCAGACTGTCGAACATGGTGAGTGCCCTTGCTACCGGTGAAACAGAGTGCTGTCAGGGTCGGCTACTATACACCATGCGCGCCCGCGGCCAAAAAAAGCTTCAACGCCCGTGGCAGTTATGCGACACTTTGCGCTCATTTCCGACTCGGTTCACTGCATGGATATGTCGATACTGGCAGGGTTGTCCGCCATCGCGCTGTATCTGATTACGCTGGTGTTCCTGTACCAGGATCTGCACAGCAGGGACAGGGCACAACGCGCGGACAGAAGAGTGCTGGGAACCGGCCTGGCGGCGGGACTGCTGCACCTGCTCAGCGCCGGGAGCCTGATCGTCTCGGACGGACAGTACTACTTCGGCATTCCCGAGGTCAGCACGCTGATCTTCGCGGCGATCGCGCTGCTGCTCCAGGTCAGCAGCCTGCGCCGTCCGCTGCACAACCTGATGGTCGGTCTTTTCCCATTGTCCATCGCCGCCATCGTGCTGTCCCTGACACTGGGCACCCGGGCTCAACCGATGACGCTGGACACCGGTATCGCCAGCCATATCCTGATGTCCATACTGGCCTACAGCTTCTTCACCATGGCCGTACTGCAGGCCGGACTCGTGGCCTTCCTGAATTATCAGCTGCGTCATCATCATGTCGCTTCGGTCATCCATCGCTTTCCGCCCCTGCAGGACATGGAAAGCTTCCTGTTTGACCTGTTGTGGGCGGGACAGATCCTGCTCACGCTCGGTATCATCAGCGGCTTCGTCTTCGTTGACGACATGGGTGCCCGTGGCATTCCGCACAAGACTGTCTTCTCGATCCTGGCCTGGGTCGTGTTCGGGATCCTGCTCATGGGACGACACTGGCTGGGCTGGCGCGGACGGATGGCCACCCGCGGCACCGTGATCGGATTCCTGCTGTTGATCCTGGGCTTCTACGGATCCAAGTTCGTCATCGAATACATCCTGTCCTGAGGCCCGATATCCATGGATGCCGGATCCCCTTCCGTTCCCTTTCTGATCGGCAGCATGATCGTGCTGATCCTGATCTCGGCCTATTTTTCCAGTTCCGAGACCAGCATGATGAGCATCAACCGCTACCGCATGAAACACATGGCGGGAAAGAAGCATGCGGGCGCCATGCGCGTCAGCCGCCTGCTGGAGGCGCCGGACAAACTGCTGGGCGTCATCCTGATCGGCAACAACTTCGTCAATCTGCTGGCCGCCTCCATCGCCACCTCCATCGCCATTGAACTGTTCGGCAATCCGGAGACGGTACTGACCACGATATTCCTGACCATCATCATCCTGATTTTCGCGGAGATCACGCCGAAGACGATCGCGGCACTGTATCCGGAGAAAATCGCCTACCCCTCCAGTCTTCTGTTATCCGTGCTGTTGCGTGTTCTCTATCCGCTGGTATGGGTGGCCAACCGGATTTCCAATGGCCTGATGCGGGCACTGGGCGTGCGCTCCGGTCAGCAGGACTCGCACCAGCTCAGCCCGGAGGAACTGCGCACGGTGGTCTACGAATCCGGTGAACTGATCCCCGAACAGGGCCAGGGCATGATGCTGGCCATCCTGGACCTGGAGCACGTCACCGTCAACGACATACTGGTGCCTCGCAGCGAGATCATCGGTCTGGACCTGGACGATGACATGGACGAGATCCTGGAGCAGATCAGCACCAGTCAGCACACACGACTGCCGGTGTACGAAGAGGACATTGACCATGTACGCGGTGTCCTGCACATGCGCAACCTGGGCCGCCTGCTGCAACTGGATCGCATCGACCGGGATGCGTTACTGAAGGAGACCGAGGCCCCCTATTTCATCCCCGAGAGCACGCCCCTGCACACCCAGCTGTTCAATTTCCAGCACAACCGCAAGCGCCAGGCACTGGTGGTCGACGAGTACGGCGTGGTCAAGGGCATGGTCACACTGGAAGACATCCTGGAAGAGATCGTCGGCGAGTTCACCACGGACATGGCCGCCACGAGCCGGGACATCCATCCGCAGGCGGATGGCACCTGGCTGATCGATGCCACAGCCACACTGCGCGACATCAATCGCACGCTGCACTGGGATCTTGACAGCGACTCGGCCCGGACACTGAACGGCCTCTTGATGGAGGTCCTGGAATCGATCCCGGAATCACCGACCGGCGTCCGGCTGGACGACTACCGCGCGGAAATCGTTTCCGTGCAGGACAACATGATCCGCACGGTCAGGATGTGGCGGGTGACGCCTGGCACGGATGACTCAGGAGATGGTTGACGAGAGTGTCACATCCGGGCGGATTGTCCGTATCGACCCGTCTGCCAGGGACAGTTGCAGCGACATGCATTCAACGCCGGGCCACGGACCATTCAGGGGATGGCGCAGTGCCACTGCGACCAGCCAGTGCCTCGCCAGCCGCAGAGACCAGTATTGCCAGTGATGCGAATCGACAGGACCTGTCTGTATCGTGCCATCGTGCATCGAGAAGTACCGGCGACGCATCTCGCCGGCCAGCCCCGCGCCATCGGCCTTCACACTGGCCTCTTTCAGAGTCCAAAGGCGCAGAAACGCGTTCTGTTGATCGGCTGAACGAAGGGCTTCAAGTTCCGCCACCTCCAACGGCGCAAAATACCGTCGCGCCAGGGGCATACCATCAATCCTGCGCGACTCCGGTTCAATGTCCACACCGACCTCGCCGAAGCGGTGGAAGGCCAACATCACCACGCCATCACTGTGGGTCACGCTGAAGAACGGCACTCGGCCGGTGACCGGCTCCACCGCCACCATCCGCGGACGACCACCGGCCTGGCGCACCAACTTCCAGCCATCCCGCGGAACGACGGGACAATAGGCACTGAGCAGGCTTCGCAGCGCCAGCTGACTACCCAGATGGTCGCGGCGGGCATCCGGCAACCGGATTGCCTCGGCCCGGCTTCTTGCCTCTTCATCCAGTACCGATTCCGCCCATCGTTCGAGACCGCCGACGGACAGGGAACGCAGGTCCATGTACCAGACCTGCACCTGCCCGTCACGCAGGCCGGCCAGTACCGGTTCACCCGGGCGGATCGACGCCAGATCACTCACCGGCCACGACCCGGTTGCGCCCGTCCTGCTTGCCGACATACATCAACAGATCCGCGCGGCGGATGGCGTCATCAAGCGTCTCATCCGCCGAACGGGCCACCAGACCGAAGGTCACGGTGATCCTGGCATTGTCAGCCTCACCGAAGGAGTGCTGCTCGACGGTCCGGCGCAATCGTTCCATCGCCGTGCGTCCGGCCGATAACGGCGTGTCATGCAGAACGATACAGAATTCCTCTCCGTCCCAGCGTATGATCTGATCCGCCGGGCGTATCGACTCCCTCATCAGCTGATTCAGTTCCGAAAGCAGCGTATCGCCAAACTCCTCTCCATGCTCGTCATTGATGCGTCGGAAATGATCGATGTCGGCAACCACCACCACGTCCTCCCCCTGGGACTCCTGAACAGGACTTTCCGCGGGGGTCACCCGGGTGATGCGATCCAGCGCTTCCTGGACGCCCGTGACATCCTGCAGGGTTACCAGGGAGCCGGGCGATTCCCTTCGATTCCCGGAAACAGGGTCACTGTGGACATCGAACTGTCGCCCGTCCCGCTCATCCACCAGACGGCCCTGCAGCACTCCGTCCCCGACGCTGAGCCGGCTATCGGTAAAACGCGACTCCAGGACTTCGCGCAGAGGACGCCCGATCAACTCGTGACCCGACACGTCGACCAGGCGGGAAAAGGCCGGGTTGCCATCCGTGATGCGTCCTTCCCGGTTGCAGACCACAACCGGCAGATTGATGGTCTCGAATACCCGGTCACGGGCGACCGGGGTCAGGGCCAGAAAATGGTAACGGCCCGTGGCCAGCGTGATCAACACGGCACTGAGCATGAAGTACAGTGGCGTGGGATCGAAGCCCCCCGCCAGATCGAGCCCGGACAGGAACAGTACATCGGACACCAACGGAATCAGGGCCGCGATGGCGATCAACGTTCCCTGCCAGCGGTAGACTCCCGGCCGCTTCACGCTGACCCAGAGCAACAGCGCGCAACCCGTGATCGTGTAGGGATAGGCGAACCCCAGTACCAGCAGCCAGTACCCCGCACCGTGCTCCAGGTCCAGCACCTGATAACCGTTACGCTCCACCAGCTGCGCCTGTGAATAGAGCAGGTCATGCCACTCCAGTGTCATCACCATGATCGCGGAGCAGACCGGTACGACAAGCAACACTGCAACGTTACGGGCCGTCAGCCACTGCCGGAAGCCACTGTAGCTCAGGGCGAACAGAAACCAGCAGACCACCGCTCCACTGGCTCCGATATAGACCGAACGCTGGAACGCCAGCTGCCATGCCAGAGTCGTACCGGTATTGGCAATCAGCTCTCCCGATGTCCAGAGCGCGAAGAACCACAATACTCCCACCCAGAGTCGCCCACCCGGACTGTCGGCGTGCCCCCGGTGAGACAGCGCCAGGGTGACCGCGAGCACAGTGGCCACCAGATACAGATAATTGATGGGCGGAAACTGGAAACTCATCAGTCGTCGTTGCCGCCCCCGTTACCGATGTCATATTTGCGCAGATACCCACGTAGCTGATGATAGCTCAACCCGAGAAAATCAGCGGTACGACGCTGGTTGTGCTGGCAGTGCGCCAGCGCCTGTTCCAGCAGGGTAATCTCGTAATCCTGGATATGCTGTTTGAACGACAGTCCGTCCAGCTGACGGATATCCGGTGGGCGCCCCTCCCCGGTCTCCGTCATCGCGGCGTCTGTGCGTCCCGGCACCTGGTGCCGGCCCCGGTCGTTCACCCCAGGACGCCAGGGAGAAGCGAATGGATCGAAATCCACCGCCGACACCACCTGATCACCACTGCGATAGACAGCGCGCTCGACCACGTTCTTCAGCTCCCGTACATTCCCGGGCCAGTCGTATTCGAGCAGTTGTCCCCGCACGTCATCGGTGAACCCGCCAAAAAACTCGCCGCCGATTTCCTTGACCATATTGACCGCATAATGCTCGGCCAAAACCATGATGTCCTCGCGCCGGGCGCGTAACGGTGGCAGGGTGATGACATCAAAGGCCAGGCGGTCCAGCAGGTCCTCCCGGAAGCGCCCCCGTTCCGCCAATGCCGGAAGGTCCTCGTTGGTGGCCGCCACGATCCGGACATCCACCTGCAGGGTCTCGTTGCCACCCAGCCGCTCGAACTCACCATACTCGATGATCCGCAGGATTTTTTCCTGCACCGGCATCGCCATGCTCGACAGTTCGTCCAGAAACAGCGTGCCCCCGTTGGCCCGCTCGAAACATCCCTTGCGCCTCGACGTGGCCCCCGTGAATGCACCCGCCTCATGGCCGAACAGCTGCGCCTCCAGCAGGGACTCACTGACCGCGGCGCAGTTCATTTTGAGAAAAGTATTGTCCCAGCGCCCGGACAGAAAGTGGACACGGGCGCCGATCAGCTCTTTCCCCGTGCCCCGTTCGCCAACGATGAGCACCGGCTTGTCCAGCCCGGCGATATCCGATACGCGCTCCTGCATGGCCAGGAAACTCGCCGACTCACCGATCATCCGGGGTGGCGCGGGATTGCTGTCAGCCATTCAATGGATCCCTGTTCTGTTCCGTTTTCAACACTGACGGAGTGATGGTACTGCGAAAAATACCATCTATTGGTGTATTTCACCACAACGAAAGCTCCCGCTCCCATCAGTAATGCGTATTATCTTTATTTTTCAATGTGTTGCAATCTTATCGCAACCTGGCACGGGTCCTGCAATCTACCGTACAGACTCAATCAGGAGGTGACCCAATGAGCATTTTTTCGCGCCTGTCCGACATCATCAATGCCAACCTGTCCGCCCTGCTCGACAAGGCGGAAAACCCGGAAAAGATGATCCGCATGATGATCCAGGAAATGGAAGAGACCCTGGTCGAAGTCCGCAGCGCCACCGCCAAGGTGATCGCGGAGAAGAAGACCGTCAACCGTCGTATCGAACACCTGCGCAATCAGGCCGATGACTGGCGGAAGAAAGCGGAACTGGCCATGAGCAAGGATCGTGAAGATCTGGCCAAGGCCGCCCTGCTGGAAAAGGACGACATCAACAACACCGTGGCGGTGCTGGAGAGCGAGCTGGAGAAGCTGGACGAGACGCTGGACAAGCTGAGCAGCGAGATCGAGCAGCTGCAGGCCAAGCTCACCGATGCCAGGTCACGCCAGAAGACCATCGTCATGCGCAGCAACGCGGCCCGTTCGCGCGTCGACGTGAATCGCAAGCTGCACGACTACAACATTGACAACGCCATGAACAGGTTTGAATATTACGAAAAGAAAATCGACCTGATGGAAGGCGAGGTCGACAGCCTGAATATCAAGCAACGCGGGCTGCATGATGAATTCGACGAGCTGGCGCGACAGGAAAAAATTGACAGGGAATTGCAATCATTGAAGGAAAAAGTCGGAAAGCAATGACCGCGCCCGACCAGGAATCGGTAACAGACCACAGGATACCCTGATCATGGACCCTTTCGAATTTGTCATCGCACTGGTTGCCACCGCAGGTACTTTCGTCACGATCTGGGTCGTGCTGCTGTACCGGCGCCGCGAAAAGAAGCTGACGCCGGACAGCGAGGCAACCTACAACCTGCATGAACTCTCCAGCATGGCCCAGTCCATGGAAGAGCGCATCGATACCCTGGAATCGATTCTTGATGCCGAGGTGCCCGGCTGGAGGGATCATCATGAACACCGCTGAGCCCCGGTCGGACAACCGCCTGCGCCTTCGACGCGAGAATCGCAAGCTGCTGGGCGTCTGCGCGGGGTTCGCCCGATACCTGGATGTGCCGGTCTCGCTGGTACGACTGATCTACGTGATCGCCTGCCTGGTGTCGCCGGCGTTGATCTTCGTCTACTTCGTGCTGTACTGGTTACTTGATGAAGACGACAATCCCAGCAAGATGCGGGTCTACGTATCGGACTCGGACAACCGCCCCACCACCCGATTCAAACGCATCGATTACCGCAGACCGCTGTACCGGAACACGAGAAAGGCATGGATCGGCGGTGTCTGTGCCGGTATCGCGGAATACCTGGATCTCAGACCCGCGCTGGTGCGCATCGTCGCCCTGCTCTCCCTGTTTGTGTTCGGAGGGGTCACGCTGTGGGCCTACATCGCCTGCTGGATCGTACTGGACAAGAAACCGCGCGGCTTTTCCTACCGGGGCAAGGGTCGTCATCGCAGCACAGAGGCTGAAGAGGACGAGGATTCCGTGGAGACCCCGATCGAGCCCGCGGATCCACTGACCGCCATGCAGGAATGTGCCGACACGTTGCATCGCTCGGAAGCGCGACTGCGTGAACTGGAGGCCTTCATGACTTCCCGGAAATTCCGATTGCATTGCGAAATCAACCGGATATAGAATCGGCTGGAGTGGGACAACCGAGGTCCACACACCATGAGTCACGAAGACGATCTGCCGGATTTTGACACCCTGCTGGCCCTGCATCGCGATAACCCGGCCGCACTGGACGAGCTACAGCAGAAGCTGTCCTCGCAACTGGTGAACCGGGCACCGGGAACGGCACGTCGCCGTCTGCGGGGCCTCCAGTTCCGCATCAACATGGAACTGGAGCGGGCCGGCTCGCCGGCCGCACGGTACCGGCGCCTGTCCCGCATGATGTATGAGTCGTTCGCGGAACTGAATCAGTGCCTCAATGATCCCTCCGAAGCACTTCGAAAACAGCAGGCGGATGGGGCGAAGAGGGCACGGGTGATTCCACTGGACTCCGGACGCAAATCCCATTAGTCTGCCGGACCATGAAATTCTGCCACCATTGCGCGGGTCCGATCGAGCAGCAGATCCCCTCCGGTGACGACAGGCTGCGCTATTACTGCGGCCGCTGTGATGTCGTCTTCTATCAGAACCCCAACAACATCGTGGGTACGCTGACGTCTCATGAGGACCGGGTGCTGCTCTGTCGACGCGCGATCGAGCCAAGACGCGGCTACTGGACCCTGCCGGCCGGCTTCATGGAGAACGGGGAAAGCAGCCTGGCCGGCGCGCTACGGGAAACACGCGAGGAAGCCGGCGCCGAACCGGTGGCTGATCCGGATGCCCTGTACGCACTCTATAACCTGCCGCATATCAATCAGGTCTATCTGTTCTTCCGCGCCCGGCTCGAACGCCCGGAGTTCGCTTCCGGCATCGAGAGCCTGGAGACCGCCCTGTTTCAGGAGACGGAAGTCCCGTGGGACGACATCGCCTTTCCCGTCGTGCGCAAGACATTGCGACTGTGGTTCGAGGACCGGCGTCGCGGTCGTTTCCCGGTCCGCATGTTCGACGTCCGCTACAACCCGGACCGGCAGATCGACATACAGCTGATCAGCAGCAGCTGAAAGCCCGTCAAAAAAAAGCCCGACATACGATGTATGTCGGGCCCGGTCTCAATAGACGTGTCCGTTCATGAGGCATCCATGCACCGTCCGTGGTGTGCGGCAATGCGCTGTCATCCCTGTCGTCCCTGGTCACGTCCTTGTCCGAAAAACCGAACGATCAATTGAAACGCGGAGCCATGATAACGTCTGTTGACGTTATGTCACCCGGCAGCAGGACGGATTAACGGAAAAACAGGGTGAACCGGTTCACGCGGCGACTCAGTGTGATGCAGTTCACAGAAATC
>JBNJGU010000019.1:0-24537 GCA_051747985.1 Pseudomonadota bacterium | reverse complement strand
AACCAGTGCACCGGCATGGCCAGGGCATCGGCCACGAACAGGTTCTGCAGGGCGGCAGTGGCACGCTGATGAGGTGTCATATGGTCTCCGGGGGTGGCATGTTCACCGAGAGACTACGACACGGCCGTTCGCGCGGATTCCCCCCGGACCCCGGAGCACTCAGTCCGTCAACCGCACTTCCGCGTAATCGCTGAAGGCCTCGTACCGGGAGGTGATGACGGCGTCGCCGGCTTCAAGGCCCTGTCGCACCTCGATCATGCGATTGTTGCGCCGTCCCGTTTCGATATCCCGCCGCACGGCCGTGGTGCCATCCTCCTGCAATACATAGACCCAGTTGCCAGCGGTCTCCTGCATGAAACCGCCCAGCGGCAGCAGAAGGGTCTCGGTGGGCTGGCCCAGCACAAGGTCGAGCTGCAGTGACTGTCCACGCCGCAGTTCAGGAAGCTGGCTGTCCCCGAATTGCAGGTCGACCGTGAAGACATTATTCGCAATCTCCGGATAGACGCGGCTGATGCGGGCCGTGCGGGATTGACCCGCGAGACGGAAACGCGCCGTCTGGCCCTGTGTCACACGCGTGACATAGTACTCGTCGACCTCGGCCTCGATCTTGTAATCATCCACCCCGTCGATCTGCCCGAGTCGCTCGCCCCGCGCCTTGTTCTCGCCCACGCGGGCCGACAGGGCCGTCAGTCGTCCGCTGATCGGGGCACGTACCACCAGATTCTCGTAGCTGCGCTGGGCCACGGCGAGATTGGACTCCAGTTTCTCCATCTGGGTCTCGATCTGGTCCCTGCGCTCGGTGCGTATGCGCTCCTCCAGCGCCTGACGCTGCAGGGTGTTCTGCAGCAGGTCGCGGCGATAGGCGAGCTCATCGAGGACCGAGCGATACTGTTCGTCGGAGACCAACTGATCCTGGCGTAATGATTCGTACTGGCGCTTCTGTCGCTCCAGGGCGGTGATGCGGTAGCGCAGGTCGATGACCTCCCGCTCGGTGGCCAGCTTGGTGCGCTCCAGCGAATTGGCGATATTGCTCAGGTTATTGATCTGTTCAGTGATCGAGGTGTCATTGCGCGCAACATTGAGGCGCAGATCCGTATTGCTCAACCGGATCAATGGCTGGCCCTGCTCGACAAAACTGCCCTCTTCCACCAGGACCTCGTCCACGACACCACCGTCCACGGCATCCAGAAAGACACTCTCCCGGGGCTGCACCGTACCGCGCACCGGAATCACATCCTCGAACGTGCCATGTCGCACAGCCGAAACAGTGACCCGGTCACGCGGCACACTGTAGCTGCGCGTGGTCGCGCTCTGCCAGAACTGGAACAGCACGACCGCGGCGAGGATGCCGACGCCCGTCCCGGGAACCCAGAGCCTCGCCGGCCATCCGCGGCGTTCGACCTTTCTGTCCATACCACTCATGCAATCACTCCGGCGACGTACGCCTCAATCGGCGACACGACCATCCAGCATATTGATGACCCGGCGCCCGTGCGATGCGTCGTCCCCCGAGTGCGTGACCATGACAATCGTGATGCCTTCGGCGTTGAGCTCTTCCAGCGCCCGGATCACCCCCGCGCTGTTCTCACTGTCCAGGTTGCCGGTGGGCTCATCGGCCAGAATCAGATCCGGCTGGTTGACGATGGCCCGGGCCACCGCGACCCGCTGTTGCTGGCCACCGGAGAGCTGCTGTGGATAGTGCTCCGCGCGATGGCCCATGTCCATGCGCTCCAGCACGGCTTCCACGCGCCGGCGACGCTCGGCCGCGCCGACCCTGTTGTAGAGCAGCGGCAACTCGACATTGCGGTACACGGGCAACTCATCGATCAGATTGAAATTCTGGAACACGAAGCCCAGGTGCTGGCGGCGCAGCCGCGCCTTGTCGGACTCGGAACAGCGCGAGACATCATCGTCCAGAAAGGTATAACGCCCCCCGTCCGGCTGATCGATCAGGCCCAGCACATGCAGCAGGGTCGACTTGCCACAGCCGGACGGGCCCATCACCGAGACGAAATCGCCTCGCTCGATCTCGATGTCGATGCCGTCCAGGGCCGTGGTCTCGATATCACCGGAACGGAAGCGTCGGGTCAGGCCTTCGGTTTTCAGAATCACGGTCACGCTCCTGCGGTCTTCATTCATATTTGATGGCATGGATGGGATTGCGCATGGCCAGGCGGTAGCACTGCGACAGCACCGTGGCGGAAGCCAGCACGATGATCAACACCAGGGCCGGGATATACCATTGCAGCGGGAAGCCGACGGTTTCCGGGAACGAGGCGTAGTACCGCTGCAGCAGGTACCAGGCCAGCGGCACGGCGACCACGAACGACAGCACCACCGGCACGATGAAACTGCGCACGAGCAGCAGCAGGATCGAGGGCACCGAGCCACCCAGTACTCGTCGGATACTGATCTCCCGCGCCCGGCGCTCGCACACGTAGCTGGCCTGGGCATAGATCCCGAACACGGCAATGGTGAAGGAAACGGCCGCGGCGATCAGCGCCGTCATGCTAAGGTCCTCACTCATCTCGGCGATCTGCTCCGCCATGATCTGGTCCATGAACTGATGATCCGGCGGCAGCTCCGGCACATGCCGGGACCAGATCGCATCAATCTGTTGCACCGTGCGCTCTATGTCCGCCGCGGCGGGGTCCAGGCGGATGCCGAAATTGCGCTGGGGCTGGGCCGAACCACGCAGCAGCGCCAGCGAGCGGATCGGTGACTCGGCCACGTTGTAGCGGAAGTTCTCGATCACCCCGATCACGCGGTAGGTGTTGGTGTCGTCGGGATTGAAGACCGAGCGGAACTGCGTGCCCACCGCCTCCTGTGGTGACGGCAGACCGAAGCGCCGGACCGCCCGCTCGGTCAGCAGAATGCCCATGTCCTGGCGGCCGTTGATATCGCGCTCATGGAAATCACCCGGAAACTCCTGCGAAAAGTCACGACCGGCCAGCAGCTCGATCCCGTAAGCCTCCAGAAAACCGGGGCCGATGAAGGCATGCGAGACATCCACTTCCGTGACGCCGTCGCCCGCGCTGTGCGCCCATCCGGTGAAATTCCCGGTACGCGGCGGCGCCAGTGACGAGGGTCCGATCGACGCGACGCCCGGCAGCGCCAGTAACTCGTTGTACAGGCCCTGGTAGCTGAAGGCGTCCGGATCGCGGCTGCTGTAGTTGTTATCCAGGATCAACAGGTTGTCCGGCTCCAGACCCATCTCCAGCTCTTCCAGATACTCGATCTGCAGATAGATCCCCAGCACCACCAGACACAGCAGCGTGGAGAAGGCGAACTGGCCGAAGACGATCGCCGCGCCGGAGTGCTGGCGCAGCGTGCTGCGCTGGTCCGAACCGGACAGAATGCCGGCAATATACGCCGAACGCAGGAAGGCGACCGGCGCGATGCAGGAGACTGCGCAGACGACAACAATCGCCACCGCCATGACGGTCAACACCCCGGGCGACACCGCATCGACCACGGTCAGCCCCGAGTCCGTCACCGCCGAGAACACCGGAATGATGAAGTACAGGAAGGCGATGGCCAGCAGCAGCGCCGGTATACTGACCAGCAATGACTCAATGGCATACTGGCCGACGATCTGCCGGCGCGTGGCCCCGAACGCCAGACGCACCCCCATCTCCCGGCGGCGCAGCCGGGCCTGGGCCAGAGTCAGGCTGATGTAGTTGATGAAACCGGCCAGCACCACGAGTACCGCGAAGCCCAGCAGTCCCAGGAAGGTGTTGCGGCGGGTGTAGTCCATGCCGTTGAAGCCGCCGTTGAGCGGATTGAGGTAGATCTCGCTCAGCGGCTGCAGACTGATGCCCAGTTGCACTTCCTGCAGACGGACCATCTGCTGCTCCGGTGCGCGGCGCTCGACGAAGGTCTCCAGGTCGTCGATGACGCTCTGCGCCTGCCGCTGGTCTTCGAACGAGGCATAGACCAGGTAGCCCGTATAGACCGACCAGCGCCGGTCGCTCATGAAGTCCTCGCCGTACAGGCGCGGTCCGGTCTCTTCCGACACCAGCACCTCGAACTGCATGTTGGCCGTCTCCGGCAGATCGCGGAATACTCCGCTGACTTCCAGCGAGAAATCATCCCGGACCGTCACGGTCTGCCCCACGGCCTGCACGGACCCGAAGTGTCGCCGGGCAGCGGTCTCGGAAATCGCCATCCGGCCCGGTCCGTCCAGCGCCGTCCGTGGGTCTCCCGCCACGTAATCCAGATCAAAGATCCGGGGGATATCGGGCTCGGCCAGCATGAACTCCTGCACGATGTTCTGCTCGCCGCGCGTGAACATCTCCGTGCGGCGCAACAGGCTGCCCATGTACAGGAGCTGGTCGCGGTACTCGTTGCGGACGGGATCGACGATGGCGCCGGAATTGTAATACGGCCGCACCCGCTCGCCGGTCTCGGGGCTGGTGAAGGCCGTCAGCACGCGGTAGGTATTGTCGAAATTGTCGATGTGGCGGTCGAAACCGAGGATGTACTGGTAATGGGCAAAGAACAGCGCACCACAACCCACGCCGATGGCGAGGCTCAGTACCTTGACGACATAGTAGAACGGCTGACGCAGAATCCAGTTGAAAGCAACCTGGAGGTAGCTACCGAACACGGGGTTCTCCTTTCACATCCGATGTGCCCCCGGCCGATACTGCCCAAGCGCATTCCCTACTGCCGCGCTGCCCGGAGCGATTCTTGTTTTATGATTATCGGTCGAGACTACCCCGAATGCTGGAGTACTTGCAAATGGCCCACTAGCGAAGCTGACTGTCCTTGCTGCCCCGACGATTGATCGCTGCGGACTGAAGCGCCTCGTCTTCCTCGCGTTCCGACTGGCAGTCGATACACAGCCGCACGCCGGGGATGGCCTTGCGGCGCGGCTCGGGAATCACCGCATCACACTCGTCACAGTGCGTGGCGCTCTCGCCCTGCCCCAGCCCCTGCCGGGCCCGCTCCACCGCCTCTTCCACACTGGCATCGATCTGGTCCTGTACCGCGCCATCGCGCGACCAACCTCCTGCCATGAAAACCCTCCGTTTACCTCAGACCATTCGCCGGAAAATGCCGTCCTTGCGAACCATATGCCGGAACGCCGCGCCGATATGTCCGATGACCAGCACCGCCAATGTCAGGGCCAGGGTCCCGTGTATGGCGAACAGACGCTCCGCGAGTGCCTGGTTCTCGGGAACCAGTGGCATGGCCGGCAGGTAGTACTCGCCCAATGTGATCAGCGCCGGATAGGCCGTCACCCCGGCCCAGCCGAACAGGGGCGTGACGACCAGCAGCAGGTACAGCAGGTGATGCAGCCCCGTGGCGGCGCGCTGCAGGCCGCGCGGCATCTCAGCCGGGTACGGCGGGCCCTTCCATCGGACCTTGAACACAATGCGAACCACCATCAACAACAACACGCTGAAGCCGATGGCCTTGTGGGAACTGTACAGTGTATTGGTCAGATCGCCCCAGATATCGGCCTCGCCGCGGGCGGTCATCCACAGACCGATGGGCACCAGAGCGAAAACCAGGGCAGCGATCAGCCAGTGCAGTATGCGCCAGGCCAGAGGGTATTTGTGGATCTCGGACATAGACAGACACCATTACCGTTTCAGCCCATGGTACCGGAGGCGAGATGTCGTGTAACCTTCAGCCGCTCGTCGCGCCGCAAGGCATCGGCCTGTTCATTATCCGTTGCCGATTCAATCGGTGACCGCAGTCGTCCCGGGCAAGCTCAGTCTTCTCTGCCTCTAAGGAGTCTCTGAGGCACTCGGGTCCGTGATCGGACTGTGGTGCGACTGCCATCGGGATGCGTTATCGTCGTTGTCGACGTGATGACATCATCAGAAGTGTTTTCATCGACCAGTCGCTGCAGCTGCTTTATCCGTTCAGCACGAGCGCGGCGATCCTCTGCGATTTCCTGCTGTGCCTGCTCAATGGCTGAACACCCGGTGAGCAGAACCACTGTCACGAACATCGTTTTCATGGCCAACTTCATGCCGACTCTCCAATATCCGACCTGGAGGACAACTCCTCGATCAATTCCCGACGCACGCACACTGCCGTTCTTTTAGGCTGGACGGACATGCCCCGGCCCTCCAGGTGCGCACGCGTGAACGCTGCCCCGAACAGAAGAATCAACGAGGAATAGTTCACCCAGACCAGCAGCAGCGCCAGGGAGCCGGCAGCGCCATAGGCCGATGCCGTCGCGGTATAGGCCAGATAGAAGGCGATCAGGGAACGGCCCACCGTGAACAGCACGGCGGTGATGAACGCACCGAGCAGGACATCCCGCCAGGACAGTCGCACGTCGGGCAGGATCTTGAACATCGCCGCGAACAGCAGCGTGACCACGAACAGCGACAGGAACAGTTCCATGCCCATCATCGCCCAGCCGGGAACCGGAAGCCATTCCTCCGCGAATGCCATGACGGCACGCAACGCGACGGACAACAACAGCGAGACCAACAGGACGAACCCGATGGCCAGGATGATGGTCAGCGACAGTACCCGGGCCTTGAGGAAGACCCACAGGCTGCTTCGGGAAGGCCGCGGCACGACGCCCCAGATCTGATTCAGGGACTGCTGCATCTGCGCGAACACCGTGGTCGCACCAACCACGGTGGCAGCGATCCCGATCAACGCCGGCCAGATGCCGCTCTGGTCGATCTGGGAATTGATCACCGCCGTCTGCACCAGTTCCGCCGTTTCCGGGCCGAGCGTCCCCTCGAGCTGCTCGAAGAGCGTGCCCTGGGCGGCCCGCTCGCCAAGAACCAGCCCCACCACGGTGACCACCACCACCATGATGGGCGCGATGGAAAATACGGTGAAAAACGCCAGTGCCGCCGCGTAGATGAACGCCTGGCTCACCAGCCAGTTCCGGCCCGCGGCGGCCAGGATGTTGAGCCAGTGTCTGACCGGAGCGGGCAGCCTGTCCAAGAATGTAGAAATCATCGACCGAGAATACTTCAGCTTCGGCACGATGTCGATCGGTCACGACACCGTTTCGCGGCCCAGGGTCCACATTATCGATCAGCCGACATTCCTTGCATGCTGAACCCTGTACTCGGCGTCACGCGCCCTCCTTCGAGCGCCGGAGCGCCACTCGCGTCATTGGCGGCCCCAGGACTTCGAACACCACGGTGGAAGCCAGAACTACTGACAGTAACACGTCAGCGCGCTCCGGGAACCGCTCGGCGGCCACGAGCGCCATGCCCACGGCGACGCCCGCCTGGGGCAACAAGGCAACGCCCATCCAAAGGCCCATGCCCTGTCGCATGGCACGCCACCGTGCGCCGGCCGAGGCACCCAGCAGGCGGCCCGCGATCCGGGCGACGACGTATGCGGCGCCCAGCCAACCCACCGCCGGCAAGGCTTCCAGTTCCAGCGCCGCACCAGCGAGCACGAAGAAGACCAGCATGAACGGCCACTGTATGTGCTCGATGGCGTGGAACGGCCGCTTGTGGTGGCTGGCCAGGTTGGCCACCACCGCGCCCATGACCACGGCAGCAAGCAGGAAAGACACCTCAAACCAACGGGCCGCTCCCAGACATAAGAAGACGAGCCCCAGCGCCTCGGCCAGGGTCGGGTCGCCGCGCGCGACTCTCCCCGTGGCGAAGGCGGCCGGGACGCCCAGGACCACACCCAGGATCAATGCGCCGCCGATTTCCCATGACCCATGAGTCAGCGCGTCCATCCCGTCACCGCCATCCAGCATCGCCACCGCGGCCATCAGCAGACTGAACGTGAGTACCCCCCAGACGTCGTCCACCGTCACCACGCCCAGCAGGGTCTCGGTGAACGGCCCCTTCGCGCCGCTCTCGCGTACAACGTCCGTGGTGGCCGCCGGCGCCGTAGCGGTCGCCAGGGCGCCCAGCAGCAACGAGAGACCGAGGTCGTCGGACAGTAGCCAGGTCGCCACGAACACCAACGCGGCGGTAATACCGACTACCGCAAGGGATAATGCCAGGACGTCACTACCGTGATGCCTCAGATTCCGACGCGTCAGGTGGCCTCCCAGCAGGAACCCGACCATGGTCAGGGCGACCTGGGACACGGCAGTGAACCACAGCGTTCCGGACGGCTCCAGCAGACCCAGCAGTGACGGGCCGAAGGCCACACCGGCGATGATCAACAGCGTCACCCGGGGAAGCGGCGTGCGCCGGCCCACCAGTTCCGCTGCCAGGCCAACCAGAAGCATGAAGCCCAGGAGGAGGATCATCTCGGTCAGATCGGTCATGTTTTCCTCGAAACAGGCATGTCGGCACCCGGTCAGAACCGGCGATGGGCGTGCAGCGCAAGAACTACCGGTCGCTCAGGCGACCCGAGCCGCCCAGCTCGTAATACAGGACGGGAACAAAGTCCTCCGGCCCCCAACCGGGATCGCTTGTCCATTCATCATCATAGGCCGCGGTCGGCCTTGCCGCCATGACCTCGTCCAGTTTCATTCCTTCACGGATCATGCCGAGCACCCGGTCCCGGATATCGACGATCATGTCACGAAATTCCACCAGCTCTTCCCGGCCGACCACATCAAGTCCGTGACCCGGGATGATCCTGGTATCCGTGCCTGCTAAATCAATAGCCTTCTCCAATGCCTCAACTGTGCCTCTCAAGGTGCCGCCATTGTAGACATCGATAATGGGATAACTGGTAGTGCGATACACATCACCCAGGTGCAGCACATCGGATTCCGTGAAATGGACGAAGACATCCCCGTCCGTATGGGCGGGCGGCACCAGAAACGCGCGCACTTCCTCACCGTTGAGATGAAAGCGCAGGGTATCGTTGAAAGTGATCAGTGGCCTGGCAGCGGCCGGTTGTTGCGGAACGAAAGTGCCTCCGTCTCTGGGAAAGCGGTTTCTCTCTTCGAAGAACCGCAGACGCGTGTTGTCATGAGAAAAGATCACCACGCCCATGTCTGCCAGATTGGCATTGCCGCCGATATGGTCAATATGAATATGTGTATTGACCAGAAAGCGGATTTCTTCGTCGGTCACCTGCTCCACGGCCGCCACCAGTCTGTCCGTGAGCGGCGCAAACAGGGAGTCCACCAGCAGTGCCCCGTCGGGGCCAACCTGGACACCGATGTTGCCGCCCCCTCCCGGGCGCTGGACCATGTAGACATTGCCCGCCACAGGAGTGATGGAGAGCTCCACTCCGTCGAAAGCACCCTGACCATACGTGAGGCTGACCGGGACTGACAACAATATGGCTTTCAATGCGAATAGTAGTGACTGGAGGAGCTTGCTTGACTGGCTATTTATTTTCATCCTGTTCTCCTGAAAAGATATAGTCGGGCGCAGCGGGGATCGATCATTCCCGTTAAACAGCGTGAGAAGCCGATCTCTCTGTCAGGACTTCTGGGCAATCACATACAGATGCTTTTCCGGATATTGGTCGTATTCCAGATGCCGACAGACGCAGCCGAAAGTTCCCAGCAAGGAAAGCAGATCAACAAACCTGCCATTGGCACCGCACCCGATATCCAGAGCGCGTCCCTTCCTCTCTACAAAGGCTAAAGCCCGTTCATGCTGTGCGATGCCTTTTTCATCGGGGAAGGAATCACTCACCCATCGGTCAGCGATCCGGTCATATCCCTGTCCCTGCGCTGTTCTATCTGGTTCCATTGCTCATCGTTGTCGCCTTCCGACTGCTGGGTTCCGTTCAGGGGCTGGCAAGAAATTCATCAACGGCGCTGAAAAGCGCATCCCTGTGCGCTCCATAGTCGGGCCCGGTCGCCGCTGTCCAGGAACTCAATACGGCAATCACCGTGTCGGTTTCCGGATTGATGTAGATGCCCTGTCCGAAGATGCCGCTGGCGCGGAAGGCGCTGCCCTCTTCCAGCCACCAGAAGTAGCCGTAGCCATCCTCGGCCGGCGAGGACGTGGTCGACTCGGCGATCCAGCCTTCGGGGAGGACCCGGGTGCCGTCGGGCAACACACCGTCATTGAGGACGAACTGGCCGATCCGGCCGTAGTCTCGCAGCGTGGCGTAGGTACAACAGCCGCCGCGTTCGCCGCCGCCCACGCCGTGCGTGGCCCACCAGGCGGTGGACTCCATCATGGGTCGCCACAGCTTGTGTTCCAGGTAGGTGGACAGGTTGTTGGCGATGGCGGCGCGCAGCACCACGCCCGCCAGGTCCGTCTCCCCGGTACTGTAGTTGAAACGCTCGCCCGGCGGGGCCACTCGGGCCTTGTCGCCCATGAACTCCAGCAGCCTCACCACGTCGCCACCGGGATAGTTGCCCACGTCCGAATCCGGATCGGCGTAGTCTTCATTCCACTGCACACCGGACGCCATCTGTAGCAGGTCACGCAGCGTGGCCTCTTCGTAGGCGGAGCCCCGGAGCGCCGGCAGGTAATCGGCGACCTGTGCATCCAGACTGGCAATGAAGCCGTCTTCTATCGCCGCCCCGTACAATAGTGACGTCACCGACTTGGCCATGGAGTAACCGATCCACACGGTATCTTCCGTATTGCCGAGGCCGTAGCGCTCCAGGCGATTCTCGCCATCCTTCAGCACCAGCAGGCCGCCCACATGATTGTGGGACATGAAGTCATCAATGGAATACGCCGCGCCATCGACCTGGTAACGCAGCCCGCTGAAGTCCGTCTCCCGCACCGGCAGAGGCAGCGCCTGGTCGCCGCTGCTGATCTCGCGGCTGCTCATGGCAGAGGGCGTGCGGAATCGTTCGATCTGCTCCAGGTGCTGTTCGCTCATGGGTTCGAGCTGCACAGAAAGGCCGGACGACCGGGGCTCTTCCCGGGTCTCCTGGGCCCACAGGGCCGCAGGCGTGATCAGGCAGAGAAACAATGCGGTTGTGGTTTTCATTATCTAGTCCTCCGGGGGCTGCTATCTTATGCCTCAGACGGGCGCCTTGTACTTCGAGGTATTGTGTGACTCTGAGCCCCATGGGCGAATACTCTTCAACTGCTCAGCGAGAGCGTCTTCAGTGACTTCTGTGTCATAAGCGGCCTGAACTCGCAACCAATAGCCATTCGTCAGACCAAAAAATCGGCAAAGCCTCAGATCCGTATCCGCGGTTATTGCGCGCTTTCCTGCAACAATCTGACCTATCCGCTGGGCGGGCACCCCTATCTCCTTGGCCAGGCGATATTGGGTGATACCCATCGGGTCAAGAAACTCTTCCTTCAGTAACTCGCCAGGCGTTACAGCATCAATAGTACGCATGAGTTACCTCCTAATGATAATCAACAATTTCAACATCTTCCGCTGCCGCTTTATTATCGTCAAGCGTTACTACCGCCCTGATTGCACGAAGTGGCACCTGGTGGCTTCGTGTCCTATAGCCATCGCCTGACCCTTTCTGAATAGGCAGAAAAGGCATCTCCGAAGCGCTCAAGGAGCGCCCTTTCTTCCGGGATGATCTGAAAGCGGTTCATGTACAGCACGAATCCGGCCAACAGCAGCGCGGACAATGCGTTGGCCAGAAACACGGCCCAGCCCGCAAGAATCAACAGAAAGCCAAGATACATCGGATTGCGGGTGAAGCTGTATAGCCCGGACTCGACAAGCGCACTGGCACTCTCCGGTCTCATGGGATTGATGGTGGTGTGTGTTTTTCTGAAAGAAGCGATACCGGCCACTACGACCGCGACTCCCATTACAGCAACAATCAGCGATAGCAGTTGACGCACGGGAAGTGGAAACCCGAATGCCGGAAATATCGGTGCAATGAGCCACATGGCAGCGGCAAACACCGCGACCACGGCAGCCGGGGGAATCTTCATTTCCATGGGCGGCTTCTCTGCTCAGTCATCCAGACTTTGGTAGATGATGTCCCTGGCCACCACACCCGTATTCGCGGCGCCGGGCCGCCTCGGGCCCTGGGCCTGGATCATGGACAGCCAGAATATGTCATTGACCGGATCAATCCAGAACGAGGTACCGGCGGCGCCTGCCCAATAGTAGGTGCCCGGGCCTTGTGGGGAACCTGCCGCCTCCGGGTCGTAGGTCACGGCCATGTCCACGCCCCAGCCCTGCCCCGGCTGACCGGGACCGCCGATGCCATAGGTCATGTCTTCGTCGCCGGTCAGACTGTCGGTCCGCATGATGCGCACCGATTCCGGCGCCAGAATGCGCGTTCCGTCCAGCTCACCCTCGTTGACCAGCATCTGAATGAAGCGGGCATAGTCGTGGGTGGACGACACCAGGCCACCGCCACCGGATTCGAGGCGGTCGGGATCCAGATAGCCGGGCCGATCGGTACGATGGGGTTGCTGGGCCAGGCTTTCCGTTTCGCTGTCCCAGTAGTGCACTTCGGCAAAGCGCTCGCGATCTTCCGGCAGTACGTGGAAACGGGTATCCATCATGTCCAGAGGCTCGAACAGATGCTGGCGCAGATATTCGCCGAAGCGCATGCCGGTGAGCTGTTCCACGATATAGCCCTGGATATCCATGCCGATGGAGTAATACCACTGCTCGCCGGGCTGGGCCAGCAGCGGAATGCCGGCCACCTTTTCGATCAGCTCGTCCAGGTCGCTGGAGGCCAGCACTCCCTGCTCCCGAAACGCCGTATTGGCCGGATCATCTCCAAACAGGCCATAGGCGAACCCGGCGGTGTTGCTCATCAACTCCCGCATGGTGGGCTGGCGCTCGAGCGCTTCCAGTTCCACGTTGCCATCATCATCGTAGCTGCCCAGCACCTGCAGATCGCTGAACTGCGGGACGAACTTACTGATCGGATCATCAAAGTCCCACAGGCCCTCTTCCCAGAGCATCATCATCGCCACGCCCGTCACCGGCTTGCTCATGGAATAGATACGGAACAGGGAATCCTTGCGCATCGGCGCCTGGTCATCGACCCGGGCCAGGCCGGCCGCCTCATAGGTGGCGATCTCACCGTCCCTGCCCAGCATCCACACCATGCCGGCCACGTCCTGGTTGGCGACGGTCTCGCGCATGGCGGCGTCCAGTTGGTCGATGCCCTCTTTCGTGAAACCGGCGGCCCCGGCGCTGGCTTCCTGTTGCGGCCAGGAGTCCGCATGAGCAGGCCCCACCAGGACGGCGATAAATGACAGGCAGAGCAGTTGATTGAGCGCGGGTGTTCGGTAGGCAGATCGCATGACGGGACTCCATGTGTTGTTGTTATGTTTTTTCACCATTCCGGATACCTACGGAATGACTTCAATCTCGACCTCGATGACCCCGACACTGGCATCCGCGATACGGCTGAACGCAGAGCAGGTCAGATCAATGATTCTACCATTGATGAAAGGCCCTCCGTCATTGACCTTCACGATCACCGTCTCGCCATTGGCCTGGTTCGTCACCTTCACCCGTATCCCGAATGGAAGCTCCCTACCCGTAACCAGCATTGCGGCTCCGCCGTGGCCGTCAATGGTTGTGCTCCATCAATGCTGATGAACCGAGCCACCCGTGGCCATCATCAGGTGATGCGGCTGGTGGTGATCACCGAGCGCCATGAACCCCGCGAACCCGAGGCCACGGATCTTTGCCACTTCAGCCGTGGCGTCGGCGGTCACGGTCAATTCCACGCCGTCATCCCGCTCCGTGGTCGTGGCCGTCCAGTCGGTATCGCCGCTCATCTGCCGGGCATGGGCGGTGACCATGCGCTGGATCGCACCGACCGTCTCGCCCTCGCCGGTCACCTGGTAACGCGCGCCCCCGTCGACGGCCTCTTTTTCGACCCCGGCGTACAGGGTCACCAGGTGCATGTCGATCAGGTGATCGCGTAGCACATCGATGTCCACCCGTGACCAGTCGGTGTCGGGATCGGCTTCCAGAATGGCGACGACCTCCTGGATGGCCGCGAAGGCATCCTGGCCGGCTTCAGTGGGTCCGGTCGCTGTTTCCGCATCATCAGCGCCGTGATCCATGGCGTGACCACCATGATCCATGGTGTGCGCACTGTGATCCGTTTCCTGCCCGCTGTGCTGATCGTGCTGGGCCAGAGTCAGTGACGGCGCGAGCAGGCCGCTCAGCAGGAGTGCCGCGAGCGTTTTGCTATCCGGTTTCTGCATTGTGTACCTCCGTACATCAGTTCAATGGTAACTGTACGGACAAGTCTAGCCGCCCGTAAGCGCCTTGTTATATGATTTCGATCATATGATCAAATCACTGCAGCCCTTCATCGACGTCCTTCCCGAGCCGGCCCGGCAGCGCCGTGCGCTGGAGCGTGGGAAATACCTGTTCCGACAGCGGGAACCGGCCCAGGCCATCTATGCCGTGGTGAGTGGTCGCGTACAGCTGTTCCGTGATCTGGCCGACGGTTCCGCCGTCACGTTGCATGTGGCCCGTGAGGGCGAGACCTTTGCGGAGGCTGCCTTGTTTGCCTCCCACTACCACTGTCATGCACAGGCCGAGGTGGATTCCGTCGTGATCTGTCTGGATGCGGATACGCTGATGCGCCGGCTGCAGTCCGACGCGGCGCTGGGCGTGGCGCTGAGCCGGTTGTTTGCCGGTCAGGTACGCGAGCTGCGGGCCATGCTGAGTCTTCGCGACATCCGCTCCGCCGATGAACGCCTGCTGACCTGGCTGCGCCGCAAGGCGGACGCCGAACATATGGACGTCGTCCTGGACCGTCCGTGGACCGCCATTTCCGAGGAGCTGGGACTGACCCGCGAAGCGGTCTACCGCAGCCTGTCACGTCTACAGAAGCAGGGATTGATCGAGCGGCACGGGCGGCATGGCGAGGGTTCGGCCGAACGGATACGGCTGGGTCACCGGTCCTGAGCGGATGCGCAATACCCGTTGGAAGCCCTTCCCCGGCCCGCATCGCCGGTGTCCAGGTACAGCCACATCCAGCACCAGCAGACCGCCCACGTGATTGTGGGACATGAAATCATCGATGGAATCCTCCGGTTAGGGCTTTCGTGTCGTACTCATGATTAGAGGGGAATCACGCCCGACGCCAGTATTCTGCCGATGGCCACAAACCCCGCGACAGCCAGGATCGCCGCGATCACGCCGATCTGCAGCCCCTTGAGAAAGGCCATGCCCAGCAGGAGTGTATAGATCACCGAACCCGCCAGCACTGCGACCAGCGCCGGTACGGTCAGCCCTGGTACAAACTCACGTGTCAGGAAAAACAGTGCGGCCTGCAGTGAAACGGCGAGCAGCGTGCGACCAAAACCCGCCGTGCGGGCTCCATCCCTGCGGGCCAGGAGCATCACGGCGAGCGTCATCAGCACGACCATGACAGCGATCAGGATGACGAACGCCAATGGATACCTCCCCGGAAGTCGGGCCGGACAGAGTCCAGCGCATTACAAAGCCGGTTTCGATTGTAGAACAACTCGGAGCGCCCCGACAGTGCCGGCGCTTCTTGCCAGTTCGTGAACTGACGCAAGTCCCGTTCGCACCGCCGATGCGATAATCGCGGGCTGGGCGCGGAGCAGTGGTACGGCCGCAACAGCGACGCGCACTACGCGCTGGGCTGGGCGCTGACCTGGTTTCTGCTGGATTCGGACGAAGGCCGGCAGGCGATCACCGCGCTGATGCAGATGAAGGCGGATGCCTATTGCCAGGCTCCCGATCATCGGCAATGGCTGGCGCGTTTCTATCCCGGCGGTGTTGACGGCCTGCAGCGCGATTTCCACGCCTGGCTGGGATCCGGCGTCCGGTTACGACCGCATCGGCATTGAGGTATCGCGCCGGATTCCTGGTGTCGTGAAATGGCAGACAAGTCAGTGAAGGAATTATGTCGATAAAATTAAATTATTTCGACATATCAAGTTGACGTGTCGATTCAATCGACATACCCTGCATAAATGTCGAAGAAAATCGTTTTTGTGAACATATGACCTGGAATCCGGCAAAGCCATTCAACGACCTCCCACTACTGCCCCCAGCCCAGGAGCTGGAGACAAAGGCGGTGTTGAAGCGCTGTATTGACGCCAGGGCAGCACTTGCCGAGCTCAAGCAGGCAGCTGAGCTTATACCCAATCAGGCAATGCTGATCAATACTCTGCCTCTCCTCGAGGCGAAGGACAGCTCCGAAATCGAGAATATCGTCACCACAACGGACGCACTCTTGCAGTTTGCTGATGGCGATCAGGCACGCGCGGACGCTGCCACGAAGGAAGCCCTGCGCTATCGGAAAGCTTTGTACGAAGGGTGGCAAACCCTGACCAGACGTCCCATCAATACCAATATGGCCGAATCCATCTGCAGTCAGATCAAAGGTATTGATATGACGGTGCGTAAAGTGCCCGGTACCACACTGGCCAACGACAGAACCGGCGACGTAATCTATACGCCACCCCAGGGAGAGAAGATTCTGCGGGATCTTTTGAGTAATTGGGAAAAGGCACTTCACGACCAACCCGATATTGACCCATTGGTTCGCATGGCAGTGATGCATTACCAGTTCGAGGCGATACATCCGTTTACCGATGGCAATGGTCGTACCGGCCGCATTCTGAATATTCTGTACCTGGTACAGGAGGATTTGCTCAACCTGCCAATCCTGTATCTGAGCCGTTTCATTATTGCCAACAAGGAGCGATATTACAGTAGTCTGCTTGCCGTCACCCGGGAACAGGCATGGGAGTCATGGATTCTATACATGTTGGACGCGGTAGAGACCACTGCGCAATGGACGACACAGAAAATTGTCAGTATCCGCAACCTCGCTGATCACACAGCCGATCATGTGCGAGAGCGTTTGCCGAAAATCTACAGTCGTGAACTGATTGATGTTCTGTTCCAGCAACCCTACTGCCGGATTGGTAATCTCGTGGACGCCGGTATTGCGAAGCGGCAAACAGCGTCCGAGTATCTCAAGAAGCTTGCCGACATTGATGTTCTGACCGAGAAGCCGGTTGGCAGAGAACGAATTTTCATTCAGCCCAGGCTGGTCCGACTCCTCACCGCTGACAGCAATACCTTTTCCTGGTATCCGTAGCACGACGCAAATCCGTGCACCTGCCCTGCGGCTGCATCATCGCCGGGGTGATTACTGACGCTTCACCTCTTTTCGGGCACGCACGCCCATTGCCCACATACCAATGACCGTCAGGACACCGACCGATACGCCAAAAACAACGCTCTGTAACGCCATACCGAAACCGAGGCCGACACAGAGCCCGATGCCAATCGCCAGCCCCAGATTGCCGCGCCTTCTGCGTTCTTTCTTCTCTTTCTTCGTTTCCATAGCGTTATCCTTGCCTTTGAGACAGTCTTTTGTAGCAATATAGGGCCACATACTCAAGACAACGAAATTGCCAGAGCCGCGCCGGTCATCAAGATGCCTCCGGCACGATACCCCCTGGCACCCAGACGATGAATGGGAACACGAATGGATAGAAAGCCTTCGCCCTGGCACAGCCTGACCGCGCAGTCCGCGCTGGATACCCTGGATACCACGGAAGCCGGTCTTGACGAGCAGGAGGCAGGGTCCCGTCTAGCGGAGCACGGCCCCAATCGCCTGCCGGAAGCGGCGAAACGGGCGTACTGATCCGCTTCCTGCAGCATTTCCATCACCTGCTCATCTACGTGCTACTGGGCGCGGCCCTGATCACCGCGGCGCTGGGACACTGGATCGATACCGGGGTCATAGTGGCCGTGGTACTAACCAATACGCTGATCGGCTTTATCCAGGAAGGCAAGGCGGAGAGAACACTGGACGCCATCCGCCACATGCTGGCACCCACCGCCCATGGCCTGCGCGGCGGGGAACGCGCGCAGGTGGCCGGCATCGCCATGGGCCGGACCGGATCGGAAGCCGCCCGGGAGGCCGCCGAGCTGGTGCTCACCGACGACAACTTCGCCTCCATCGTTGCCGCCGTGCGCGAAGGGCGCACCGTCTATGACAACCTGACGAAAGTGATCTCCTTCATCCTGCCCATCAACGGCGGCGAGTCCGTCAGTCTGATCGTCGCCCCGCTGATGGGTCTCACCCTGCCGATCGCCCCGGTACAGATCCTGTGGGTCAACATGATCGGCTCCACCATTCTGGCCATGACGCTGGCCTTCGAGCCGCCGGAACCACAGATCATGCAGAAGCCGCCACGGGGCATGGACCAGCCACTGCTGAACCGCTTCGTGGTATGGCGGATCCTGTTTGTCTCGGCGTTGTTCGCCGTGGGGATTTTCGGTCAGTTCGAACTGGCGCTCTACATGGGCAAGGACCTGGAGACCGCACGGACGATTGCGGTGAACACACTGATTGCAATGGAGGTTTTCTATCTGTTCAGCATCCGCTACGTACACGGCACGTCCCTGACATGGCGCGGGGTGGCCGGTACGCCGCCGGTACTGATTGCGCTGGGGCTGGTGACCGTCGCGCAGCTGCTGTTCATCTACGCGCCCTTCATGCAGCGCATCTTCGGTACCGCTCCGCTGAGCCTGAACGAGCTGCTGCTGGTGACGGGCAGCGGCGTGGCGCTGTTCGCCATCATCGAGATCGAGAAACGCGTCCGTCGCCGAAAGAGCGGCCCGTTCTAACCGCGTACTCAGCTACCGGCATCGACCCGGTTGCGGCAGGCATTCGGCAACGTCGCGACCACTACCGGCATGTGTGGGGTGCTATACAGGGAGCACTCTGCCAGTTGACGAGTGGCCGCACGCGAATCCTTCAGCCTCCCGGCCATCATTTGCAACCGCAGTCAGCGCGTCATGGTCCAGAATGCAGATGTGATTGTTCTCCACGCGAATGATCCCACCGTCCCGCAGGCGGCTGAAAACCCGGGAAACGGTTTCCGGCACCAGTCCTATGTAGCGCGCCAGATCCTTCCTCCCCATCGGCAGGTGGAACTCCAGTCGATCATAGCCTCGGCTTTCCTGGGCTTTTGCGTAGTCCAGCAGAAAATGGGCGAGCCGCGCATCCGTGCCACTGCGCTCCATGTGAAGCAGCCGGGTAAGGCGGAAAATCTGCTGGCGCATACAGGCATAAAGCTGGCGGTCCATGACATCATGCGACGGGGTATCAAAATAGGCGGAACACAACGACTCCCGCGTCACACTGGCGGAATCGAGAGCCACCACCGAAAAGGAGGTACGGGCGTCGGCCAGCGCATCACAACCGATCAGGTCGCCGGGGAGATGGAAGCCGATGATCTGTTCGTCGCCATCTTCATGGATGAAATAACTTTTCAGTACGCCGCCGATGACCCGGTACACATCATCGACTGCATCTCCGGTCCGGAACAGATGCTCACCCTGGCGAAGAACCCGGTTGGCAGACGTTCGAGCCAGACGGGGAGTGGAACCTCCGCTTGTATGATGTGAATGGCGGTCCACGACACTGAACAGGCCGACTCGCTCCAGCTCCACTCTCACCTGCATGATGACCTCCTCCGCAACGTTCCAGTAGGGCTGATACTGACTTCAACGAGTTGAGGATAGTCCATTCTGTTCAAAGGCAACTATACGGAATTTCCACTAAGGGGACTTACTTAGGAGACCTCCCTTTTCGAGCCGCTCCCTACGATTTCTGTTCCGCAGCCTTCAGCGCATCAACCATGTGAGCCAGACCGGTTACCGTGCGAAGCTGTAGCTTGCGCATCGCATTACTGCGATGGATCTCGACCGTCCTGTCACTGATACCCAGTTCCGCTGCAATCGACTTGTTCGCCCTGCCGCGTGCGACAAGCAGGGCCACCTCACGTTCTCGTCGGCTCAACTCGAGAATCTTCTCCTCCAGCGCCTGCTGGCGCTCCCTGTTCTGGAGATGCAGGCGGTGCTCTTTCAGAGCGGACAAGACACAACTTACCAGCTCATCCAGTCTGAACGCTCCCTTCTCGAAAAAATCCACCGCGCCCCCTTTCAGAGCCATCACCGCGGAGGACACCTCGGCGGTTCCAGTCAGAAAAATGACCGGCAGGCCGGAGTCGATTGTCCGCAATGACTGCTGAATCTGGATACCACTTTCTCCGGCCAGGTCAAGGTCCAGCAGAACGCAGGCCGGGCCATCCGGCAGACCGGCTTCCAACAGGGTATGCCCGTCGGCGTGACTGCGCGTGGCAATACCCGCTGACGACAGCAGGGCCTCCAGCGATTGCCGCACAGCCCGGTCATCATCCACGATGATGGCCACACCGTTCTCCAGGCTCATACCTGCTCCGCGGACGGTAAGGTAAAGCGGAAAATGGCGCCGCCGCCGTCAGCGTTTTCCGCCGAAATTTCGCCGCCATGGCGCTGGAGGATCGACCTGCAGATGGCAAGGCCCTGGCCCATACCCTTCTCCTTGGTGGTGAAGAAGGGATCCCACAGCCGCCCCATGTATTCCTCGGGAATTCCGGCGCCGTTGTCCTCGACCGTTACTACACACTGGTGCGTTGCATCCTGCCGCTCACAGTGCAGCCTGAGCACTTTCTCACCATCTGATTCCCGGAGCGAATCGATGGCATTGCTGATGAGGTTGTACAGAACCTGTTCGATCTGGATGCGACTGACATGGCAGAAACAGGAAGGTTGCGCCGTATCGAACTCGAACCGGATGTAGGAAGCCCGCACTTCGTGAGAAAGCAGGCTCAACGCTTTGCGGCTCATCGAAACGAGATCTATCGTCTCTTTTTTCGTGTGTTCTCCGTGCTTCAGAAAAGCCCAGGCTTCCCGGATGATGTCATTGGCGCGAATGCTCTGCCTGGTGATTTCATCCAGCGTCTCGTGCAGGCCTGCATACGGGCTGTCTCCGACCTCAATCGATTTCCGGGCGGCAGTGGCGTAAGCCTGTATCGCCATCAGGGGCTGGCGTATCTCGTGAGCCAGACCGGAGGCCAGTTCTCCCAAGGCGTTGACACGATTCAGGTAGACCAGTTTCTCCATATAGTCCTGAGCTTCAATTTGCGCCCGGTTCAGTTCCGTCCGGTCATGGGTAAAGCCGACGAACATGGCCTGCCCATGTATCTTGTATTCGGCCACTGCCAGATGGATGTGCACCACCTCCCCGTCCTTCCGCAAGCCAATCACATTGCGACCCGTGCCGATAATACGGGGGTATCCCGACTTCTGATATCGGCTGATGTAACCATCATGACGCTCGCGATCCGGCGAGGGCATCAGGAATGAAACATTTCGGCCGATGGCCTCCTCTCTCCCGTATCCGAACATGCGCTCGGCGGCGAAATTGAAGCTGTGGATGATGCCTCTGGCATCGATGGTGATGATGCCGTCTATGGCAGAGTCGATGATGGCCTCTGTCAGGCTATCCCGGTAAGCCCTTCGGTCAATGGGTCCTTCTTGCCCCGCCATCCAGATCTCCGCCCCGCCCACATCACGGGATTACCATAAGCGCAACATTGACCGAGGTCAACGATTTCCCAATCGGTTTGTGATCAGCTGACGGATAGCACAGGGCCGGGCGCTCTAGTGGAGAGTACAGGCATGTCCGACAATCATCATTCCCTGGAGGTGCAGCCGCGACTGCCGGAGGAAATGGCCCGTCTCGAAGAGCTGGCCAACAATCTCTACTACAGCTGGGACAGGCGTACCCGAGGGTTGTTTCACCGTATTGATCCGGTGCTGTGGTCGGCCTGCTCCCACAATCCACGCATCTTCCTGCGCCGTGTTTCCCAGTCCAGACTGGACGAACTCACCACCGATCCCGCCTTCCGGCTGCATTTCAAGGAAGTGCTGAACGGTTTTGACAATTACCTGGCGGCGGGAACCGGTGGCGCTTCCGGGATCCGTGAACGCGACGATGAACCGCTGGTGGCGTACTTCTGCATGGAATACGGCCTGCACGAGAGCCTGCACCTGTATTCTGGCGGCCTGGGCATCCTGGCGGGGGATCACTGCAAGGCGGCCAGCGACCTGGACATGAACTTCGTCGCAGTGGGCCTTCTGTACCGGCAGGGCTATTTCATCCAGCAACTGGGCCGGGATGGCAGCCAGGAGATGCACTACCAGCACATCAACCTGGTGGACATTCCCGTGACGCCCGCCCTGGATGCGGCAGGGCAGCCGGTTCGGGTTCATATGACGTTGCCGGGGCGTGAGGTCACGATCGCCGTCTGGCGGCTGGCCGTCGGCCGCCTGAACCTGTACCTGCTGGATACGGAACTTCCTGAGAACTCGCTGGAGGACCGGGCCATCACGCACCAACTCTATGGTGGCGACCGCAGCCGGCGGATCGCTCAGGAGCTGGTCCTCGGATTCGGAGGCCCACGGGCGCTGTGGGCGATGGGAATAAGGCCGGCTGTCTGGCATGTAAATGAAGGACACCCGGCCTTTCTGATTCTGGAGCGGTGCCGGAAACTGGTCGGCGCGGGAATGAGTTTCGCTGGCGCGTTCGAGGCAGTGGCGGCGGCGACAGTGTTCACCACCCACACCGCAGCAGCCGCCGGCCACGACCTGTTCAGCCATGAACTCATCAGGCAGCACCTGCACGAAACGGCGGATGCTCTTGGCATCGACCTGCAGCGGCTTCTGCAGCTCGGCGCCTCACCCCGCAGGGCCGACAGCTTCAATATGACGGCCCTGGCGCTGCGGGGTTCACGCTTCCACAACGGCGTAAGCGCGGTGCACCGGGATGTGGCGGCACGCATGGAGTCTCACATCTGGCCCGATATCGCCCCGGAGGACAACCCCATCACTTCCATTCCCAATGGAGTGCATGTGGCCACGTTCCTGGCGCGGGAGTGGGTCAGCTTTTTGGACGGGCACTACCCGGAGTGGCGCCAGAAACTGCAGGATACCGAGTTCTGGAGGCGGACCATCCAGCGCATTCCAGATCACCGCTTCTGGAGCCTGACCCGCTGCCTGAAGAGCGACATGCTGGAGGAACTGCGCGAAAGAATGTTGCAGCAGTACACCCGGAACCACTATACCCGTGCCCGTATCGAGGCGATGCGGAACGTGTTCTGCGCCGAAAACATCCGGCCGCTGGTCATTGGCTTCGCCCGCCGCTTCGCCACCTACAAGAGAGCCCTGCTGATCTTCCAGGACAGCGAACGCCTGGGCAGGCTGCTTGCCAACCCCGAGCGCCCCGTCATCATTCTGTTCGCCGGCAAGGCGCACCCGCAGGACGCGCCCGGTCAGACCCTGATCAGGTGCATCCATGAATTCGCCTCCCGTCCGCCTTTTCAGGATCGCGTGTTCCTCATCGAGGGGTACGACATGGCACTGGCCCGCAAGCTGGTCACCGGAGTGGACGTCTGGTTGAACACCCCTGAATACCCCATGGAGGCCAGCGGCACCTCCGGTCAGAAGGCGGCCATCAACGGCGTCATCAACCTCAGTGTGCTGGATGGCTGGTGGGCCGAAGGATATGACGGCGAGAATGGCTGGGCCGTCGCGCCCCATGGCAGCGAGCTGGCGCAGGAGGAGCGCGACATCACGGAAGCGGAAGACCTGCTGGACCTGCTGGAACATGACATCATTCCCGCCTATTTCCGCATTGGCCCGGGCGGCTACTCACCGGAATGGGTACAACGCTCGAAACGGTCCATGTTCACGGTGCTTCCCCGCTTCAATACCGAACGCATGGTGCGGGACTACTCGCGGAAGCTGTACCGGCCCGCCGCCGCGCAGTCCGTGCGGCTGCTGCACGAGAACGGAAGCGCGGCAGAACAGCTCGCCAGCTGGAAGCAGAAGGTCCAGAAGCACTGGGATCAGGTTTCCCTGTCCTGGAACCGGCCACCGCCTGAAGCCCTTGTCACCGGCCAGCGACTCGAACTGGTGATCGAGGTGGCTCTCGGGGCACTGTCCCCGGAAGATGTCACCCTGGAGTGTCTGTTGAGTCTCCGTGAAACCAATCATGACACCCCCATTCCGGTCGTATACCGGATGGCACCCACGGAGACGGACGCAGCGCCTGGCATCCATCGCTTCGAGCTGGACGTGGAGACGCCTGACAACGGCCTGTACGGGATGCGCTTCCGCCTGTATCCGTCCCATGAACTTCTCAGCCACCCTTTTGAAACGGGACGCATGCTGTGGCTCTAGTTGGCCATGCGGATAATACTGTCACGTTCGGCAGCATCCACAAGCGCTCTGACCTTGCGCGCAACCTGCAACAGATCTTCATCACCCTGCAGCCGCCAGGACCAGTTGCCGGTCTCCGTGCCGGGCCGGTTCAGCCGCGCCTCACTGCCCAGCCCCAGAAGATCCTGCATGGGCAGCACGGCCAGTTCGGCGGGCGAGTCCAGGCAGAGCCGGACCATGCGCCAGTGCAGGGGCTCGCCGGAAGCGCTGAACGTGTCGGCAAGCGACTGATTGACAAGAGCTTTTTGCTCTTCCGAAAGGCGGCGCCACCAACCGACAATGGTGTCGTTGTCATGGGTCCCGGTATAGACCACGCAATGCTGTTCGTGGCGGGCCGGGTGATTGGGATTGTCAGGCAGACCATCGAAGCCGAACTGCAATACACACATTCCGGGCAGCGAATGGGCCGCCTGCAATGCCCGCATCCCCGGCGTGGTATGCCCCAGGTTCTCGGCCACCAGCGGTACAGGACCCAGCCTGTCGAACATGGTGGTAAGCAGCTCATCACCAGGGGCCGGGATCCACTCTCCCTCTGCTGGTGAAGAGTGACGAGGGTGTGACCAGCAGGCGTGCAGACCGATGAAATGGTCCACACGCAGGATATCAAACAGTTCCAGTTGCCTCGCCAGCCGGCGC